>JAADII010000127.1:0-18155 GCA_013151415.1 Chloroflexota bacterium
TTGCTTTAGGCGCGATTTACGTCTGGATTCGTTATTTGTAGGATGAGAGATTCATGCGCATTGGAATCGACGCTCGACTTCTTTATTATCGACAGGCCGGCATTAGTTGGTATACGCGACGCCTGCTGCAGGCCCTGGCGAAAATCGACCAGGATAACGAATACCTGATCTTGCAACATCGCCGCCATGTCGAACCGGTGATCGACGCGCCCAATTTTCGCCGGATCGCGCTCCTGACTCCCGCGCATCATCGCTTCGAACAATGGCCTCTCAGCCTGGAAACCCTGGCTTTGGGCTTAGATCTGATCCATAGCCCCGACTTCATCCCACCTTTATATAACCGTATTCCGGGGCTGTAATTACGGTGCATGACCTCGCGTTTCTTCGCTTTCCCAACTTTGTCACGGCCGAGGCCGCGCGCTATTACGGTCAAACCGAGCTGGCCGTGCGGCGGGCCAATCGCATCATAGCAGTGAGCAACGCCACCCGCGTGGATCTGGTCACCCTGGTGGGCGCGCCCGAATCCAAGATCAATGTTATTTACGAGGCCGCGGATCCCGTTTATCATCCGATTTCTCGCCAGCAGGCGCGAGAAGATTTGCAGCGAGGGGGCATCGAAACGCCCGACGAGTTTATCCTTTTTGTGGGAACCATCGAACCGCGGAAAAACCTGGGCACCTTATTGCGCGCCTATCATATTTTGCGCCAGGATTACGATGTGTCCATCCCGCTGCTTTTGGCGGGTGAGCCGGGATGGTTATATCATGATATTTATGAGTTGGTCGTTCGCCTGGGATTGAGCGAAAGCGTGCATTTTCTCGGCTCTATCGCGGATAACGAATGCTTGCGGGCGCTTTACAATCTGGCCACCATGCTGGTGCATCCGGCCTATTACGAAGGTTTTGGCCTGCCGCCCCTCGAAGCCATGGCCTGCGGCGCGGCCGTGGTCTGCTCCAATGCAGGCAGCTTGCCCGAAGTCGTAGGCGATGCGGCCTTGTTGGTTCCGCCCGAAGATGTGGAAATGTGGGCTGTTTCCATGCATCGCATGTTGACGGATGAAGAGATGCGTAAGCAGATGCAGGCCAAGGGCTTGACCCGCGCGGCCATGTTTTCGTGGGAGAAGGCGGCGCAAGAAACCCTGGAAACCTATCGCCAGGCCGTCGATGCATAGACCCTCTCAAAATGTGCGCCATGTGCATTCATTTTTGAGCAAAACCCCATGACTTCCGCCCCATCGTCCTTCCGCATTCCTGTTTTCGGTCATGAATGGGCGCAACGATTGTTGCGCGCGGCCGTGATCGAGGGCCGCACCGCGCACGCGTATCTCATCGAAGGCCCCGCCCAAGTGGGCAAGACCACCCTGGCCCGCGCCCTGGCCCAGGCATTGACATGCGAATCGCCCCAGGCCGATGAGGGGCTGGGCGCGTGCGGTCGCTGCCGCTCTTGCCGGCTCGCGGCCGATGAGGGGCATCCCGATCATCGGTTTATCAAGGCCGGCGGCGGTCAGATCAAGATCGAACAGGTGCGCGAGTTGATTCGCGAGGCCATGCTTTCGCCGGTGGAGGGTCAATACAAGGTGTTCATCATCTCCTCTTTCGAGCGGGCCAATCCCAGCGCGGCCAACGCGTTGCTCAAAACATTGGAAGAACCTACGCCCACAACCCGCATTGTTCTCACCACCACCGAAATCTCGGCCCTACTTCCCACCATCATTTCCCGTTGTCAAATATTGCATTTGCGCCCCCTTTCCAGGGAGACGGTGGCTGAGGCTCTGGTAAATGGCTGGGGCGCGCCTGAAGAGCAGGCCAGAATGCTGGCTGGGTTCAGCGAAGGACGGCTGGGCTGGGCTGTGGACATGGCCACGCGGCCTGAATTGTGGCAGGCCAACCAGGAGCGGGTGGCCATGGCCCATGGCCACCCGCTTGCCCGAACAAAACGTGGTGGAGCGTCTGAAGCTTGCAGCCAGGCTGGCCAAAGACGACGAAGCCATTCATACGCTGCAAGCCTGGTTATTTTGGTGGCGCGATGTGTGGCTGGTGCAAAATAGCTGTCGCTCATTGGTGGTCAATCAAGCGGGTTTGTCCGAAGTGGAGCACTTTGCGCATTCGACGCATCCCAATGATGTGAGGCGCTTTATAAGCGCGCTCATAGAAACCGCGCAACACTTGCGCAAAAACGTCAATCGTCAACTGGCTTTGGAGGCGCTCCTGCTTAAAGCGCCGCAGAGAAAAGGGGGATAACCCCGCGTCATGGCGTCAACCCGGTTTGGTTTAGCTCATCTGGCTTGCCCTTGCGACCATCGCTGGCCCGTTGCCAGGCATCGCACCACAGGTTGGAGGGCGCTGGCCGGTTATGATGAGGGGAAGCCGGATTACGGCAAAAAGTGTGAAGCCGGCTAACCTGCCCATCGCCGCTGCTACGAAACACATCGGAAAACTCGCAGGAGTAGCAGTCGTGCCCTTGCAATCGTAGCCAAAATCGACGCCATCTATGCATCCCGTCCTCCTGCAGAACGATGCTCCACATCATCGGGGCTTAGGCCATGATAAACAATGCCCCGCAAGGGATCCACAATGACCGTGTCGCCTTCCTTCAAGGCCTCGAACGCGCCGCTCGCGCCCACCAGCGCAGTGATGTTTAATGCTTCGGCCAGCTGAGCGGCATGGGAATGAGGGCCTCCCTCCTCCACAATGAACGCGCCAGCGCTGGCCAGCGCATTTTGCCAGCTGCTATCCAGGGCATGGGCGACGATGATATCGGATGGTCGGATGACCAGGTCGTGGCGAATAGGCGGCCGAAGTTTGCGCACACTCCCCCGCACTTTGTGCGAGCCCACGCCAATGCCTCGAGCCAACACTTGCTCGATAAGCTGGACCTTGAGCAGATTGGCGGTTCCCGGAGCGCTTCCCGCGGCGCCGGCCATCACCACCACCAAATCGCCCTCTTTCACGACATCGTGGTCCAAAGCCACGCGCACCGCATCTTCGATAACGTCGTCGGTGCTGGCGCGCCGCGGGGCGAATAGCGGAAGCACGCCCCAGTGCAAATTCAGTTGTCGCCGCACCATGGGGCTGGGCGTGATGGCGATAACGGGAATGCCAGGCCTATAGCGAGAAAGTTGCCGGGCTGTGTAGCCAGAAATTGTGGGGGCAATAATGGCGGCTGCACCCAAACGACTGGCCAAATCGCCTGCAGCATGGGCCAAAGCCTGCGCTGCATAGTTATAGCGGGCCACAATCTCTTCGTGTTCGGGATGAGGAGGCAACTCGGATTCGGCTTTACCAATGATGCGGGCCATGGTCTCCACCGCGCGCACCGGATATTTGCCCACCGCGGTCTCGCCCGAGAGCATGACCGCGTCCGTGCCATCTAACACAGCATTGGCCACATCGCTGGCTTCGGCTCGAGTGGGCCGCGGGTTGCGAATCATCGAATCGAGCATCTGAGTGGCCGTGATCACTGGCCGACCCGCTCGATTGCAAAGGTGGATGATGCGTTTTTGCACCAGCGGCACATCTTCGGCCGGCAACTCGATGCCCAAATCACCACGAGCGATCATGATGCCATCCGCCACTTCGATGATGGCTTCGATATTTTCGACCGCTTCGGGTTTTTCGATTTTGGCGATAATCTGCGGCAATGGCCTGGATTGACTGTTTCGTCGAACCAACCCTTTCAGATCGAGCACATCTTTGGCTTCGCGCACAAACGAAAGCGCGATCCAATCAATCCCCTGTCGAAGCGCAAATTGGAGATCGGCTTTGTCTTTGACGGTGATGGCGGGAATATGCGCATCGGTTCGAGGAAGGTTGACGCCCTTGTTCGAATAGAGCGGCCCGCCCAAAATAACGCGCGCCTCGATGGTCTGGGCTGAAGTTTTAATCACTTCCAATTCAATGAGACCATCATCAAGGAGCATGCGGTCTCCTGGCCGCACCAGCCGAGGCAGATCGGGATATTGGAAGGGGATGGCGTCGGATTGAGTGGCGTCCTGGCTGAGCAAAACAGTCTGACCCGTTTCCAGCCAAACGCCTTCTTCGGGCAATTTGCCGATGCGCAATTTGGGGCCTTGCAGATCGCCCAAAATGGCCACGGGATGATCCATCTCGCTGGCCACCGAGCGCACGCGACGAATCCATGCGGCTTGGGTGGCGTGGTCGCCGTGCGAAAAATTGATGCGCGCCACATCCATGCCTGCACGAATGAGATGGGCAATCACTTCGGGCTCGTTGCTGGCCGGGCCGATGGTGCAAACGATCTTGGTGAAACGCATGCCTAACCTCCGCCCTCGCGCTCAGTTTCGACATGCTTTTTCGCGCTTTCGCTCGGCTTTTTTTCTCTTTCGGGGATGCCAAGAATGATTTTGTCGCCACCAACCAAACGCGCCGCTTTCAAGCGAGCGCCTTTCAAGGCTTTTTTCAATGGTTTGTCGCTATAGACGCTGGCAAAGGTGGAGACTGCGGCCTCTTCATCGAGATCGAGGTTGAAAATTCGCTTCAACTCCTCGCGATGACGGCATATCCACAAAAATAGATCGGTTACGGTGCGATTGGGAAACTCCTTGAGCACGCCGCTTTCGCGAATGGCGTTTGCCAGAGGCAGATACACATTTTCATACCAGCTTTTGACGGCCTCGTCGTATGGGATTTCGCGTCGTTGATTTTCGCCCATATACCAGCGATGGACCGCGATCTGCTCATCGAGTTCACGATAGCGCCCCGGTTCGGTGAGTCGCAAGTCTGCATCGGGGAAATGCTCGCGCAGCTTTGTGCGCTCCAGAAAGAGGCGGTAGCCAGCCTCGCTCAGCCAACGAGCCAGCTCGTCCGCGTTACCCGCCTCGACAGGGAAAGGCGCTTGCACCGGCGTCACATAGGCTTCTATGGTCTTATCGCCTCGCGAGCGGGCCACCGAAACGCGATGGTTGCCATCTCGCACAAAATAAAGCTCACCCACTTTGTAAAGCTCGACGGGCGGCACGCCGCCGGGGCTGTTCATGGCCGCGTCCACCCTGCGCCAACGTTCGAGCAAGGCTTCGTTTCGGGGCAAAAACGCGCGATTGAAATCGCGATAACGTCCCACGCTGCCCACGATTTTCTCCAACGGCACATCTTCGAGTCGGGGTCGGGTGGGCTGTTCGCGAGCGCGCAAGATCCGACGCACCTCGTCATAGCTCAACAGATTTGCATCGCGCCCTGTAAGATTGGCCAGCCAATCTTGCAACATGGCGTGAAAATGGGCGCGGCGAAAATGTTCGGTCGCCTGTTGCAATGTGGTGGGGCTCAAATCATCGCTCATCAGAACCTCCTCATGACGCGACCTATCGGCCGCGACGATCATCCGCACCATTGTACTCTTATTCGAGCCAATGTAGGTAATAAAACACCCTATTCGCGCCGAAGTTTCTGCATCTTTTCACACGTAAGCGACAAAACCGTTGCGTCGCGGGTCGCCAGCGCCCTGATAACGACCGGCTCGGTCGCGGCCTACGGCATGGACGCCGCCAAAAAACATGTGCAAATCGTTCCATCGATTTAGCTTATAACCCCAACGCGCCAATGCGTCCACCACATCGTTGCTGGCTCCGCCCTCCACTTGTAAAATATCTCGTTCGAAATGGATGCGAGGCGCGTTGACCGCGGTGGGCAAATCGAGATTGAAGTCCAAGAAGTTGAGAATCACTTGCAAAATCGCGGTGCGGATGCGATTAGCGCCGCCCGAGCCCAGGGCCAACACCGGCTCGCCATTGCTCAACATGATAGTGGGCGCCATCATCGAGCCAATGCGACGGCCCGGCTGGCCGCGGTGGAAACCGTTGGGGTGCAGATCGGCCTCGCCCAGAATGTTATTCAAAATCAATCCGTAACCGGGGATGAGAAACCCGGGCGTTTCGCCGGCTGTGGTTGTCATGGAAACAAATACGCCGTCGCTATCCAACACGCTGATGTGAGTGGTGTTGTTGTGTTCGCGATACGTGGGCGCAATGAGCGCATGGGCCTCGGGCTCATCCGCCAATCGCCGGACTAGCTCGCGACGATGCTCGATGACATGCTCATGGGCCAAAAAACGAGCCGCGTCGCCGGTGGATTCAAACAAAGGTCGCGCCAGATTGGTCTGCCGCATCACCTCGGCCAGCAAGGCCAGATGCTCAACTTCGCCAAAGGTCAACCTGGCCATATCGAACGCCTCTAACAAGGCCAGAGAAAAGGCGATGAGCGCGCCCCCGCGTGAAGGCGGCGGGTTTGTGAGCATTTCGAACTCGCGATAACGCTGATGCAACGGTTCGCGCACAATGACCTCATACTCGGCCAAATCTTGGGCTGTAAGCAAACCTCCATGCGCTCGTTGATCCGCCAAAATAGCTTGCGCTATTTCACCGCGATAGAAAAGGTCGGGGCCTTCGCGAGCCAGCGCCTCGAATACATCGGCCAATTGGGGATTTTTGTAGACAAAATCAGGCGCGCAAAAACGATGGGGCGCGCCATAAAGCGAGGCCAAATCCGGCTCGTGTTGAAAGATGGGAGTGAGCAATTCGCCCACCAACGCGCCGAAATCGCCCAAACGCACGCCGTTTCGAGCCAGATGAATGGCAGGCTCCAGGACTACGGAAGCAGGAAGCTGACCGTGGTCGGCGAGGAGAAGACACAGACCGGCTATGATTCCTGGAACGGCCACGCTTCCCCGGCCAATATGGAATTCTTGCGTGGCGGGGCCATAATCAATAGAAATAGGAAAAAAGTCGAATTCCGAAGGGACGGGCGCGCCCAAACCGGGAAAATTGCAGAAAAAATCATAGAGCTTGGCCCGTCCTGCATCGCGACGATAGACCATGGCGAACCCCCCGCCGCCCGGGGCGATGAGCGTGGGTTCGGCCACGAAACTGGCGAACGCGGCCGCCACAACCGCATCGACCGCGTTGCCGCCTTCGCGCAACATGGCCGCGCCCGCCTCGGCTGTCATTTCATGTCCTGCTGCAACGATGCCTGTGGTCATGAGTGTTAAAATATAAAGGGGTGGAATAAGGAAGCCATCGTTTGGTAATCCTACCCCCTCCCTTTTCCTCTGGCAAATTTTAAGCGCGGTTGCAGAGCATTTTTGGCTGGATGGTTGGGTAATGGGATGTTAGATAGCAGAATATTTGGATAGTATCCAATACCCAATATCCATCCCTTGTGATACAATCAGCGCCATGCACGAACTTCCCATCACGCAAGGCATTCTCGAAGTGGTCATCCAAACGGCCAGAGCCAATCGCGTGCGTCGAGTCACCGACATCTATCTGGTGATCGGCGAGCTAACCAGCATCGTGGATGACTCGGTCCAATTCTATTTCGACATCCTCAGCAAGGACACTCTGGCCGATGGCGCAAAGCTGCATTTCCGACGCGAACCGGCCACCGCCACTTGCCAGGATTGTGCGCATCAATGGGCCGTGAAACCACCCATATGGCCAGCATGCCCTGCATGCAAGGGTGAAAACGTGCGCGTAAGCGGTGGGCGGGAGTTCTATGTGGAGAGCATCGAAGTGGAGGAGTAAAATGGTTCGCGTGAGCGTGCAAATTCATGGTGCGGTTCAAGGCGTGGGTTTTCGTCCTTTCGTCTATCGCTTGGCCAGTGAATTAGGGTTGAAAGGTTGGGTTATCAACGACAGTCGCGGGGTTTTCATCGAAGCCGAAGGAGAGGCCGCGCATGTAAACGCCTTTGTTGTGCGCTTGCAGGATGAAAAACCGCCCCTGGCCATTATCAACGCCTTGGAGGTGAAGTGGCTGGAGCCGCGCGGCTTTGAGCATTTCGAGATCCGTCATTCCGACGACAGCGGCGGCAAAACCGTGTTGGTGTTGCCCGATATCGCCACCTGTGCGGATTGCCTGAACGAGGTCTTCGATCCCGGCGATCGTCGCTATCGATATCCCTTCACCAACTGCACCAACTGCGGCCCTCGCTTCAGCATCATCCAGGCTTTGCCTTACGACCGGCCCAACACCACCATGAGCCGGTTCATCATGTGCGCGGCCTGCCAAACCGAATATGAAAATCCTTTGGACCGACGTTTTCACGCACAGCCCAACGCTTGTCCGGTTTGCGGTCCAAGCCTGGCGTTATGGGATCGCGAGGGGAAAACGCTGAGCCATTCATCGGATGAAGCGTTGCGCCAAACGGCCCAGGCTCTGCGCGAGGGGAAAATAGTGGCAGTGAAAGGATTGGGCGGGTTTCATCTTATGTGTGATGCGCGCAACGCCGACGCGGTGGCGTTGTTGCGCGAACGAAAGCCTCGCCGCGACAAGCCGTTCGCGCTCATGGCGCGCGATCTGGCGCAGGCGGCCAGACTGGTGGAGATATCGCCCGAGGCCAGAGGGCTGCTCGCATCGCCGCAAGCGCCCATCGCTCTGTTGCCCCGCCGCGACGACGCGCCTGTGGCCGACAACGTCGCGCCGGGCAACCCCACCTTGGGCGTCATGTTGCCTTACACGCCATTGCACCATTTGCTGCTCCATGAAATCGATTTCACGGTGGTGGCCACCAGCGGCAACCTTACCGACGAACCCATCTGCACCGATGAAAACGATGCCATAAGACGGTTGGGGCATATCGCCGACCTGTTTTTGGTGCATAATCGACCCATCGAACGCCATGTGGATGACAGTGTGGCCTGGCTCGTAGAAGGAAAACCGCGTTTGCTGCGCCGGGCGCGGGGTTATGCGCCCTTGCCTATTCCTCTCACCCGCGCTATGCCCACCATCCTGGCCGTAGGCGCTCATCTCAAAAACACAGTCGCGCTTAGCGTGGGCGATCAGGCGTTCATCAGCCAACACATCGGCGATTTGGAAACAGCCCAGGCCATGCGCGCGTTCGAGCGGGTCATCCGCGATTTCTTGCGCATGTATGAGGCCAAGCCGACCATTATCGCTCATGACATGCACCCCGATTACCTGGCTACGAAATGGGCGAAAGAGAACGCCGACGAGCGCGTGAAGTTGGCGGCGGTGCAACATCATCACGCACATTTGGCCGCGGTCTTGGCCGAAAATCAAATCGAAGGCCCGGCTCTGGGCGTGATTTGGGATGGCACAGGTTTCGGGACGGATGGAGCCATTTGGGGAGGCGAGTTTCTGTTAGGCGATGCGGCCGAGTTTGAACGCGTCGCCCATTTGCGACCATTTCGTCTGCCGGGCGGCGACAAGGCCATAAAAGAGCCGCGGCGCATTGCATTGGCGTTGCTATGGGAGATGTTCGGAAGGGATGCGTGTATGCAGGAAGATTTGGCGCCGGTGGCCGCGTTTGAACGCAACGAGCGACGCCTGCTGACGCAAATGCTGGAGAAAAACCTTCATGCGCCCCTAACCACCAGCGCAGGACGGCTTTTCGATGGCGTCGCCGCATTGCTCGATTTACACCAAGTCGTTAGTTTCGAAGGGCAAGCCGCCATGGCGCTGGAGTTTGCAACCGACCCCGCACACGAAGACGCCTATCCCCTTCCCCTTTCCGAGGTGGGGCCGCCCTGGGTTCTCGACTGGCGCCCCCTGCTCTCGGCCGTCCTCGCCGATCTCCGAAGCGGCGCTCCCACCCCCACCATCGCAGCCCGATTTCACAACGCTTTGATAGAGGCCATCCTGGCCACGGCTCGGCGGACAGGCGAGCCGCGCGTGGCGCTCAGCGGCGGTTGCTTTCAAAATCGCATCCTCACCGAACGAGCGGCCCAACGTTTGCGCGCGGCCGGTTTCGAGGTCATCTTACACCGTCAGGTTCCTCCCAATGATGGCGGCGTCAGTCTGGGCCAGATCGCGGTGGCGGCGAGAAAGATGAACGACTAACAATGGCATATTGAGACGCCGGAAGACATGCGTCTATTGCGCACCCAACAGGCGTTTAGCCATGAGCGATACCACGGGCGACGACGGATAAAACGCACCCAACTCGCGGGCGAGAGAAACGCTTTGATTTTTTCAATCTTGCTCCTTCTCCTTGTTCAAGCCATAAACTTCAAGCACAGGAAGAACAAAGAGCAAGCCGGTGTGAGGCTTTTCCAAACCGCCCACCACCTTTTGCGAGACCTCGGCCAGTTTGCGAGCGAGGGTGAGATCATCGACCACCGAAAAAATGGTGCGATGATGGGTTTCTTCGCTTCGAAGCACGTCGCTGATACTGGGCATTAGGGGCAGATCATCGCGGATGCCCTTCCGCCGAATACGTCCAATCCCCGAGCTTTCCAAGATAGTGATGCCTCGCGCCCCGGCCTCCTCCCAAGCGTCTAACACACTGTGACACATATCAGGATTATCGAGAACAAAGATGACCAAATAGTTGCTCATCATTCCACTCCTTTGCGTAATCAGGCGACCGCGGTCTTGCGGGCGAATAGCACGCGCAACATAGCCGGAGTCACCAAGGTGGTTACGATGACGACGCCGACGACCACGGCGAATACATCGTCGCTAATCAGGCCCTGATTGATGCCCACCGTGGCCACAATCAGCCCCACTTCGCCGCGAGAAGTCATGCCTGCGCCAAGCTGAAGCGATTCGAGGGTGGTGAAACCGGCCAGCCGAGCGCCCAACCCCGCGCCAAGCATCTTGCTGATAATGGCAACCACTGTCATGCCCAAAAAGAGCATCAGGCTCACGCTAAACACCAGGCGAGCGTTGGCCTCCAGACCCACATTGACAAAAAACACCGGCACAAAAAGGGCGTAAGCCATCACTGAAACGCTGTTTTCGATGCGCTCTTTCAGAGGCGAGCGAGCAAACATCAGTCCCGCCAAAAACGCGCCCGTGATGGCCGCCATCCCGCCTAAAGCTTCGGCCGCCCAGGCGTAGAGCAGCATCATCACCACCACAAACGCCATCAAGCCCTGACTAATAGGCAGACGGTTCACCTTTTGGCTCCACCGGGCGAAGAATTTCATGCCGATCGCGGTGGCGATGATGATATAAAGCGTCATGCGAACCACAATCCAAAGCACATCGGTCGGGCCGCCGGTGCCTTCGACCAAAGCAATGAAGAGAGAAAGCCCAAGCACGACCAAAATATCATCAAACACGGCTGCACCCAAAAGACCAATGCCCACCCGGGTGCGCAATACGCCCAGCTCGAGCAATGTCTGGGCCGAAATGCTTACGCTGGTTGCAGCCAGGATCAAACCAATAAAAAGAGAGGGTTGAATCTCGTAGCCAAAAGCGCGCGCCAGATAGTACCCCATGACCAACGGGGTGACAACGCCCAACACGCCAGCAAAGGCCGACACCTTGCCCGATTTCGCCAGATCGGAAAGGTGTAGCTCTAAGCCAGCGATGAACATGAGAAACAACACGCCCAGTTCAGCAATATGCGCAACGCCCTCCCCCAGATAGGGATCCGTGAAGGGCGTCCAATGCAACATATTCAACACCGATGGCCCCAAAATGATCCCGGCGATAAGTTCCCCCAAAACCGCGGGCTGGCCGAGTCGATTGGAGATATATCCACCAGTTTTGGCGGCGGCGATGATGATGGTGAGAGCAATAGCAAATTGCAAGAAAGGCGTCATTGCATACTCCCGGCTAATGTCGTGGCCAAAACACTGATTGTTTCTTGTGAGATGGTTGAATGGGGCGGCAAAAAGGGGAACAATGAGACGACGAAATGAAACTCTCGCGCCTTCATCACCCTTTTATCATACCATCAAGAGGCGTCAAAGGCCATTTTTCAGCCAAGAAGGCGCGTTTCAAAGAACCCCAACTTTGACTCCGGTCAAAAAACGGGTTCGCCATGCGAACAAAGCCTTGAACAAACCCTCGATATCTCCCCTGTGCATCACGCGCCAGCAAGCACCGGTTCTTCCAGCGTTTCGCGACGCCCAGCGCCGTTGACGCCGGATTTCTCTTGCATGGTCTCCAGATGTTCAAGAAAATGTCGAAAACGCGCCAGGGCAATCTGTGTATTGGGATGGTAAACTTCCATCAGCGTCTCAGGATCATGACCTTGCCCATAGGCGTCCAAAACAGCTTGAGCGCGCTCCGGCGTCTCCATATCCAGATAGCTGGTGGATAAACGCAACGACAGGTCCTCAGCTGGCGCGCCAAAAACCGAGCCGGGCAAAGTGGCCAACTGATATTTCTCCAAAAGATAAACAGCCAGCTCGGCCGAGGTGTTCACACCCAGGCGAGCCAAAGGCTCACGCCAACGCAAGAAATCGGGGAAAAGATAAAAGCCGCCTTCGGGCTGCGGACATCGCACGCCCATTTCGGTAAGCTTGCGCCAAAAATATTGGGTGCGAATGGCGTGCAAATGCGCGCATTCCTTGACATAGCCCATCACATCAGGGTCTTCGCCATACGCGACCAGGGCGGCAAATTGGACAGGCGCGGTGGTGGCCGACCATGTTTCGCTGGCAATGGTGCGCAAGGCGCGCATAAGCTGTGCGCCCGCCCGGTTGGGGGGCAAGATGGCCACGCCCAATCGCCATCCGCCCAAGGAAAGGTGTTTAGACAACCCGCCCAACGCCACCGAACCTTCGGGATAGAAACGCGATATAGAGCGATGCCGTTTCAAGCCATGCGTCACCAGGCCATAGATCTCATCGCTGATCACAACCAACCCCTCTTGCCGGCTAAATTGCGCCAGCTCTTCGAGGAATTCGATATCAAACATGCGGCCGGTGGGGTTGTTGGGACTATTGATGAGCAAAATATCTGGGCTTCCCCAAGCCTGACGCGAACGCTCGATGGTCTCGAAAAGCGCATCTATGGTGAATTCGTACCCGGTTTCAGGGCTGCTAGGCACCCAATTCACGCGCTTATTCACCAGATGGGCCTGAGGTTGATAACTGACCCATGAAGGCGTGGGCAAGATCAACTCGCCATCCAGCGATTGGAACAATGCGTGGATCAGCGCCTTGCTGCCAGGACCGATGATGATGCGTTCTGGATGGGCGGGGATCTGAAAATGCCGTTCGTAGAACTCGGCGATTCGTTCTCGAAGGTCGGCTTTGCCTTGCGACGCCAAATAACTATGCTGATAGGCGTTCTTGCGCAATGCTTCTGCTATTTTCGGATGCACCGGAAACCGAGATTCACCAAACCCCATATGATAAACCTCTTTCCCCTCCGCCCACATTTTGTTCACCTTTTCATTGATCACCAAGGTGGCGGAAGGCTCCAGGCCGCGCAGCCCTGCAGGCGAAAAGCGGAAAGGGCTATATTTTCCTTTCATGATGATTGCGCTCCTGACGGGTCCGGCAATTTCACATGAGCGGATAGATCATGTTCGGACAATGAAGCGATAAGGATGATCGAATTCCGCGATTATAGCGCCGTTTTCACCAGAAATAGGTAAGGCGTCTTCCAATTCTTTGATGATGTCGAAGAGGGATGCGGATTTCAACTATCCGAGAGACGGCCAAACGCCATTCTTTGTGATGGCCGCCCGACCGCCTCTCGAAATCCCTTTCCGTTCACACCCAAAACGCCTTTTCGAGATCAGTGAATTCTTCGGCCGGCCCCTGGAATTTATTGCGACCCAACTCCAACACATAGACATAATCGGCCACAGCCAAGGCGTAGCGAATCTCCTGATCCACCAAAACAATGGTCAACTCCTCCAGGTCGCGCAGGTCCACCAACATTTGATAAACCATTTCAGAAAGAAGCTTCGCCAGACCCGCTGTGGGCTCGTCCACCAAGATAATCTTTGGGTCCGTCATCAAGGTGCGTCCAATTTCCACCATGCGTTGCATCCCGCCCGAAAGCTCGCCAGCCTTGGAATGACGACGATCTTTCAACACAGGAAATCGTTCGTAGTTCTCCTCCAGTTTACGTTTGATCCGTTTCTTATCGTGACGAAAGGTCCAAGCGCCTAGCTCGAGGTTCTCCTCCACGGTCATCCAGCGAAAAATACCCGGTTGCTGAGGAATGTAGGAAATGCCCAACCGGATGCGTTCATGAATCGGGACATTCAAAATGCTCTTTCCCTCCAATAAGATGTCGCCCTGATTGGGAGAAAGAAACCCATAAATGGCCTTCAGCAAGGTTGATTTGCCCACGCCATTCGCGCCCAAAATTGTGGTGATTCGCGCTCTTCGCGCTTGCAAGTTAATGCCCTGGAGGATGTTCAGGTCTTTATAATAACCCACATACAGGTTTTTGACGTCGAGCATCACGTCGTTCTGCCCTTCGACAGGTGCAGCGCTAACCGGGGTGGTTGATTCTTGATTCATAACGCGGCTCCAAACTTGAAGTGGAAAGATTGAAGACGGTCCTGAAAACTCATGACTCTATCTTCGAGCCGTTTCTTTTCGCGCGGCGCTTTGGCTCCCAAGGCTTATCGCTGTCGCTGCCGAGATACGCTTCGATGACGGCGGGGTCTTTGCGCACCTCCGCGGGCGGGCCGTCTGCAATCAGCTCGCCAAAGGCCATCACCAACAATCGCTGACTCAGAGTGAAGATGGTCTCCATGTCGTGACTGATGATGATGAACGCCTTGCCGTTCTTGTTGGTCTGAATGATGTATTCGTAGATGATCTCCATCAACTTTGGATGCACGCCGGCAAAAGGCTCATCGAGAATGATGAAATCGGGGTCCAACATGAGCAAACGACCCAACTCGAGCAGCTTTTGTTGCCCGCCCGAGAGCGCGCGTGCATATTCATTGAGCAAGTGGTCGATGGTGAGAAACTCGGCGACCTCTTTCGCCTTTTCCACAAATTGCCGTTGTCTCGCCGCGGGGTGCATGGCCAAAGCCGGAACCAATAGGTTTTCCATGACGGTCATGCGGCGAAAGGCGCGCGTGACTTGGAAGGTGCGGCCCAACCCAACGGCGGCTATTTTATAGGGCGGCAAGACGTCGATGCGCTGCTCATTCATATAGATCGTGCCATTGGTGGGTTTGAGCGCGCCGCTCAGTAAGTTGGTTAGCGTGGTTTTGCCTGCGCCATTCGGTCCAATGAGACCGATGAGCTCGGGGCCTCGCACCTGAAACGAAACCCGATTCACCGCCAGCAAACCGCCAAAATTCTTGGAAACATGGTTGACGTCCAGTTTGATCATGCCTCCACCTCCTGTTCCATGACCGGCGCTTCTGCCGTTGGGGTCGAAGCGGGTTGCACGCGTTTGGCCACCGTTTCCTCGGCCACCCCCCGACGCGTAATGCGTTGAATGATGGGAAAGATAAGCCCGTTGCCCCAAAACCGCAGAGTGATCATGAGCAGCGCGCCAAACACCACCAGACGCCAGTCTGTCATGTTAATGGAAAAAGAGCCGATGGTGATGTCGCTGCGCAATTGCTCTAATGCAAACTCGATGATGATGGCCCCAATGGCCGCGCCCAGCAAGCTTTCCATGCCGCCAATGACGGCCATGGCGATGACCACGCTCATTTCCTTGATCACCATCATATTGGGCGCGATAACCCGCACAAAATGGGCGTAGACCCCGCCCGCAGCCGCAGCGATCATGGCGGTGATGGTGAAGAGAAGGATTTTATATCGCACCACGTTGACGCCCAACGAGGCGGCAGCCTCTTCGTCTTCGCGAATAGAGCGAATGAATAGGCCAAACCGAGAGCCGACCAACCAGTACATCAGGGCCAAAACCGCCAGGAAAAGCACTAACATAACATAATAAGAAGGCAATTTGTCTGCGGCTTCAAAGGTGCGCCCGAAGATGGTGAGGCCATTGGGAAATAGAGGATCCACCTTGAGCCCACCCGGCCCGCCGGTGATATCTCGCTCCGCATTGATCACGGTGCGCAAGATCTCGGCGAAAGCGATGGTGAACAAGGCCAAATAGGTGCGACGCAACCGCAGAACCAGCGCGCCGATCAGCAACCCGAAAAGGCCGCCCACAATGATCCCCATGGTGATGTCCAACCATGCCGGAAGCTTGACAATGAGCGCGCCCACAGGCATGGCGGCCTTGGCCGTTTCCAGGCAAGTGGGTGAGCCCGCGTCCTGCACCACCAACCACCAATCGCCCATCGAGAACTCGGTGCATAAACCGGTGGGCGCGGTGGTGAAACGAATGAACTTGCCAATGAGCCCGGCCGTATAGGCGCCCAAACCGGCAAAAGCCATATGAGCGAACGAAAACTGACCGCCATAACCCGCCAACAAGGCCCAGCTCGAGGCCAAAATCGCGTAATACAAGGCGATGACGGCCACATGCATTCGGGTGGGAATGAGGAATGGCAGAATGATCAGGAAACCGGTTCCCACCACCCACGTAAGGGTTTTTAGCAGTTTCATGTTTCTCATAGCTCCCTCCCGAACAGGCCTGTGGGCTTGAGCAACAACACCAGCACCAGAATGATCATGCCATAAGCGGGCAAATAAGCCGCCGCCCGATTAGGATCAGGCACACATCCCGCGCCGAGAGCTTCGACGACGCCCAAGATCAAACCGCCGATGAACGCGCCAGGCAATGAGCCCATGCCGCCCAACACAATGATGACGAAGGAGCGGGAAGAGGCGGGAATGCCCACCCAGGGAACCCAGGAAAAGACCTGCACCAACGCCGCGCCGGAAATGCCCGCCAACATCCCGCCCAGCGAAAAGGCCAGAGTGTTCATGCGCTTGGGGTTGATGCCTGTCACAGCGGCCGCTTGACGGTCCTGGCTCACCGCGCGCAAGGCCTTTCCGGTCCAGGTGCGGTAAAGAAAATAAAGCAATGCGGCCAGCAAGATGAGGGCGATGATCAACGCGGTGATGCGAGGCGAGGGGATGGAAATGATATCGAAAAAGGTGACATTGCCCGGCGTCATTTTTAGAATGGCGCCGCTATCGGGAGGAACTTCAACTTTGGGATAATCGAAAAAGCGCGGCACTTTTTTGGGGCTGGCGCCAACCAGGCTCAAGGTGGTGTATTGCAAGAAAAAAGCCAGTCCAAACGTAACCAAAATCGCGTATTCACCCGGTCGCTCAATTTGCCCCGTGATCATTGGGCGCAAAAACAACAGCTCGAATATGGAGCCCAGAACAAAAGTGAAAAGCGCGGCGGCCAACACGCCCCAAAGGGGGTTGATCTCGGGGAAGAAAACCTGAGTGAAATAGTAGGTCACCATGCCGCCCAACATATAAAACTCGCCATGGGCGAAACTGACAATGCCTAAAATGGAAAAAATGAGGGTCAGGCCCAAAGCCATGAGCCCATAGATCGAGCCAATGACCAACCCATTGGCCAACTGGGTGGCGACGAAGCTGCCACTAGTCACGCATAGATTGTCGGGATCGGCCCGAGAAAAAGCCAAACCCAACCACAATAACACCACAAGACCCGAAGCCAAGATCCACTTGGCCGAGAGTTGCGGCGTTAGAACCCACAGGATGATCAGGCCCACCGGCCCAAACGCCCCGCCGATGAACGCCCCGATCATAGCGGTTTGATGGGTGAATTTGTCTTTGCGAGCATACACTCGCGGCGTAACCAGCGCCCCCACCGCCCCCCACACAATAATCCACAACACAGCGTACCAGAAGATCGATGGATAATTCATGGATTGACACCTCGGGGGGATGGCAATTCAGCAATGCAACAATCCGTGAGCAAGAACAACCATGCAATGATTGGAAGGAGCGGGGCGTAATCGCCCCGCTCCTTCGGACGGGTCATCACTGGTTAGGGCAGGATGGGATCCGCGGTCTTGAACTTCTCGGGATAGACCACCGGCGCATCCGATGACTGCTGCCCCTCCTCCTGATACTGAATGAATACCGCCGCAAAGTCGGGGAACTGATGCCACCACTTGTCTTCCACTCCCGCCTGCTCCGGCGGATTCTTCGAGTTCACAGGGAACGTGATGGTGCCCAACGCACCTTCATACTCGATGTTCTCCAACGCCTCGATGATCGCCTCCGCCTCCGTGGAACCCGCATTGTTGATGGCCGTCACCATCACCCACAGCGAATCATACGCCTCCATGGCGTAGGATGGCGGCGTCGCCTCCCCGGTCTTGGCCGTGTACTTCTCCGCAAAGGCCTTGGTCTTCTCGGTCCACAACACCTGCGGCAAACCCACCTGGCGATAGAAGCAATAGTTGCCATCAGGCACGTTCTTCCAATACGCCTCGCTGTCCGCCGCAACCTGGTTGCAGATCATGATCACGTCGCTTGGCCCTATGCCCGCTTCCGCAGCCTGCTGCTGGAAGTTGTACGACGTCTCCCCGGTGAGCAACACCAGAATGAGCTCAGG
>JAADII010000127.1:18171-36122 GCA_013151415.1 Chloroflexota bacterium
ATGATGGAAGAGAAATCCTGCGTGCCCGGATCCGCCGAGAACGTCACCGCCTCGATGCCGCGCTCATCAAGCTTCTCCGTCGTCTTCTCCGCCGCAGGAATCCCATAGTCCGTGTTTTCCGTCATGATCACCACCTTCGTCACACCCAACGAGGCGATGAAGTCCGTGTCCAACTGCGCCACCTCCGACGACAATGGCGCTACGCGGAACACCTCCGGATAACGCGACGCCGTGATCTTGTCGTTCCACGTCTCCGCAAACACGATGGGCACGCCATTATCGTGCGCCACCTCCATCTCGGCCAAACCCACCGAACTATGATACTCGCCCACCACCGCCACCACTTGGTCCTGGTTGATGAGCTTCTCCATCACCGCCGCACCGCGCTCGGGCAACCCTTCCGTGTCCTCCATGATCAACTCCAACGGCCGCCCAAGAACGCCGCCCGCGGCGTTGATCTCCTCCGCCGCAATCTCAAACGCAGCTTGCATGGCCTTGCCGCCCGTCACCGAACCCGGCGCACTCAACGGCATCACCGCACCTATCTTCACGGGCTCCGCCTCGGAGGGCGCTTCGGTCGGGGCCGGAGCCTCGGTGGGAGGAGGGGCCTCGGTTGGGGCCGGAGCTTCAGTTGGGGGTGGCGCTTCGGTTGGCTCGCCCACCTTTTCCACCTGTGCGCCGCCGCATGCAGCCAGCGCCAGCGTCAAAATCAGTAGGATCGCCAAAAAAACAACGCCTTTGTGTTTTCGTTGCATGTCTACCTCCTCGCAAAAAGATGAGTGAAAAGGGAAAGAAAATCGAAGTGGAAATCATCCACCTTGGTAAAGGACAACCGGCAATGGTGCGTCTCGCATAGACATATCAAGCCCTTAGGCCAAAGCCAATATCTGAAACAGGTGCATCATTGCTTTACACCGGAAGGGGCTCGGTCAAAATGACGTCGTCAGTGAATTGGACGCCACAATCAAATCGAGAAAACGGACATCTTCACCAAACCAATTGAACACGGTTTTCATTGGCGTTATTTGTAGGCCGAGCCAAATTACATCATACTAAAGACCACGAAGCGGCTCGATGTAATTTGCCTGAATCAACAACGCTTTGGCTTACCATAAACAGAAGATAAGCCAGTTCCTCTTTTCCTTCTTCGGCGAGGAGCTACAATATTGAAGGCAAAAACAAAACAGGACAAATCCTGTTTCCCAGAGCGTTTTGCTTCCCCGGATAAGGCCAACAGACCTTATCTTGTATCCGTTTTTTTTAAGATTACACCGGAGACCGCGCACTTGTCAATTCGAGTTCGTCGCGAAAACGCCGATACCCTTTTCGCGAGGCGCTCGCATCACGCTCACGGGTTATGGATCTCATCCACCATTGCCTATCGTCCGCCCTCGAGAACAAAGGGGACGAGCCTGCTTGACGACGCGCCATAGGCTTTTCTATGATAAACGACGAAACAACCTCAGTGAATCGACTCCGTAACGATCGCCTCTGACAGCGCGTCTAAACCAGCAAGGTCGATACAAATGCATCGTTTTTACATTCCAGCCTGAAATTGGAGCCAATAATGTCTCAACATCATCTAATCATCGTTGGCGGGGTGGCTGCGGGCATGAGCGCGGCGGCCAAAGCGCGACGCACCGACCCGTCGTTGAAAATCACGGTTTACGAAAAAAGCGGCTATGTGAGTTACGGCGCTTGCAGCTTTCCTTATTTCATTGCCGGCGTCTTCGACGATGAATCTCAACTCGTGGCCCGCACGCCGGAACAGTTTGCCAAACAAAACATCCACGTAAACCTTCATCACGAAGTTCTTCGAATCGATCCGGACGCCAAATCGATTTTGGTGCGGGACTTGAAAACCGGCCGCGAATTCGAAAAGGCGTTCGATCGCCTTGTGCTCACCACCGGCGGACGAGCGACGAAACCCCCTTTGCCGGGCGTCGATCTTAATGGCATCTTCACCTTGCGCACGGTGGAGGATGCGTTAGCCATTAAGCGGTGGATTCTCGATCAGAAACCGCGGCACGGCGTGGTGGTGGGCGCGGGTTATATTGGTTTGGAAATGGCCGAGGCCTTGGCCGCGCATGGCATCGAGGTGAATATGGTGGAGATGCTGCCTCAACCCATGCCCAACATCGATGCGGATATCGCGCGCCTTATCGCTAAAGAATTGGACGTCCAAAAGGTCGGGCTTTATGTCAATCACCGCGTGGAGCGATTCGAGGGCGAAAACAACAAAGTGACCAGGGTCATATCAGGCGAACGCGCCTTTCCCGCCGAGATCGTTATCGTGGCGACGGGCGTAAGACCCAATGTGGGGTTGGCCGAGAACGCGGGCATAAAGCTTGGCCCCACCGGCGCGGTCGCGGTGGATGAGCATCAGCGAACCAATATCCCCGACATTTTCGCAGCGGGCGATGTGGCCGAAGCTCTGGATCGGGTCACCGGTCGCCCCACCTGGGTTCCATTGGGCACGACCGCGAACAAGCAAGGCAGGGTCGCAGGCGAAAATGCAGCGGGTGGCGACGCCCGCTTTCAGGGCATTGTGGGCACGGCTGTGGTCAAAGTGTTCGATTTACAAATCGCTCGCACCGGTCTCAGCGAACGTCAGGCTCGAAACCTGGGCTACAACATGACCGCGGTCAAAGTCACCCACGCATCCCGGCCCGGATACTACCCCGGTTCTGCGCCCATCACATTGAAACTGATATTCGAGCGCGAGGGCGGGCGTCTGCTTGGCGCGCAAATGGCGGGCCGCGACGGCGTGGGCAAACGGATCGATGTGCTGGCCGCCGCGTTACAGGCCGGTTGGACTGTGGCCGACCTGGCCGAGTTGGACCTGGCTTACGCGCCGCCTTTCGCCCCAACCTGGGACGTCACCCTCATCGCCGCCAATCAGGCATTGAAACGCGTAATAAGGCCGCTGGCCCACAATAAAACGTAGGCCGACGTATGCTTGAGAATTCGCCCAATCATCTGTCTTACACAAAGCCGACCGAAAGCCAATCAGCAATCAACATCAACTCACAAGAAATCGATTGAAAAAGAACGCCTGTGGGCGCGGTTTGTCTGCAACATGAACCACGTCCACAGGCATTTGTCTATGCGAAATCCGCTGGAGCCTGCGGCTTCGTAACGGTAGAAGCCGGTTGAGCGGTTGGCGATTCGCCTCGAAGCTCCATTTCCAGCTCGATGCGACGCTGCTCGGCCGCGCGCTTGCCTCCTTCGATCACCTCGTTCACCAGTGCTTTGAAATCGTGGACCAACCCTTCCTCGCGTTCGCTGGTGAGCACGAAGTAGACGCCAGCGCCAATTGCCGCGCCCAAAGCCGCGCCGCCGATAAACTTCAAAAAACTCGTCATGGGGATCATCCTCCTGTATTTTTGACCAAGGTCACGATAAGGTTTGAAAGATTTTCTGCGGAAAAGCCCGCCATTGGAACTTGGCGGTCATTCCAATCGGGGTCATTATAAAACAAGCCCCCTACATTTTAGAAGGGGGCTTGCGGGGTGAAAAAAACGGGGTTTTAGAGCCATTTAGGACAAATAATCCCGCAATTTGCGGCTTCGACTGGGGTGGCGAAGTCGTCCAAGAGCTTGCGCCTCGATCTGGCGAATGCGCTCGCGGGTGACGCCAAACTTGCGTCCCACCTCCTCCAGGGTGTAGCTATAGCCGTCCACCAAACCGAAGCGAAGCTGGAGGATGCGCACCTCGCGCGGGGTCAGCGAAGCGAAGATTTCGTCGATAACTTCGCGTAGTAATTGTTGCGAAGCCGCGTCCGTGGGCGATTGCGCCTCCTCATCTTCAATGAAATCGCCCAGATAACTGTCCTCCTCTTCGCCGACGGGCATCTCCAAAGAAAGGGGGCGCTGGCTGACGCGAATGATTTGCTCAACCTTTTTGGGTGTGACGCCCAAGGCTTCGGCTATCTCCTCTGTGGTGGGATCGCGACCCAGTTCTTGCACCAATTGTCGCGTGGTGCGCGTTAGACGGTTGATCTGTTCGTACATATGCACGGGCACGCGAATGGTGCGTCCCTGGTCAGCAATGGCGCGGGTGACGGCCTGTCGAATCCACCAGGTGGCATAGGTGCTGAATTTATAGCCGCGGCGGTAGTCGAATTTGTTCACGGCTCGGATCAGGCCGATATTGCCCTCCTGGATCAGGTCGAGGAAGGGGACGCCGCGCCCGACATACTTTTTGGCCACGCTCACAACGAGGCGCGAGTTGGCCTTAATGAGATGCTCTTGAGCGCGCTCGCCATCGCGAACCTCCCACAGCAGCCTTTCGTACTCTACAGGGTCTTCCACGCCCTCTTCCAGTCGCTGCTTGGCCAGTTGTCCGCGCTCCATACGCTTGGCCAGGGCCACCTCCTCCTCGGCAGTTAACAGGGGCACGCGACCAATTTCCTTGAGATAAAGGCTTATGGAGTCGTCGATTTCGATTTGGCTGAGATCGAATTCATTGGTGGCGGCCGCTGCAGCCTGCTCCACCGCGGCCCGCTCGTCCTCTTCTTCACCCAGCTTCTCCTCATCGATCCCGGCGTCTTCATCCACCTCATCCTCTTTTAACGACACCACATCGATGCCATGATCAAACAAGGTGGCGAAGACATCCTCGAGCAAATCCATATTGGATTCGACGTCGGGCATCACTTCCAATATCTCATCGTAGGTGATCGCGCCTTGATTTTTACCTACTTCGAGCAAATATTCCAGGGGATTTTCGGGCAGCGCGCGCGGCTGATCCAGCTCGTTCACAACGCCTTGCTGGTCGGGACCCGAACCGTTTGTAGGAATAATTTGCTCGGTTTGCTCTTTGATGGTCAGCTCTTGCATTTCTTCATTCACTGGCCGAACTCCTTATTTTCCGATCGGGCGTCGTCCATATCAGGAGCAACGCCGATCGAGGCTTTGCCGAACAGTTTTTTTGTAGCCGTCACCATAAAAGGAAAGGGCGCAAAAACATCGGCGCAAGATGATACCTTAACATAAATGTCAAAAAAGACTGTGATCAGGCTTCCAGTTTAGATGCAATATCGCAAAACCTGGTGACATATCTTCAAGCGGATGGTGTTTCACGTGAAACATTGCGAAAATCATAGACGCCGTCCACGATGGGCCAGGCCCGATGGCATTGCCGACAAACGACCACCTCAGCGCGATGTTCAAGCTCGACGGCGGCGCAGGCCGGACAACGGAAAAACCCCTTGGTCGAAAGGGGAGCAACGCTCATTTCGCGCTTTTGGTTGCGGCATTTCACCAAAATGCTGGGGCTAAGCTTCACCTTTGCGCCGAGGCCGGCCAGAGCATTATCCAGCCTCGCCAGGCGCTCCGGCGAGACGCGTCGCTTCAGTGCTGCGAGACGAAAACTGGAAATGGCCAGCTCGCGCTCGGGGACCAGGCCGCTCCGCCGAAGCCGTTCGGTCATCCAGGCGGGATGAAAATCAAAATTGAGGGGGACAAACTCGTAAGGCTCGCGACGAAACGGATTCCACCGTTGACGACGCAACATATAACGGGCAATAGCCTTGAGGTTGCGTTTATTCGCATACTCCAAAAGGAAAACCTTGCCGCCCTGCAACACCCTGGCTATTTCGCCGAGGGCCAGATCGGGCGCTTGCAAATGGTGCATTACGCGCACCATCACCAAGGCGTCCACCAGGCTCGATGCAAAGGGCATTTCGTAAATGCTGGCGGCGACAAAGACGAAGCGTTCATCATCGCCCCACAACATGCGGGCTTCCTGCAACAGAGAAAAGGAATAGTCCATCAAGATCACGCGACGATAGCCGGCATAAAGATCGGCCAGACGACCAAACCCGGCGCCGGCTTCCAACAAAATGTCTCCGGTGGGGGGCAACAGGCGCTGGATTGCCAAGCGCTCAACAAGGTTTTCGTATTCACGACCCTGCCCCTCCCAGAATTCAGTGCGATATTGACTGCCTTCGTAATCGATAATTTGGGGCTGCAATGTGCTCGACAACGTCGCCTCTGCATCCATATCAAGATTGGGGGAATAAAAATCGCCTCCGACATCGTCATTGTTTCACGTGAAACAATCGGCGACGATCCACGGGAGGAGTGGTGGCGTGGCGATGCGCCAATCGGAAGGAAACTATCCTAGTATATCAGCAAAATGGCCTTTTGACAACCCCTTTTTTGACCAAAAGTCAAAATAAAGTGCGTTGGATTCCAAACGGCTCGCCGAAAATGATCCGTTTGGGTACTGGAAGCCCCGCGCCGGGATTGTTATACTGGCTCACATTGTTCAAGCGCACGCTTTTGTATAGGAGGTTATTTTGCATGTTTCAGCGACAAAAACGCATCCTCACCATCGGCGTCCTCTTTCTCGTCTTTATGGCCCTAAACGCCAACACAGCTTTCGCCCAAGGCGCTGATGAGCCCGATGCGGCGGCGTTAAGTGAAGGGCTCACGGTCTTGTGGATCCTGCTCGCGTCCTTTCTCGTCTTTTTTATGCAGGCTGGATTCGCCATGGTGGAAAGCGGTTTCAGTCGGGCGAAAAACGCGGCCAACCTGCTCATGAAAAACCTGATGGATTTTGTGGCGGGTTCTCTGCTCTTTTTCGCGCTCGGGTTCGGGTTCATGTTCGGGAGCGATATGTTCGGTCTGATCGGCCGCGACGGCTTTTTCCTCACCAACATCCCCCTCGCGCGCGAAAGCGCAACCCAATGGGCCTTCTTCCTCTTTCAAACCATGTTTGCCGCAGCAGCCGCCACCATCGTCTCTGGCGCAGTGGCCGAACGGCTCAAATTTTCGGCCTATCTTGTTTACACCGTCTTCATCACCGCATTCATCTACCCCATTTCTGGCCATTGGGTGTGGGGCGGGGGCTGGCTGGCCAATCTGGGATTCATCGACTTCGCCGGTTCAGCCGTCGTCCACAGCGTGGGCGGTTGGGCGGGGCTGGCCGGAGCCATGGTGCTCGGCCCGCGGATCGGCAAATTCAACAAGGATGGAAGCGCCAACGCGATCCCTGGCCACAGCCTAACCCTGGCCGCCTTGGGCGTCTTCATCCTTTGGTTTGGTTGGTATGGCTTCAATCCTGGCAGCACCGTGAACGGACTGAGCGCCGGCAACGCCTATATTGCAGTCACCACCACGCTCTCCGCCTCAGCCGGCGCATTCTCGGCGCTCATCACATACTGGCTGAAAGAGGGGCGCCCCTCCACAGAAATGGCGCTCAACGGCGCATTGGGCGGCCTGGTGGCCATTACGGCCGGGACGGCCAGCGTCACCTTTATCGGCGCCATCCTCATCGGCGCAGTGGCGGGGCCGGTCCTGGTCCTCAGCCTGGAGTTCTTGGAAAGGGTGCTGAAGGTGGATGATCCAGTGGGCGCGGTGGCCGTGCACGGCTTCAATGGCGCTTGGGGCGCGCTGGCGGTTGGCTTGTTCGCCGCACCGGCGGTGGGCGCGATCACCGACATGGGAGATGCGGCCGGCCTCTTCTATGGCGGCGGCTTCACGCTCCTGCTCACCCAACTCATCGGCATCGTCGCCATTGGCGTCTGGGCGTTCACAGGCGCTTATCTAGTTTTCAAAATTAGCGACCTGCTCTTTGGCATTCGCATTTCGCCCCAAGAAGAGCTCGAAGGACTGGATATCTCGGAGCACGGCACCACCAGTTATCCCGAATTTGGCTCCACCGTTACGGCCAGGCCCGCTCAGCGCATGATGCCGGGAGCGAACGCCTGAAAAGGAGGGGAGAAGCCATTATGAAGCTCTTTGTGTTCAAAAACGATGTTCTTACAGCTTCACAAGCCCCTTTTGTGCTGAGCATCGACGCAACCGACGACGTGATCCCCCCGCACACGCATTTCAATGCGCCCATTTACGCCGAGCGCTCGGGAAATGAGCTTGTATACAATGTGGAGTTATGCGGCTTCAGGCTAGAGGCCGAAACGCCAGAAGGGCTTCTTGCGCCCAGCGCGCGCTTGTTGGCCGGGCTGATCAACATGGCCAGATTGCCCACCTATGTGTTTGCGGCCGGGCGTTCGTTGCAAGTATACCCTGTTTACACGGTGGATGATGAGGTGTTGGTCACCACCCCGGGCGGCCCGATCTTTCGTCACGTGGAATTGGCCAAGGTGCGCAGCTTTCTCAGCGAATATTTGCACACCATGGAGGTGCTGGGCGCGGTCGATCGAGTGGAAACATTGCATGTGCGCGGGGTCGATAAGAATACACTGGGGCTGGTGCGACCCAGATTCTATTTTAAGAAACGCACGCCCGGCGAAAACGAATTTTGGGCGCCGGTGTTCCGCTCGCAAGAAGGGCGCACCATCTACACTTACGCGGCCAGCGCCAAACGCGAAACGCCTTTAGGGGGCGGACAAGAGGTGTTGAACTTGCAAAAACAGGTCGCTTATGCACTTATGGCCGATGGACGCCTCTCTGATCCTTACGATCTGCGCCCCGATCGTCTGTTCGTCACCGACTGGCGGGCTCTGGCCACCCATCTACGCGTACAGCCTTACAGCATCCACATCGAAGGCGAACGCGGCAAAAAGCTGTTCATCTATCGCAACGGCAAGGTTTACATTACGGCAGAACATCGAGTGGCTGAAAATAGATACAACATTTTTTTGGGACGCAACCCCTTCGATCTCCAGGAAAGGGTGGCGTTGGACTTCATCCGCCGAGGTTTGGTACACTCTGCTACAGCCATCAAGCTTGTGGCGGAGTGAACCATGTCCGAACGTCTCGATTCGCCTCTTTCAAAAGCATCGATGGAGCCTGAACCGTGGCAACGCCTGCGTGAAGGCGCTGAGGCGTTGGGAGCGCCGCTGAATGCGACTCAGATCGAGTTATTCCAACGCTACACCGCGCTTTTGTTGGAGGCGAATCAGCGTTTCAATCTTACGGCTATACGAAATACGCCTGAAATCGTTTCTAAATTGCATCTCGACAGCCTTGCTTTGCTCAAACCCATCAGCCAAGCTGCGGGATGTTCGGTCGACGAGTTGCGCAAAAAAAGCTGGTTTATCGCCGATATAGGCGCTGGAGCGGGCATTCCAGGCATCCCCATACACATCGCCTGGCCAGACTCGCATCTTCTGCTGGTGGAATCGGTTGGAAAGAAACATAAGTTTTTGACCTCGGTCATTTCAGGGTTGGGGCTGAATGCGAGGGCCGTTTGTAGGCGGGCCGAAGACCTGGGGCAAGATGAAGCTTTTCGCGAAAGATGCAATCTTGTCGTCGCGCGAGCCGTGGCCGAACTGCCCACGCTTGTCGAGTTGATTTTACCCTTTCTTCGCATAGACGGAATCGCGGCGTTGCCCAAGGGGCCCAAGGCCGAAGAGGAACTGATCCGCGCAACTCGCGCCATCGAACTTTTGGGAGGGGAAGTCATTGGTCTGGAAAAAGTGAAAACGCCCGGGATCCAGGAAACGCGTTTGGTCGCGCTATTGCGAAAAAAGAGGCCCACTCCCGCCAGGTACCCTCGCCGCCCCGGCCTCCCACGCAAGCGCCCTCTTCAGTGAGCCTAAGGCCATTATGTTGACATAGAGCATTTTATGTTATAATCAAATTGAACCCAGGTCATTTTGCAATCGGTTGTTTTTTCGTAGAATGCCAGAAGAAAAAGATAAGACAGCAGCCCGATGGAGCGGCGGCGCGCCAATGCACGCCGAAAGGCAATGCCATGACATGGCTTGTAAATTGAACTCGGATTAGTGAAAATATGGTGAGCTACGGCTCCCAAATACATGGAAGATATCTGGGTCGCGACAATCGCAATCCACGCCTCATTGCGCTTCACTCGCGTCATCCGCGTTCTACAAAACACTCCCCCAAAAAGATCATGACTCGAATCATTGCCGTCGCCAATCAAAAAGGTGGGGTTGGGAAGACCACCACTGTGGCCAATCTGGGCGCGATCTTGGCCGAAAAGGGACGCCGCACATTATTGGTCGATCTGGACCCACAAGCGGCATTGACCGCATATTGCGGCGTGAATCCCAACCAACTCGAGAAATCCATTTACCAGGTGCTGCTGGCGCAGGAATTGGATCCTGAATCGGTCATCATCAAAGACATTCGCCCAAATCTCGATCTACTGCCCGCGACTTTGGATCTGGCCGGAGCGGAAATCGAATTGGTGGGACAATTGGGGCGGGAATATTTATTGCAAGAAGCTCTGGCCGCGGTGAAAAATCAATACGATTTCATTCTCATCGATTGCGGTCCCAGCCTGGGTTTGCTTACGATCAACGCGCTCACCGCGGCCGACGAGGTGTTGATCCCGCTGGTGCCCGAATATTTGGCGTTACGAGGCATGGGCATTTTGTTCGACACCATTAGTCGCGTTCGCGCGCACAGCAATAAGAATCTCAGGATATTGGGCATTGTCATCACACTTTTCGACAGTCGCACCATTCATAGCCGCGAGGTGGTTGAGGAATTGCAAACCATGTTTGGGGATTATGTGTTTACTCCGGTGATCCCAAAAAGCATTCGCTTCGCGGAATCGGCCGCGGCCAGCCGCCCCATCAATGAGTACGAACCCAAACATCCGGGGGCGGCGGGCTATCGCACTTTGGCGGAGGAAATAATCCATGAGCAAAAGTAGACCAACCATGCGCGGGCGGGGCGAGGAGATCTTGGGTCGCGGGGTGGATGCGCTCTTCAGCCCCCCGGCCGAGGAAACCGCCCAGCCCGCCGAGTCCGTCTCCGAAGTGGATGAAGACCTCGCAAGCATGTTGGAAAGCGAGGCGCGCAGCGCGACCGAAGGCGAGGCCGAGGCGCCTGTCAGCGAACCTTCACCCATTGGCGCGCCGGAACCGTCGCCACCAACCCCGTTGGCCGGCGGCGGCGTGCTCATTCCGAGCGAAGAAATGCTGGAAAGCGTGGACAAGCCTTTGCAGCCAAAGGCGCGTTCCGCCGATGACCGCCGCATAGACGTTCCCCCTCGTTTCGAAGAGGCTCAACCAACCCGACCGCGAGTGGAAACCGGGCTCGAACAACCCGGCCCGGCCGCTCCCACTCATACTGAGGCAACCGCCGCGCCATCGGGTGGAGAACGACGCGGTCAACCCGCGCCGCCCACAGACGAATCCTCGCTTCCTTCAAGACCGCGAGTGGCGTTCGCGGGCCCGCTGGCCGATGTGGGGCTAACCGAAGAGGAGCGAACCGGGCCCGAAGCTGTGCGACCGCCTTCGCCTTTCGCCCCGCGGCCCACGCCCACAATAGAAAAACCGCTTCCCCACCAATTGAGCGAAGAAGAGGCGCAAAAACTACGCGAGCGCATCGAGGACCTCAACGCACAAATCGACAAGCTCTATCGCGATGTGCCGAAAAACGTAAGCAATCGCCCTGATCTGGCCAGCCAGATTATGGGTTTGTTGCGTCAGGCTCGCACCATCTTGTTGGAGCGACCGCAAGACTTTGTGGAAGCCGAATATGTCGTTCAGCAAGCGCAGGCCATTTACAATCGCATCGAAAATTCGGAAAAGTGGGGCGACAAATACGGCTGGCGCATTTTCTATTACGAAATCTTCTTTCTCGCTTTTTTGCTCATTTCGTTCCTTGGTTTGCTGGCTTTTGGCAATGAATTTTCTGATTATCTTGCCGGCAAGGTGGGCCAGGATGCAGCCTCACCGGGCCTGCTGTCGGCTGTTGGTCTTTGGGCCACCATTGCCTGGGGCGGCATAGGCGGCGTGATGGGCGCGCTCTACACGTTGTGGATGCATGTCTCGGAGCGTCAAGACTTCGAGCGCCAACATACCATGTGGTATATCGTGCAGCCTATTTTGGGCATGATCTTGGGAGGCGTGGTCTTTCTCATTCTTTACACAGGGTTGCTTTCTTTGCAGGGCGGCGCTCAGGCCGCAGCCAGCCTTACCCAAACCGTGCAACTGCTCCCCGCCTTGCTCGGTTTCATTGCAGGATTCCGACCTCAGTTTCTCTTCAGCCTTCTCACCAAGATCATCAAGATCATCAATCCCACAGAAGAATAGGGGCGCATCGCCTCCTCATGCGCCCCTATTCTCGGCTACAACCATCTTTTCATACGATGGTTGGGCGTAATGCCGGGAATGCGTCCTCGTTTGGCCACAGGACGACCATTGATCGCTTTGATATCGGCCGTGAAATCAACCGGCGCCGCGGCCGAAATGGCGCTGCCAATGCCATATGCGTCGATGGGTGCATTTTCAGCCTTATAATAGGCGATGCGTTCGGGGTTGACCCCGCCGCTAACCACGATCTTTACATGCTCGAAGCCGGCGCCATCCAGGCGGGCGCGCACCTCTTTCACCAGGGCCGCGGTCACGCCGCCGCGCTCTGAAGGCGTATCCAACCGCACAGCCCATAATCGGTCGCCCATTGCACGCGCCACGCGCAGGCTCTCCTCGGCTTCATCCTTGAAGGTGTCCACCAGGGCGATTCGGTTCACTCGCTGATCGATGACCCGGTCGAAAGCCTGAATAGCTTTCAATGTGTCGCCCATGCTGAGAATAAGCGCGTGCGGAATGGTGCCAGATGGCTCGACGCCAGCCAAGCGCGCGCCGGCTGGCGTGGCGCAGCCAACGCATCCGCCCACCATGGCCGCATATTCCATACGCGCCGAGATGTCAGGATGCACGTGTCGAGCGCCAAAACTGATCACAGGGGTGGGTGCAGCCGCTTCCACGCAGGCGCGCGCAGCCGTAGCCCAACCCGTTTCATGAGCGAGCATGCCCAAATACGCGGTTTCATAAACCGCAAAAGATTGATAAGGCGCGGTGATGCGGAGAACAACTTCCAACGGCTCCACAATATCGCCTTCCTCCATGCCCCACACTTCGGCCTCCGAAGGCAACACCGCCTTCAGCAGCTCGCGCACCTCACGCGTCCCGGCCAACACAGCTCGCTTCCGGCAAAAGACCTCCATCGTCACCACCGGATTCAGGTTTTCGGCGCGTAAAATCTGTAATGTGCGGTGGAAATAGACGTCGGCGTTTTCGCCTCTCAAGGTGGCCTCGCTGGGGCGAAACAGTTCATCAGGCGGGAATGGCATCGCGCATCTCCTCCTCACGCCATGCTTCGTAACTGGGAACCACTTGCGCGCCCAGTATTTTCTCCATATGTTTCAAAGCAAAGGCGTGGGCTTCTGGATCAAAACTGGCCACCGCGTCGGCCGGCACAATCACCTCATAGTCGCGATTGCGTAGATCGGCCACCGTATGCATAACGCAAATATCGGTGGCCACGCCCGTAACGATGACGCGCTCGGGACGCACGCGCTGGAGATAAGCCTCTAGATCGGTTTCAAAGAATGCGCTATAGCGGCGTTTTTCCTGAATGCGCGCATCTCGCGCCAGATCGGCCAGTTCTGGGATGATCTCCGTTTCCCAGTCGCCGCGCACACAATGAGGCGGCCACATGCGGAATTCCAAATCATCGGGATCGTGGGTGTCGGCGGTGAAAACAATCGCGGCGCCCCGCGCTTTTTCAGACTCGATGATGTGACGAATGCGGGGAATGATTTCTCGCACCGCTTCACCGCCATACAATGTTCCCGCTGGATCGACAAATCCGTTTTGCATATCGACAACCAATACGAGATTGGACATAACGACCTCCTTAATTCAGCTCATCGAAGAGGAATGGACGCAGAGCAAAGATTCGATGTCCGCTCCGCCAGAAGCGTTGAACCCATTGATCGGTGACGCATCTGTTTTTGGAGTTGAGAGAAAACTTCGTGTAAATTATACACCAAGCAAGAGACGGAAAGCAACTCGCGCCGCGGTCATGAATGCCTGAGCTTGTTTTGAAAACGCGCGCTTCCTTGGTTCAGGCGCTCCCGTCATCACCCGCATTCCTTACGCGCCACCGAATCATGCTACAATATCAGGCGGAAAGGGAAGAATGAACCTCGCCGCCCAATATTGACCTTGGTCACATTTAGTTTTTCTCAATCTTCCATTAGGGCATATGGCCAACCGCAACGAAATCGAATTTCAACATCCTAGCGAACGGGAATTCGCGCGTCTCCTCGATTTTTACGGCATCCGTTGGGAATATGAACCCCGCACCTTCATTCTTGAAACCGACGAGAATGGCGCCATCTTGTCGGCTTTCTCGCCCGACTTCTATCTTCCCGAGCAGGACATCTACATCGAACTCACCACCCAATCGGCTCGGCTGAATCATCTGAAGAATCGAAAGATCCGAAAGCTGCGACAGCTTCATCCGGAGATCAACATCAAGTTGCTCAATCGCCGCGATCTTCGCAGTCTCGCCATCAAATATCGGTTGCCCGATCCCGCCAACGTCAATGAAAAAGACAATTCCAGCAACCACGCCTGAACCTTATGCCCGCGACATTGCTCGCGTGCTCATCGAGGAAGAAGCTTTGCAACAGCGCATCGCAGAAATGGGGGCGATTATCTCTCGCGACTATGAGGGCAAGAGACCACTGTTTGTGGGCGTGCTCAAAGGCGTGCTCTTCTTCATGGCCGACTTGTTGCGAGCGGTGCATATCCCATTGGAAGTGGATTTCATGTCCATTTCCAGCTATAGTCCCGAGACGCGCGACCACGGCATGGTGCGCATCATCAAGGATCTGGAGACGCCGTTAGAGGGCAGGCACGTTATTTTTGTCGAAGACATGATCGACACCGGGCTCACCTTGGGCTATCTTTTACGATTATTGGCCGCGCGAAACCCCGCCAGTCTGGAAGTGGCCGTTCTTTTCGACAAACCCAGCCGACGCATACTCAACATTCAGCCCCGATATCTTGGTTTTCGTTTACCCGATCTATTTGTCGTGGGATATGGGCTAGATTATCATGAATTGTACCGAAATCTACCCTTTATTGGCGTTTTAAAACCGAATGTGTTCAGAAGCCCCCCATAACGCGTTACGGCCCCTAGGAACCTTCCTCTCTCACAAAAGCCATATTGAGACTTCACGTCTCTTGGCCTTGCATCCTGACTTAAGTGGTCAAGGATGTCGCTTCGGCCTCTCTTGGCTTTTAACTCACCAACCTTCTTTCGGCATCCCCGCTCAGTCTTCTATCAGGGATCTAGCTGATAGTGACCTAGCCTGCCGAATTCTGGCTGATTGAGTCGTGAGAGTGGGTCAATTCCTTGGGGCTCGTAACTATTTATAGTATAGTAACTTACAGAATAAATGTCAACCCTTAGTTGCCATAACCAAAGTTAAAATTTACGCGCGCTTGGACTGCGCTGGAGAAGTGGGCAGGAAAAACACGGCGGGAACGCTCAACAAAGCCAGGAGCGCACAGGCGGCAAAAGCGATGTTGAGCCCATACATATCGGCCAACATGCCCACCACCCAGATGCCCAACGCGCGCATCATGAAGGTGATGGCGAGATAAGCGCCGTTGGCCAACGCCCGGTTTCCGGGAAAATGATCTTGAACGAAGGCCAACATCACCGGTTGGGGCGAAATGGCCATAAGGCCCAACGCGATAAGAAGAGGAAAGGTGAGCCATTCAGGGCCGAAAATGAAAAGCAAGAGCGCAAAGGGAGCGAGACCCAATAAGACAAAGAGGACGCGCTTGCGTCCGAGCCGGTCGCTCACTGTGCCAGTGACAAGCGCCCCCACCACTCCGGCCGCCTCGAGCGCGGTGAGCGAGACCGCGGCCAACCCCAAACCAGCGCCGCGCACATCGCTCATAAAGATGGGCAAATAGGTGCTAAGCGCGGCCAGCATGAAAATACGGCCCAGAAGCAACCAGGTGAGCGGAGGAAACACGCGGCGAGCGGCCGGCCAGAAGCGCGACATGGCCGTCGCGCGATGGCTGCGAGGCGTGACAGGCACACTGCGCAAGCGAAAAAAGAGAACGCCCGAAACCAACCATCCCACCGCCGCCAAGCGCCAAACCCCCTCCAACCCAAACCAGGTGACGCCAGCCACCGCCACAATGGGGCCAACAGCCCGAGCTAATTCGCCCGACGCCATGAATACGCTCATGCCCGCACCCACTCGCGGGCCAGACACCTTGCCTATCATGGCCGGTGCGGGCGCGTGAAAAGCCGCGATGCTCAGTCCGCCAGCAAAAAGCAATAGCGCCAAAACCAGATATGTGGAGGCCAGGCCAATGCTGCTGAAAACGGTCGCGGTGACAGCGGGCGCAAGGATGACGAAATAGCGCACGCTCACGCGATCGGCCAGATAACCAATAAACGGATTGAGCAAACTGGGCAATTGGGCAAAAATAGCCAACCCGCCCGCCAAAGCGTAACTGAGCCCCAACTGATTTTGGATGAGAGGAAGCAAAGGCGCAAGAAAAGCCGTATACGTATCGTGAGTGAAATGACCGACAGCGATCACGGCCACCTGGTCGGCCTGAAAACGATCGGGAGAGGGCGAGCTATTCTCTGCAAGGGGCAAGGGGGCGGTGATAGATTGGGTTGATTCCTCAAGCGCGTCCATGGCGGTCTCGATGCACAAAATTTTTGTAGTTCATGTCGCGATATCCCGGTGGTTCCACCGAGCTGAAAGCATTATATACCCCTTTCCAGCTGGCGCCTAAACCGAACGCCCCATCGACCATCACCGGTTCTGTGGCGGAGGTTAAAGCGCCGCTTGCGAAAAGACCATCATAGCAAAACCGGTATCTCATCCATGATAACGATTTCATGGAGCGATACGCGACAGCGAAAGGCGCAAACCTCGACACCGGCGGCCGCGACGCGACGCAATGCCATCGCAAAATAGGGATCGGCCCGCTCGTGCGGGGTGAATGCGACGGCATCCATCCGTTGAACGACAAAAACCACGACCGCTCGCTCGCCGACCTGACGCGCGGCCAGCAGCGCGGCCAAATGTCGAGCCCCGCGAGATGTGGGCGCATCGGGAAAACGGGCGATTTCCCCCTCCACCAACGTCACCGATTTCGTCTCGACCCAACATACGCTCTCGGCTCCGCTCAGTCGAAAATCGAGACGACTTTCACCCCGGCGCACCTCAGATTGGATAATGGGATATCGAAATCCGGGCAACCTTCCCGCCTTGACGGCCTCAACAAACAACGGGTTGGGCAAACGAGCATCCACCGAAACCAACCCCTCCGGCAGCTCCACAAGTTTCAAATCGAACGCTGTCTTGCGCCGGGAAGAGGAGGCTTTTGCCAACCAAACCGGCCGGCCCTGCACAAATAGATCGGTCAATCGACCCGAATTGGCCACATGCGCCGCAGTCTCTCTGCCATCCACCCACACTGTGGCCCGAAAACGATTGTCCCTTCGCACGAAAACGCCGGGAAAAAGAGGAGGAAATCGCATGATCCTGCGGCTAACCGGCCTGACCCAGGCGCGAGCCAATGCGCTCTCGCATTAGAGGCTCGTCAACCCATCGGTTTTTATTCGATCGTTCTATCGCCCGTTATTGGCTGCGAAAACATTTGCCCTGCGAAAGCCATCGCTCTTGCGGCTATTTGCCGGCAACGTGATCTCTAAGCGAGGCCGCCAGTCAGGCAACGAATAGTTCATACTGGCCAAACCAATGCTGGCGCTTTGCTCTGAGCGCAAGGCCAACAGCAAACCATAATTGTTGAAGGGATCGTTCACCCACCCTTGCACCAATGGGGTGACATCGATGCGTATGAATCCATCGGCGTCGACCGCGTCCGCCACGGCGATGAGGTCGCCGCGATCATTGGGGCCGGCCGCGCCCGGCGTTTGCCACATGGCGCCATTCTGGGCTTGATACCAGGTGGTCTGAGAAGGCGTCCAGGCGCGTAGAAGCGGGTAGACCTCAAGAACGACGCCGTCCAGGTTGGCGGGCGTGAGCAGACGCACGCGCAAGATCGCCTGCTGAATAGTTGCGCCCATGGGCAATGGCGGCGCCTCAAACAACATCAAACCATGAGCGATATCCGGCCCAGACACGAGTAATTTGGCGTCGAGGCTGAAGTTGCGATAGGGGAACCAGCTGTAGATATGCGCGTCCTGCCCGGCTGTCATCACGAGCCAGTT
>JAADII010000119.1 GCA_013151415.1 Chloroflexota bacterium
CCGGCGGCGCTTTCTTGGCCAGCAACGATGACGGCGGGCAGGGATATGCTTCTCGCCTGGAGTGGCGGGCCGCCGCCAACGCCCCACTCTTCATCAAGGTGCGGCACTACTCCGCCCTGGCCAGCGGCCCCAATACCCGTTACGACATACGCGTCATCGAAAGTCGCTCCAGCAGTATACAGAATGGAAATTTCGAGCGAGGGCGAAGCGGATGGGAAGAAATATCGCTTCAAGGTTTTGACCTGATCATGCATGTCAGCGAGACGCCCGTACTTCCTCACAGCGGGGAATGGCTAGTTTGGCTGGGCGGAGCTATGGACGAAGTCTCATATATTCGACAAGAGGTTACAGTGCCGCCGACCGCCCCTTATTTGGGCTATTGGCATTGGATTGCATCGGAAGATGTATGCGGATACGACTTTGGCGGCGTAGGGATCAACGGCGAATGGTACGCTCCTTATAACCTGTGTTCAACCGCCAACACGAACGGCTGGTCTTGGTTCGCGGTCGATCTCTCCGAGTTTGCCGGCCAGACGATTTATTTGGATATCGTGGCAGTCACCGACGGTTCATTGAACAGCAGCTTATTCATTGATGATGTGGCGTTTGTCTCCAGCGCGAAAGCTCCAAACAGAAGAATGCCGGAAGAAGGAGAAAAAGAATCAGGATCGGCTTCGGTCTCCAAATTCGGTTTAGAAACGGAGGATGTTCTGGAAAAGAAGATACCGAGCGAGGGTTTGGAAAATCTGCCACACTATGAACGATGACCAATTTGGTTCGATGTTTATGGATATTTATGAATGAAAGGCCTTATATATCCCAAAACAATACTTTTGCTCTCATGGCCTTCACCATGCCTCACCTTCCCGATTTTCTCGAAGACCACACCCTGGTTGGCGAACGGAAAGCGGAGAAGGTGGCCGAGATACTCCAACGCCAGGTTCAATTCATCGAATCACTCTGGCGTTGGCAAAACGCGGCCTTTAGTCTGCGTTATATCTATCATCCCGAGCGCGTCACGCTGCAAGTGGCCCTGCTGGCTCGCGTCAAAGCCAAACAAGAACATCGCGAACGCGCTGCACAAGATCTGGCCAATCATCTACATCGACTGGCGCACGCGTTCGGACTCCCTTTCCGGCCCGTGACCGAGGCCTCCGAACTGCACAGGCTGCTTTCTCCCTTTTCGCAGCCCGCCATTATCGAACTCCGCCAACATGAAGAAGTGGTTCGGTTCACCTGGCTTGCCGCTGATGCTTATGTCGTCTATCCCTTGCGACGCGCCTCCGGCAGTTTTTTAGCGCCCTTCCTTTCTCTCGGACAATACGACGCACCCATCCTCATCAATCTTCACATTCAACCCACGCAACTGAGCGCGCAAGAAAGCCAGGGCATGGCCCATGCGGCCGGCGCTGCACAGACGGCCGCCGACATGCACCGCCAGCGTTACGATGTCCAGCAAAGCATGCGCTATGTGGACCCGCAAGCGCAGCTGGTCGCGCAAATTTACAGTGAGAATCTACGTCGTTTTCATCGCCCCTTCCTCACCGTGGCGCAAGTGGCCAGCCTGAATCCGGTGGCCGCGATGACGGTGGCCCAGTCACTGGTCGCGGCCATCACGGCTCGCGATCCCGACGACGGTCGCGACCTCAACAGTCCGCCCGCCATCATGGACGCCATCCCGGCTTTACGCAAACCCGAAGCGCAGGCCGCTCAACGCACACTGCACGAACTTACGCTCGCGGTTTGGGGCGCGGAAATGGCATCGGAAGGTAAGGAACGTTATCGTTATCTCACCGACGCTCGGGGAGCGGCTTGCCTGTTTCGTTTCCCCATTTCCGTTCAGGGCGGCATCCCCGGCATTGTTGTGCGACAGCAGGCTCCGGCTTTCGTGAGTGGCGAACGCACATTGGCTGTGCGCGATCAGGAATTGCATCTGGGCGCCTATCAAAACGGTGGACAGGTGACTATGCCGGTCAAGGCCCTCACTCGTCACGGACTCATTGCAGGCCTGCCCGGCAGCGGCAAGACCAACACATGTCTCTACCTGCTTGATCAGCTTTGGCGGCAACATGGCGTCCCGTTTATGGTCATCGAACCGGCCAAGAGTGAGTATCGCGGGCTCATCCGCCAGCCCGGTTACGACGATCTGCTTATCTTCACTTTGGGCGACGAAACCACTTCACCCTTCCGTTTCAATCCCTTCGAGCTGCTACCCGATGTGCGGGTCGAAGCCCATTTGGAGATGCTGAACGTGGCCATCAACGCGGCCATGCCTCAGTTTGGCGTGCTGCCCACCATCATTGAGGAAGCTCTGGAGAATGTCTATCGTCACTACGGTTGGGAGCTCACCGACCGCGCGGGCGAACAAGAGGAGCGATTGTTTCCCACCCTGGCCGATTTCTATCGCGAGACCATTCGCGTGGTCCAACAACGAGGGTATCGAGGTGAACTGAATGACAACATCACGGCAGCAGTCAAAGGACGTATCGGCAGCTTGCTGCGAGGGAGTAAAGGCTTCATGTTCAACTGTCGGCGCTCCCTCCCGCTTGAACATCTCCTCTCTCGGCCCGTTATTTTAGAAATGGACGCGCTTAGCGACGACGCCAAGAGTCTGGCCATGATGTTCTTGCTCATTTTGTTGCGAGAGTATCGCCGTCGCGATCACGTCTTATATCCCAATAAAAAGGGGTTGCGCCACTTGTTGCTTATTGAAGAGGCCCATCGCATCATGGAGAACGTGCAATCGGTGGGACCATCGGAGGTCGCGGCCGACACTCGCGCCAAGGCCGTAAAGATGATCACCGATTTCCTGGTGGAAATGCGGGCCTACGGGCAAGGCATGCTCATTGCCGAACAAAGCCCCGAAAAACTGGCTCCCGATGCGGTGCGCAACACCAATCTCAAGATTGCTCACATGTTGCCGGGCCGACAGGATCGCGAAGCCCTGGCCGCGGCCATGATCATGGATGAACAGCAGGAGCTGTTCATGGGTAAGCTGCGGGTGGGCCAGGCGGCCGTGTTCATGACCGGATTCGAGAAAGCCACGTTCATGCGCATGCCCAATTACAAAGATGGCGTGAACTTTGTCGACCACCTATTGGACGACGCGGTGGCGCAACACATGCAACGCTATCAGCTGGCCGAGAAAAGCTGTTACCTTCCGTTCGATGGCTGTCGGTTCTGCGGCGAGCCTTGCCAACATCGTATGACTATCGAACCCGTCACCCGCCATCGTTTGCTGAGCAAGCGATTCCAGGAGGCATTGCTCACATTCGACCATCGCCCCGAACCCGAACATTGGCCCGACAACTGGCGAGCGGTGGCCGGTGTGTGTTTGGACGCGGCCGAACGCGCGGGGCGGCCTAACCACAAGGAGGCGGCCTATTGCTATTTTGCTCATGAGATCGACTTTCCTTTCAC
>JAADII010000105.1 GCA_013151415.1 Chloroflexota bacterium
TCTCTTCGCTAACGTCTGCATTTTGCTTTGCCAGGCGAGCCATAAGCCGGTCGAAGCGGGCCAATACATCCTGTTCTCTGAGCTCTTGAAAGCGCAGGAATTCGTCATAAGGAATAAGCGCTGCTTCGGGACGGCTGCCACGCGTCAGTACATAAGGAATATGACGTTGGGCAACTTCATCGAAAACAGAGCGAAATCGTCGCTGTAGCTCGGTCACACCAATGACTTTTTGCATGATGACCTCCCTTGTAAGTATATGTAGCTCAATGCATAGTATACTACATGCATCTTTTTTCGCGCATTTCCATGCCTGCTCCGCATCGGGCGACTCACTTCAGCTCGATGGCGTCTTGGGGACATTGCAACACGCAGGCTCCGCAGGCGATGCATTTTTCGGGATCATGGAAGATGACCACGCGCTTCTCATAGTTCGGCGTCCAACATCCCACAGGACAGACTTCATAGCATTGCCACACGCCCTTGCATTTTTCGGGATAGAAGTGAATTTCCAGATAGCGCAGCTCCCTGGCGATTTTCAAATGCTCTTTCAAGGAAGAAAGAAGGGAAGATGGGGCGGTCATGGCGTCACCTCCAGCCCAGAGCCAACGGAACCAGCCAGTAAATCGCGAGCAATGTCGCACCGATGAGCGCTTCCCAACCCCAGTTGGCCTGCTCCCCGCGCATGAGCGGCGACATGCCTTGCAGCTCGGCGCCGGTGAAGACCGATAGTCCGGTCAGGATCAGCGCCCATCGGAACAGATCGAGGGGTGGGAGCGGGTTCCAGAATACGGTGTAGAGGGCGAATCCGGCCAGGGCGAATCCGGCCAGGGGAATGCTTTTGTAGAGTCCGTCTCGGCCGGGCAACCGCGGAAGCGCGATCGCGTAGAAATAGGAAAGTCCCACCAGGCTCAGGGTGACGGGCCAGAACATGGCGCGCCAGAAGATGAGCAGTGGGAGCAGAATCAGCAATCCATAGAAGCCCAGCGTCACCGTGACCATTTCCAGGCGGTCTTTGAGCGGAAAGCGCACCCAGCGCATGGCGTCGGTCTTCTTGCGGCCCGCGGCCAGATACGCGGGGATGTCCTCGGCCCTGACCGGCCCCCAGTGCACGCCCCAGCCGATCTCCCGTCGGATGCGCCATCCATCCACGCCGTTGGCGCACAGTTGCGGCAAGATCAGGGCGTGATGCCGCACCACTTCGCTCAGCCGGGATGATTTGACGGCCGCGATCACCTTTTCCGCCGTGAAATAGCCGCCTCCGGCCGCGCACCATACATTGATGCCAGACGAATCGGCCACCAGCAGCCAGACGTTGACTTTGCCATCCAGCGCCCGCACCACGCGGCGCACCGTGAGATCGAAATTGCCGGTGACCAGCACGGGCGATTCAGAGTCGGGGCGGCCGATCATGTACAAGCCAGTGCGCACTTTGGGATAGGGCGGGATGATGCGAAAGAGGAGCAACCAGAGGTCGAGCAGCAGGGTGCGCAAGGTGACGCGATGATGCAAGCGGCCGACGACGGTCCGCGGTAAGGCCGTCTCGGGTGGTGCGGCCGCGGCCGGGATGATGTTGTAAAGGACGAGACTGCCGCCCAAGTAGGCGACGGTCGCGTCCGCTTGCAGATCGACCTCTTGCAACAATGACTCGAAATCGCTCAGAGCCGTGGTGGTGGTGCGCGTCAGCAGCCAGGTGAGCAAAACCAACGGAAGCCGCACCGCGTAGTAGAGCAGCCGTCGCAGCCCGCGCGCGGGGATGACTTCGTCCGCTATGAGGATGCGACCGGTGGGCGTCAACAGAGTCTTGCACGCCTCCAGGATGTAGCGCTGTTCGTCCCGCGAGAGCTCGCTGAAGACCAGGGTGGCCACGATCAGGTCGAAGGATGCGGGCGGGAAGCGTTCGCCGATGAGCACCGCGTCCATGTGTTCCAGCGTGACGCGGTCTTCGAGTCCGGCCGCGGCGATCTTGCGTTCGGCTTCCTCGAGCATGGTCGGAGAGGCGTCGATGGCGGTGACCTCGGCCCCGCGCGCGGCCATCATCGCGGTCAGGGTCCCGGTTCCGCAGCCGATTTCCAGCACGCGCACGCCCTGACGCGCGTATGTGTTGGCGATGCGCTCCTTGACCCGCCGAATGCGTCCCAGGGTCAGGAGCTGTATCCCGCGGTCGTAATCTTTGGGGCTGGTTTCCAGCCATTTCATGAACACGGTGGCCATATGCGTTTGTCCTCAGAGGCCGTGTGATGCGCGTGAATGTCGTGCGCTGAGGCGCTGCTTTGAGAATAAGCGTCCAACGTCCAATGTCCAACGTCCGAGGTTAATCGCGATCACCATAATGGACGATCAGACCAATGTAGACCATAGGACGAACGTAGACCAAGAGGTTATCGTCTATTTTGGTCTATTTTGGTCTACGTTGGTCGGCGCAGAGGGTGGGTCGCTGGTCGTGGATCCTGCGCTCTCTGGGGTCTCGAACAGGCGTCCTGCGGCGAGGAAGAGGGGCAAGCCCATGGCGAAGAAGGCGATAAGCCCCATTTCGGGTTCGGGAACCGCGAACATGCGCGCTCCCTGGCTGGCGTAGGCCGCGAGGGGCATGGCCGCGATGACGCGGGTGACCGCGCCGCGAGGCCGCGCGCCCGCGCCGCGCAGCCACAGGCGGAAAAGCAGGTACACGGTGAAAGTGGTCGCAATCCACCCCGCAAAGTTTTGGATGGGCACGCCAAAGTAGGGGCCCGGCTCTTCCCACACCCACATGCCCAGGCGGGTGAAGATGGGGTCCATGGCCAGGTCCCAGGCCGTCATCACCATCGCGCCGATGAACGAGAGCCACACAAGTCGAGCGAGGCCCCGGCTTTCATCGTAGAAGCGTCCCGTCACCAGCAGGTTGGCGATGACATAGCTGGGATACATCATCATGAACCAGCCCAGGGGCACGAGCAGGGGCACATGACCCAACCGCGGGCCGATCATGCGCGCGTAATAATAACCGCCGTACACCCAGCCCGTGGCCACGCCCACCTGCTCGAAAGCCCAGGAAATGCCCGCGCTGAGCGCGAAGAAGACCAGCATTCGCCGCCAACCCAGGGCATAAGCCGCGTGGGTGAGGCCGAACAGCAGCAAAAGCGGCGTTTGCAGGCGGCCCACCAACGGCTCGGCCGTGGCCGGAAAAGCCAGGGCGATGAGCGTCAGCACGATGTGGCCAAGCAACGCAATCGCCGCCAGCCAGAGGAGAGGGTGTTTTTTCATGAGCGGAGCGTGGAAAGACTAACTCGCCAGGGCCGCTTCGCGCGCTTTCTTCTCGTTCACGAATTGCAGCAGGATCAAACCCGCGAATAGGAACGCGGCGATGGAGAGCGCGGCGATGCGATGGCCCATCTGCTCGGCCAGGTCGATGGTCTGGCCGCGGTTCATGAAGAAGACTGTGGCCGCGGCCGTTAGCCAGCCAAACACGGCCGGGCCGATGAACGAGGAGGTGCGGCCTGTCAGCGCGAAGAACCCGTAGAACTCGGCGCTGCGCCCGGGCGGACTGAACATGCCCACCATGGTTCGGCTCACCGATTGGATGCCGGCCATGGCGAATCCGGCAAAGATGGCGATGATGAAATAATGCGTCACGGTTTGCGCGAAATAAATCAGGATCACGTCGATGATCATGAGCACAAGGCTGATGTCCAGCGTGCGCTTGCCGCCAAACCGATCCACCATGACGCCAAAGACGTAAGCGCCGACCACGTTGGTGATTTGCACCAGGATCATGAGAATGATTAATTGCTGTTCGGTGAGACCAAAGAGCACGCCGCCGATAATGGCCGCAAAATCCAGGGCCATGATCACGCCGTCATTGTAGACCAGAAACGCGAGCATGAATTTGAGGAACTCCACGAACCCGCGCGCGGCGCGAATGGTTTCTTTCAATTGCTTGATGGCGATGCTGGCGTAGTTCTCGCCTGGTGGTAGCGCTCGTCTTTCCGCTCGTTCGGGCAGCCAGAAGAAGAGGGGCAAGGCCGAAACCGCGAAGAAGACCGCGGTGACGATGAATGAAAGCCGAATCATGAAATTGCTGCTGCCCGAAGCCAGGATCATGGCCAGGACGATGAGCAAGCAGAGCACGCCGCCCGCGGACCCAACCGCCCAACCAATGCCCGCGACGCGGCCCATGTCGTCGGGATGCGCGATTTCGGGTAAGAAGCCGTTATAGAAGACTTGAGCCGCGCGATAGCCGATTTCGGCCAGGATGAAAAACGCCATGCCCGCCAGCACGCGTCCCTGGATCACGAAGAAGAGCAGTCCGGTGAATATGCAGGCCTGGGTTGTGAAGAAAATCAGGAAACGTTTCTTCGCGCCCGAATAATCCGCGATCGCGCCCAAAAAAGGCGCGGACACGGCCACCACCAGCATGGCGATGAACACGGCCGTTCCCCATAGCTTGGTTCCCTCCGCGCCGCCAACCACCCCGTTCTGGAAATAACGGGAATATACGGCCAATAGCACCACGGCCGCGTAGGCCGAGTTGCCGAAGTCGTACAAATACCAGGCCACGCGCTCGCGGCGGGTGGACTTGGCGGCGACGGGAGCAGTTGCGGCGGTCATGATCGTCCTCCTTGAGTGAGTAGTGGGCGAGAAAGCTCGTTATGCTCGAAGCTCGAACGCGACCTTGATGGAGCGATGACGGCGCTTGTCCAGCGCGGTCGCGAAGGCCTGACGATAGGCTTCGAGGGGAAAACGATGGGTGAGCAGGGGCGCGGTGCGGATACGGCCCTCGGCCATCCAGCGCAAGGCCAGGTCGAAGGTGGAGACGCGCTCGCCTTGCCATGTCACGATGTCGTGACCGATGGCGCCGATCAAATCCACTTCCTGATACCAAACGGGCGTGATGTCCAGCTTCATGCGGTGAAGATGGACGCCGACCACCACCACGGCTCCTCGTTGCCGCGTCCAGCGCAAGGCGTTATTCACCGTGGCCTCAACGCCCACCACATCGAACACCACATCGAACCCGCCCATCACCATGCGATTGCCGAACGCGCCCTCGTAAAGACGGCCGCGCGTCAGCTCGGCCACGCGCTCGTAACCATCTTCGCCGGTCAAAAATACATGCCTCGCGCCCAGTTGGCGCGCCAGCTCGGCCTGCCAATCGAACTGAGCCAGAGCCGTGATCTCGCATTCCGGCTCCAGCGCGGCCAAAACCTGGATGAGCAAGAAACCGATGGTCCCCACGCCCAACACCAGCGCCTGCTCGCCCGGCCGGGGAATGCGTCGAAACGCGGCGTGTATGGCCACCGCGGTCGGTTCGGTGAAGATGGCCTGGGCGTCGGTCACCCGATCGGGCACGCGCACCAGCGAGGCCGCGGGCGTGATGAAGGAATCGCCGAAGCCGCCGCCGATGGGTTCGTAGGGCTTAGGCTCCGACGCGATTTCGCACAGCACGCGATGCCCGCGTTGGCAAGCGGGACAAAGCTCCTTGCGTCCGCGAGTCGCGCAATCGTCGGCCCGCCCCCATCGCACCACCCGATCCCCAACCTGCAAGCCCGCCGCATCCCCGATTTCCACCACCTTGCCCACCATCTCATGACCCAAATAAATGCGTTTGTGGGCGGGGAGGGCGGTGGGCGCCACGTCAAGTCCCGCGTCCAGAAAAAGTTGATGCAGATCGCTGCCGCAAATGCCGCACATGCGATTGCGCACTCTCACCCAATCGCTCGCGGGCAAGGGCGGGTCGGGCATTTCCACCAGGTGCAGCGGCGAGGTCGGCCCGAAATACGCCGCGCGGCTCACGCGCCCCAATGCTTTGGTCAGCACCATGCGCGATGGGGTCACGTCGAGATACATGGTTTTCATGATCGGCG
>JAADII010000152.1 GCA_013151415.1 Chloroflexota bacterium
ACACGTTCACATTGCGACCGCTGGCCAGCACATGGTCGAGACCGCCGTAACCGATGTCATAGGCCCAACCGTCGCCGCCCATGATCCACACACTCTTCTTCACCAGCACATCGGCCAGACTGTACAGGTCTTTGGCTTCGGGCGAGCCCAATCCCTCCAGCTTGCGCTTCAACTCGGCCACGCGGCCGCGTTGCGCGTCGATGCCGGCTTCGTCGCTCTGATCCGCGTTGAGCAGCGCTTCCGCCAGGTCTCGACCGATGACATGGGCCAGGCGTTGCACCAGCTCGCGGGCGTATTCGGTCTGTTTGTCCAGCGTCAGCCTCATGCCCAGGCCGAACTCGGCGTTGTCCTCGAAGAGCGAATTGCTCCAGGCCGGGCCGCGACCATCTTTGTTCACGGCCCAGGGCGTGGTGGGCAGATTGCCGCCGTAGATGCTGGAGCAGCCGGTCGCGTTGGCCACGATCATGCGGTCGCCGAAGAGTTGGCTGGCAAGCTTGACATAGGGCGTTTCGCCGCAGCCCGCGCACGCGCCCGAAAACTCGAACAACGGCGTGAGCAATTGCACGTTCTTCACATTGGTGTATTTCAGGCCGTTGTATCGCGGGGGATCGGGCAGGTTGAGGAAGAATTCCCAATGCTTGCGACCCTGCTCGCGCAATGGCAATTGCGGCTCCATGTTGATGGCCTTGCGGCCCACGCGGGTCTTATCCTTGGCCGGACAGACCTCCACGCACAACGAGCAGCCCGTGCAATCCTCCACCGCCACTTGCAACGTGTATTTCTTGTCGGTGTATCCTTTGAAGCGGGCGTCGGTGTAGAGGAAGCCCTCGGGCGCGTCGGCCAGGTCGCTTTCGTCCACGATCTTGCTGCGAATGACCGCATGGGGGCACACCAACACGCACTTGCCGCATTGGATGCAGATGTTCGGGTCCCACACCGGGACTTCCAGTGCGATGTTGCGCTTTTCCCAGCGGGTGGTGGCCGAGGGATAGGTTCCATCTTCGGGCAGCTTGCTCACGGGCAGCAGGTCGCCCTTGCCCGCGATCATGGCCGCGGTGACTTCCTGCACAAACGGCGGCGCGTCGGCCGGAACTACGGGCGGGATTTCGATCTCGCTGGTGGCCTTGTCGGGCACAGGGATTTCGTGCAGATGATCCAGGGCCGCGTCCACGGCCGCGAAGTTCTTCTGCACCACGGCCTCGCCGCGCTTGCCATAGGTCTTGCGGATGGCCTTTTTGATCTGGTCGATGGCCTCGTCGCGGGGCAAGATGCCGCTGATCGCGAAGAAGCAAGTCTGCATGATGGTGTTGATGCGCACGCCCATGCCCGTTTCTTTGGCCACCGAATAGGCGTCGATGGCGTAGAATTTCAGCTTCTTCTCGATGATCTGCTCCTGCACCTTGCGCGGGAGGTTGTCCCACACCTGGTCGGGCGGGAAGGGCGCGTTGAGCAGGAATATCGCGCCCTCGACGGCCGCGTCCAACACATCGTAGCGGGTGAGAAAACCAAACTGATGCACGGCCACGAAGTTGGCGCGACGAATAAGGTAGGGGCTGTGGATGGGTCGGGGGCCAAAGCGCAGGTGTGAGATGGTGCGCGCGCCCGATTTTTTCGAGTCGTAGACAAAGTAGCCCTGCGCGTAATTGTCGGTCTCTTCGCCGATGATTTTGATAGAGTTCTTGTTTGCACCCACCGTGCCGTCCGCGCCCAAACCCCAGAACATGGCCCGAACCGTGTCTTCCGGTTCGATGTCGAAATCCGGGTCGTAGTCGATGCTGGTGTGGGTTACGTCGTCGATGATGCCCACGGTAAAGTGATTCTTGGGCCGCTCCTTGCGCATTTCATCGAACAGGCCCTTGATCATGGCCGGGGTGAACTCTTTGGACGAAAGGCCGTAGCGCCCGCCGATGATGCGAGGGAAAGTTTGGAAAGGCGCGATGCCGTCGGCCATGCCCTCGCTCACCGCGGCCACCACATCTTGATAGAGCGGCTCGCCCGACGCGCCCGGCTCTTTGGTGCGGTCGAGCGCGGCGATGACTCTGACGGTGGGCGGAAGCGCCTGCAAGAAATGCTTCACCGAGAAGGGGCGATAGAGGCGCACTTTGACCACGCCCACCTTTTCTCCTCGCTCCACCAGGTAATTCACCGTCTCCTCCGCGGCTTCCGCGCCCGAGCCCATGAGCACGATAACGCGCTCCGCGTCGGCCGCGCCCGCGTAATCGAAGAGATGGTATTGCCGCCCTACCTGGGCCGCGAACCGGTCCATGGTTTCTTGCACGATGGCCGGCGCGGCCAGGTAATAGGGATTTACGGTCTCGCGAGCCTGGAAGAAGACGTCCGGATTTTGAGCCGTGCCGCGAATGAAGGGATGGTCGGGCGAGAGCGCCCGCGCCCGATGCGCTCGCACCAGGTCGTCGTCGATCAGGGCCCGGATGTCCTCGTCCGACAATCGCTCCACCTTGGCCACTTCGTGCGAGGTGCGAAAGCCGTCGAACACGTGCAAGAAGGGCACGCGCGTCTTCAAAGTCGCGGCCTGGGCGATGAGCGCGAAGTCCATCACCTCTTGCACCGAGTTGGAGAAGAGCATGGCCCAGCCCGTCGCCCGCGCGGCCATCACATCGCTGTGGTCGCCGAAAATGGAAAGAGCCTGGGCCGCGACCGAACGCGCGGCGATGTGGAAGACTGTGCTGGTCAACTCGCCCGCGATCTTGTACATGTTGGGAATCATCAATAGCAGCCCCTGGCTGGCCGTGAAGGTGGTGGTGAGCGAACCGGCCTGCAACGCGCCGTGCACCGCGCCGGCCGCGCCGCCTTCGGCCTGCATTTCCTGCACCAAGGGAACGGTTCCCCAAATGTTGGTTTTGCCCTGTGCGCTCCACTGGTCGGCCCATTCTCCCATGGGTGACGAAGGTGTGATAGGATAAATCGCGATCACCTCGTTGGTCTTGTGGGCGACGTAAGCTGCGGCTTCGTTGCCATCGAGGGTGACATACGTGCGTGACATGGTTTTATGGCTCCGGAAAAATGTTGTATGATGGCATTGGCTGCGTGAAAGAAGCAGACGATGGGACGAAAGGACGATGAGCGACCATCGAGACTCACTTACATTGTCCAGAGTCATCCACATGGGTCCACGCAAGCCATTTTTCGGTTGACAAGGTTTGGCAAGCCGCCATTCTGGAGACTTGCTACGACAACACTTTGGTTAACACCTCATTATACTCCCCACCTGTTCCCCAAGCGCTGATCTATGTCATGTTTGGCTTCCTGGCTTACCGACACGCGGCCCAAGCTGCGGTAAGCTGGCATTGTATGACAGGTTTTTCTCCGCAAAATGTGCGCCATGTGCGTTCATTTTTGAGCGATGAGGCCCTGCTAAGGAGTTGTAGACGATGGACGATAGGACGATGATGAGGCGTGTCAGGTCTCATGTCAGGTGAACTGGACGCCTGGAACTTGACATTTCCCACCCGCCACCTACCACCTGCTGCTCATATAGGATAGGCTCATGTTCCAAACCCCCGCCGCGGTTGCGGACGCTTTGATCGCACAAGATTACATT
>JAADII010000043.1 GCA_013151415.1 Chloroflexota bacterium
CCCGCAAGCGGGCGTCATCCACATCACTCGCTCCGGGATACAATATCGGCGCCTCCGCGAACTCCTTATTCTAACTCTTCAATTTGGAAAAGACTTCGTTTGTTTTTACCAGCGATTACCGCTGACTCGTTGTGGACTCTACGCTGTTACATAACGTAAGTCTGACTCCGACAGAGGCTCAATGGCCATCAAATTTACGCGCAGGATCAAATCGGTGGTTGTGAAAGATAATAAGATGAGTGCGAGCTCGAGAGCAGCCCACATAGAGTAAGGTCGCCAGGTTGCGTCCGGCCCAAGGGTCCAATTCAGTCAATAGCGCCACTTTGCGTTCAAGGCCCTTGAAAGCGTGCACCGTAGTCACCCAAATGATGCGGTCACCCTCGGTCGGCGGTTTACGGGTGAGCGTGAAATTCCCCAAACGTTTGCCTTCTTTGAAAATAGAGCGATGCTCGGCTTTGGGCGTAAGGATGATCAGATCGCCAGGGGCTACGTCCTCTTCGTTGATGAGGCGATGCAATGTTTGGCGAACCAGAGTTTCAAGTTCTCGATGAGATTCGTATGGAACCCAGACCGGTGGCCGGCCTTCTGGCCCAATACAACGAATGGCTGAGCCGTTGGGGTGAAAACGGGCCACCAAATGATGGATGGCCTTGGTGTTGCGGCAATTCTCTGTGAGCGAGAAAGGGGGTGAGTCGATAAGACCAGGGATGTGATCAACGCCGCGATAGAGATTTTGATTGTCGTCAAAAAACACATAAAAGACGCCCTGCTCCTGATCTCTTAGTAGCGACTGCAACCCGATCCACCAATCTTCTTTGAAATCCTGTCCCTCGTCCACAATGATGGCGTCGTACTGAGGGCCTAATTCATCGATGGCGTCTAACAACAATCCTGGCAAGAACATGTCGTAGTATTCTTGTCTGTCTTGTGGTGGAGCGGCCCGGATACCGGCCTCCTCGATCATGGCTTCGCAAAGACCGTGAAAGTGGAAGACTTCGACATCATCGGGCGTCCGTTGAGCCAAATATTGCGCTAGAGCCACATTGAAGCAAGTCAACAACACATCGAATCCCTCATTTGCCAGACGCTTGGCTTTCTCCAGAGCCAGCATGGTTTTGCCCGAACCCGCGCATCCTTGAATCGCCGCGCGACGTTGAAATGCGAGCAAGTCCAATACTCGCATCTGCGCTTCTGTCAACTCGATGATCCGCTCGTCTTCGTCATTCAATTCCACCCCCAAAGGCGTGTGAATGGTGAACGAACGGGCCAGAAGATCGGTCAGCAGGCGCACGCCATCTTGCCTTAGTGGATGATGGTTGGGGCGGGCCCAGTAGGTGAACAATGCCTGAATGGCGTGAGCGGGGTCTTCGAGATGTTTTCTATCAAGAACGATTTCACGCGGCAAATCTGGCCGAATAGGCAAATCGGATGCCTGGATGTCAGGAAACACAACCCCATGTCCGATAGTAATCCAACGGTCGCCCCATCCCGGCAGATTCTTGAGTTTGCTCAGCAATGCATATTTGCTTTCGGTGGCTTGCTGAACGGGGTTTTTGATGATATGTCCATGACCATATCGGTCGACAGACACCCATTGAGCGGTGGACGCGTCAAACCCAATGCCTCCGCCCTTCACCTCCAGCACCAACACACCCCCGTCCGGATGCACTATGACGAAGTCCGCTTCACCGTCTCTGGCTCCGTCAGACGCGCGATCCAACCAGGCCACGCCATAAAAAACAGTGTAAGCGCTAGGTAAATCCGCTAAGGCATGATACACCTTCCGCTCGGCGCTGCGTAGAGGATCCCGTTGAACATATTCGGGAAGTCTTTCAGGATAAATTCGGGCCATCGTCGATCGAATACGAATGATATAGAAATCGGTTAGGCGTCGTTGATTCCCAAAAACCAAGAAATTCATTTCACCCCGAAACAATAAAACACTATCAAAAGTATACAGAGCTTTTCGAAATTGAGCAAATGCATCCTTTAGGTAGTGTGATCCCATGTGATTGAAATTACAGAGAGGGCTGAACCCTGAGCAAAGTAAAAGGGATGAAACCAGGAAACCATCGATTTTGGTCACGCTCAACCGATCGCCGTCCGAGCCTCGCGTTGCAATTGCCAGATAACCGAGCGCCTATTCTCAAATACAACAAGGCGCACTCTGCCTCTCACGCTTATCATTCCAAAGAAAGTAGTTTGGTGTATGCGTATTTGGCGTATCTCACTCTTGCAAAAACTTCTATTTAGTTGATATGATTTTATATCGAGTTTCAGAGCGGTGTTCATTCATATTGGAGCTTAAGGAGGCCATTATGTTTCCAAATGTGATTTCGCATCCGCTTTCGCTTGGCGAGCTGTTGGACGTAACTTTTCGAATATATCGAAGGCGTTTTTGGAGACTGGTCCTTACTGCTGGCGGCCTGGTGATTCCAATCCAAATTGTGTCGCACGCGCTGAACTGGGCAAACATGGGGTATGGCCAAAGCCGAGAATTCGTTCCTTTTGTCGAGGGCGGCGTCAACCCGTCCGCTCCTATATGGCTGATCTGGCTTCAGGTGGGGGTGGGATTTTTGGCGTTATTTCTTGTCACCTTGTCAAACATCGCGGTGACCTGGCAAGTGAATCGAATTCTCTTCGGCGATGCGCCTTCGGCTAGAGAAAGTTGGCGAAAGGGGTTAAGTTATTTCCTCCGCTATATTGCAATCATATTATTAGCAGCGTTAGCGTTCATCATCTTTATACCGATATTAGCTTTGGGCGCCCTGATACCATGCATCGTCATTATAATAGCATTAGCGCTGCCAATCGTTGTTTTCTATTTCGTGGTGCGCCTGTTTCTCACGCCCACAGCACTTATTGTTGACAATCTTGGCCCTATCGAAGCAATAAAGACAACATGGCGAAATAGCTCGGGGTATTTTTGGCGGCTTGCAGGCTACACTCTGTTGCTGTGGATTTTGGGTTTCGCATTCTATTTCGCACCCTTTTTCCTCATCCAAGCGCCATTGAGCAGTATATCGATGGAAGATATGCCTCTTATTATATCGCTGTTTGGCATCATCACCAGCGTTCTCAATGTGTTGTGGACGCCGATCTATGCGACAGCCTTGGTCGTGCTTTATCATGATTTGAAACTACGAAATCAGCCCGACGCGCATATCGAAGAGCAATTACAGGCATTGGAAGCCGCCTCACAGATTGTCGAGTCCGTGGATGAAGAAGACGTGAGTGAGGCTGTTTTGGAAAGCGCGGATATGCCACCATCACACCAGGACGCCGCCATCGCCGAAGGAAAGAAAAAAACGTCGTCAAGCGATGTCGAAGACTAACGCTATGCATGGCGTTGTTCTCAAAAAGAGACGCGGTTAATGCGGAACATAGATGAGAAATGTAAAGGATTATTCGGGTTTCTTCTTATTCGCATCTTCTCGAAAGTTGTTTTCCCTTGCATGAGGTCCATTTTGTATCACCGTTTCCTTTCCCCATTGCTTGCCGTCGCATGGATTTTGGCGTTATCGATGGCGTGCGAAACCGTCGCATTGGCGCAGAGCGAGGCGATTTCCTGGAAAGAATTTCACGCCATCATCCGCGAGGGCGTCACCGAGCTTGAAGCCGCGTCCGCGCGCCATCAAGAGACCAAAATCCAGGAACAAGTCATTCGAAAACTTCGGGATCGATTGTCTCAGATCGAGGGCGTGGTTTTGGAAAACGGCGAGATCATTCAGCCCGATTTATCTTTTCTCAATCCCGACGCGCCTGAAGCCACACTGAGCCGATTGCGATTGCTCGACGCTCAACTTTCTCTGGCCAATAATGACGACACTGAGGCGCGTATGCTGCAATTGGAATGGGTGATGCAAGAAATGAGCGATGAGAACGATGGGTGGATGAAAGGCTTGCCCAAGCTAACGTCTCAACCCTCGCCATTGTCCCCTGATGAGTTTTCGATTCTGGTCAACATTCTGCAATGGGCGGTGATCTTGCTAGGAGGCGCCCTATTGGTTTTCATTTTTGGCAACTGGTTTGCAGGATTGCTGAACAGCTTTGTGGAAGATGTGGAGTTGCATCGCAACCGGAAAGAGGATGCGCCGCTCACCAAAGAGCGGGCGCGCGCGGAGGCGACTCGATTGGCTAGTGTTGGCAAGTATCGCGATGCGGTGCGGTATCTTTATCTCGCAGCTTTGCTCAAATTGGAGGAAAGCGGCGTGACCCCGCGCGATCGCAGTCAGACGAATCGCGAGCTGTTAGCCTTGATTCCCGAAAACGAACCCATTCACCAACATTTCCAATCGGTGGTCGAAATCTTCGAGCGTGCGTGGTATGGCATGTGGGAGCCTGATATGGCCGCCTTTCGGCAATATGAGAAGAAGATCGATCTGCTCGATCGCACGCTCTCTGGACGTCGAGCCGCTTCTGGCCCGTCCGCTGCTGAAGGTTGAAATACCGTTATGTTTCGACGCATTCCCTGGGAAGCCATTTTGCTCATAGGATTGTTCGTCGCTCTGACCACATTTGGCGTCTGGTTCATACGCAGAGAGTCCGCGAGCCAATGGCGACCGCCCTATCATCCTGAATCAAAAGAGCCCGATGGTTCGCTGGTCTTATGGCGTTGGTTGGAGCGTATGGGTTATCAGACGCGCCGTCTCCCGCCAACCGGGACTGCTTTGCCCAAAGATGTAGACATGATCATTCTTTTCCCCGGTTTCGAAGGATTCAGCATTGAGGATGCTGAGATGCTTCATGATTGGGTTGCCGCCGGTCATATCCTGGTGTTGGTGGATATCCAAGACGACAACCTAAACGAGCAGTTTGGCGTGACGCGACGATGGCTAACAGGCGCAGAATTCGATCCCCAGCTATTTCAGGATCTACCTCTATTGCCGCAAGCTCCCGCCGCTCTCACAACAACGATCATCACCGACCACAGATTCGTTGTTCCGGAAAGTCTTCCTGTGCTTAGTCATCGTTTCAAGCGGAAAGGATTCCCGGCCGTTGTGGTGCGCACTGTGGGTGACGGTTTAGTCTGGCACATTGGCCCGGAGGCGGCCCCCACCAATAAGGCTTTACAAGGAGATATAAGACACTTGATTCCCGCTCTGCTCCGCACAATGCCTCCTGGCGGCGTGATCCTCATCGACGTTTATCATCCCATCATGTCTTGGGATGAAACGTTTGCATATCAGCGGCAGCCCACTTTGTGGAGTTATTTCTACACTACAAGTTGGGGTCGGGCCATCGCCTTGGCGGGAGTGTTGAGTTTTTTCTTTCTGTTTCTGCAGGGCAAACGTTTGGGCCCGCCATTGCCTGCTCTGCGAGAGGTGCAGCGTCGCGAAGCGTCGGAGTATGTCAAAGCCATGGCTCGGCTCAAGCAACGCGCCCGACAGCGCCAATCGGTGAGTCAATACCGGTGTCGGCGCTTTCGGTTTGCCATCGCCAACGCCTGGCATATCGACGCAGGATTGTCCACACATGAGTTTGTGGCCGCGTTGAGACAAAGTGATGCACCGCCTACGCGCGACCAACTCCAACGCATCGAACAGGTGCTAATCGGTATGGACGCGATATCATCTGAAGCCGATCTGGTGCGTTTGGCCGCGGAAGCAGACGCAATCTTACGCGAAATGTCCATTTCAAGCCCACTCTCCTGATTTCCCTTTCCTTCCCACATCTAAGACAAACCATCATGACACTACTATACCAACGTTATCAGAAAATCCGCAGTGAAGCCGCCAAAGTCATTGTGGGGCAGGAGGAGGTTATCGAACAGGTTTTCATCGCCTTCTTCAGCGGCGGCCATGTTTTGTTAGAAGGCGTGCCGGGCACCGCCAAAACCTTATTGGCCAAAACCTTGGCGCGGCTTATCGAGGCCGATTTCAATCGGGTGCAGTTCACACCTGACCTGATGCCCAGCGACATCGTGGGCACCAACGTGTTCGACATGAAAAGCGGACATTTCCACCTCAAAAAGGGGCCGATTTTCACCAACATTCTTCTGGGTGATGAAATCAATCGCGCACCAGCCAAAACCCAAGCTGCTCTTTTGGAAGCCATGGAAGAAAAACAGGTCACCATCGACGGCGTGCGTTTTGGTTTGAATGATCCTTTTATGGTGCTGGCCACACAAAATCCGGTGGAATATGAGGGCACATACCCCCTGCCTGAGGCTCAGCTAGACCGCTTCATGTTCAAAATTTTGGTGGATTATCCGCCTCATGAGGTGGAACGAGAGGTTTTGTTGCGTTATCATCGCGGTTTCGATGCTCGAGCATTGGATATAAGCGGGATCCAGTCGGTCATATCGCCTGCCGAACTGCCCGCTATCCGCGATGAGATCCGCTCCGTAACCGTGGAGGATGGCGTTTTGGACTATATTATCAAGATTGCCGCGGCCAGTCGTCGCAGTCGCGATCTCCTTTTGGGCGGCAGTCCTCGAGCCAGCATTACATTGTTATTGACAGCCAAAACGCATGCCGCGCTGCAAGGCCGCGATTTCGTCACGCCCGACGATGTCAAGATTGTGGCTTTGCCCACTTACCGACATCGCATCATCCTTCGTCCCGAAGCCGAGATCGAGGGCATGACTCCAGATGATGCCGTGCGGCGCATCCTCGCCGGTGTGGAAGCGCCCCGCTGAGAGAGGGCGACTCCGGTTGAAATAACATGGACCGCGATTATGCAATTGACCCGACGTAGTTTTGTTTTGTTGCTGTTTTCCATCATTCTTATGGGGTTAGGCGATCTTTGGCGCGGCTTCGCGTGGCTAGGATTGGTCGCTGTGCTCGTCATATCGGTTCTGATGTTGGTGGATTGGCGATTAACGCCCAATGCAGAGGTTTGGTCTTTGCAAAGAGAGCACGATGAGCGGCTCTCTTTGGCTACATGGAACCGCATATCCGTCCATATTTATCTACGCCACAGCCCTCGCTCGCTTAGCATCTGGTTAAGAGATGAGGTTCCGCCGACTTTTGGCATTCGAGAGACCGATCGGGTGCTATCGGGAAGCGTGGTTGGAGGCGATGTGCGGACTCTTCATTATCGGGTGCGACCGCCGCGCCGCGGTGACTATAGCTTTGGCGATCTTCACTTGCGTTGGAAATCGGTGTTAGGGCTGTTTCGACAACAGGCGAGTTTCCCCGCGGCCGAGACGGTCAAAGTGTATCCTAACCTCGTGGATGTACGAAAGTACGATCTCTTGGTGCGACAAAATCGACTCTGGGAATTGGGACTGCGTAAAGCTCGCGTTTTGGGCGGCGGGACCGAATTCGAGCGGTTGCGCGAGTATTTTCCGGATGATGAATATCGCCGCATCAACTGGAAAGCCACCGCGCGTCGCGGCAAACCCATTAGCATGGAATTTGAAACCGAACGTAGTCAGAATTTAGTGGCCATGCTGGATATAGGGCGCATGATGCGCAGCCCGGTGGGTGATGTGGCTCGACTCGACTTCGCCATCAATGCTGTGTTGCTTCTGGCCTTTGTAGCCACACAAAAAGGCGATCGAGTGGGCGCCCTCACCTTTGCCGATGTGGTGCAAACATGGTTGGCCCCGCGAACCGGCAGAGGGCAGTTCTTGCGCATGTTGGAAACGCTTTACTCGGTGGAAGGACAACCGGTCGAACCGGATTACAACCGCGCATTTCAATATTTTTCAACCCGGCAGCGTAAACGAAGTTTGGTGTTGGTTTTTACCGACTTCACAGCGAGTTTCAGCACGGACTCGCTTGTCGCGCACATGAGCTTGTTGCGTCGCCGTCATCTCCCTCTGCTTATCACCATTGGCGATCCCTCTATCCATCGACTGGCTCGTCAGCCAATCACCGATAGCGCTACACTTTATCAGCGCACTGTGGCCGAACAACTGCTGGATGAGCGCAAATTGATCCTGGAGCGATTACAGCGTCTTGGTGTGCTCACTTTGGACGTCCCCGCTGACAAACTCAGCGTCGCGGTCATCGACAAATATCTGGAATTGAAGTCGCGTGCGTTGATTTAACCTGACTCACGTTACGCACGGACCTAATTATGAGAGAGCCGGTTTTGCCTTGGTTCTTCCAGCCAAAAGCCAATACCCATATAACAAAATGCCGGTTGCAATCCCCACAGCGAGCTTGCTCCACCAGGGTAGTAAACTAGGGCTGATGAAACCTTCGATCAGACCGGCAACGACTAACAGGGGTGCGCTTCCCAAAATGGCTTGCACCCCAACGCGCGCTCGAGTCGCCAATGCGTCTCGACGGCGCTGCAATCCCGGGCGCAGCAACCCATCTCCAACATAGAATCCCACTCCGCCCGAAAAAAAGATCACGCTGAGCTCGATAAAGCCGTGCGCGACAACGAATTCGGCCAAATATAGGCTCATAGAATGAGCTTGAAGAAACCCGAACAATGCACCGATTGTCAGACCGTTGATGAATAAAACATACAATGTCAATATTCCGGCTGTGACGCCTCCGGCGAAGGTGAGAAACATCACCTGAATGTTGCGCGTTAGGATGATTGTGGACGCGGCCGAGCGCACCGTGGGTGCGATTTGTGTCCACAGCTCCTCTTCCCGCACCGTTCTTTCCAGTTCTCTCACATGTTCACCCATGATAACAGCGATCGCGTCAGGATTGTGCAGTATGATAAAGAACGATGTGAGAGCGGGAATGAAAAAGATGAAAAACGCAGTCAGCGTATAAGGCAACAACCGCCGATAAAGCTGTGGATATTTCCTGGCGTAGAAATGGCGGAGCGTCTTTCCCCGCATGGGCTTCTCGCGATAGAGAAAGGCGTGAGCGCGACCCACCAGATCGTTTAGGTGGCGAGTCACTTTTTGGCCAGGAAAATCGCGCTGCGCCAACGCCAGATCTGAGGCCGTCTGCCGATAACGTTGACCCAGTTCGTCCAATTCCTCCTCCGAAAGCAAGCGTACATCTCTTTCAGCGCGCACCAACAGTTCATCTAGTCTGCGCCATCCTGCCTGATTACGTCTGATAAATCGATTAAGTTCTTGCATAATCAAATCTCCAGAGGAAGCGCATGTCCAATCAAAGCGATTTTTTGTCTCAAGAGTATACCATCGAAACACCCGAAAACGTAGTCTTTAACTACCGTATAGCCGGCATCGGAAGTCGTTTTATCGGAGCGCTCATCGATCTATCCATTTTGATATTGGTGTTGAGTGCGGTTACATTGATGTTATATGTGATATTGGGTTTGTTCGGTGTGTCCTCGATCGAACTTTTCCGATTTGATCAAGATGTCGACTGGAGGGTGGGCGCGTTTTTGGCCATTTATTTTCTGGTGACGTTTGTGGTTTGGTGGGGATATTTTTCCCTTTTCGAATTGTTTTGGAATGGGCAAACACCAGGGAAAAGGGCGGCAAAAACTCGCGTCATACAATCTTCAGGCGGCCCAGTTAGCCCGCTATCGGTGTTTATTCGTAATCTGGTGCGCATCATTGATTGGTTGCCATGGAATTACTTGATAGGGTTCATTACAATGATGCTGAACGACCAATCACGGCGTTTGGGCGATTTCGCAGCCGACACCATCGTGGTTCATGTTCAGCACGACGAAAAAGATATCTTCACAGCAGCAAGCAGCACCCCCATGTCCATCAAGCGCCAAATTGCACGTTTATCTGCAGAGGAGATCAGGCGATTGTACGAAACCTACCCTCATATTGCCCGTCTCACACCAACCGAGTACGAGTTATTGGAAGAGGTGACATTTGGCCCGCTAACCTGGGGTTTAGGGCCGACAGTGCGTCCCCGGCTGGCAAAAATTCTCTCGCCCAAAGTAGGCGGGCCTCTGCCAGAACCCCTGGGCAGCAATATTGAAGCCACTCGCATTCTAACGGAGATCGCCCTTCTTTATAACATTCATCACGCCAACTCCATCGATAATGCGACAGACAAAGAATAAGAATTTTCGCCCCAGCTTGGGTCTTTCACCAATCGTCCGCGTCGTTCACATCGTTTACGGCTAATGCTTGGCTATGCGATTCAACACATACCCCACCGCATCCTCGGGCGAATCGGCCGCGTAGACATCGGGTAGGGGCCAGGTTTTCAGGCCGGCCACGGGTTTGCCCCATTTTAGGGCCAGGGCCATTTCCGATAGTGTGCCGTATTCGCCGCCCACCGCGATCGCGCCCAGCCCGGCCCGCGCCACGATCGCGTTGCGCGCCTCGCCCAACCCGGTGGCGATGGCGATTTGCACCCAGGGATTGGCCTCGGTCGCGTCCTCGCCCGGCAAAACGCCCACGGTGAGCCCGCCGGCCCGGGCCGCGCCCCGACACGCGGCCGCCATCACGCCCCCGCGGCCGCCGCACACCACCCCAAAACCCCGCTCGGCCAACAGCCGGCCCACCTCCTCGGCCAGCCTCGCCTCCTCTTCCGAACATTGCCCGCCGCCGACAACGGCGATGAGGGGTATGGACGACATATCGCGATGCCTCCCTTTGAAACCGAAAGCATTCATGCATCGAGTCGCTGTTCGACAGGGCAAAAATGAGTGGCGCGCCCGCCAACCACAATGCGCTCGATCATGGCGCCGCATCGCGGGCAAGGCCGCCCTGTGCGTCGAAACACTTGCAAACTATTTTGGAACTCGCCAACCGAACCATCCGGCCGACGATAATCGCGCAACGTGGTTCCCATCTCATCCAGGGCCTGGGCGATGACCCCCTTGACGGCATCCACCAGGGCCGCGATCTCGCGAGGTTGCAACGAACCGGCCGCTCGCAAAGGATGAACCCGCGCCCGAAAAAGCGCTTCATCGGCATAAATATTGCCCACGCCCGCAACGATGCGCTGATCGAGCAATAGCGTCTTGATAGCCGCTCGACGACCGGCCAACTTCTCGATGAAGTACGCCGCGGAAAAACTCTCATCCAATGGTTCAGGCCCCAGCTTGCCCACCACCTCATCAGGGTCCGACACCAAATAGGCTCGGCCAAACTTGCGCGTGTCATTAAATCGCCAATCGCGACCATTTTCTAAATGAAATACGAGTCGATCATGCGGCTGTACCGGCTCCTCGCGAAAAACGACGCGCATGTTGCCCGTCATGCGCAAATGCATGATCAACCAACAGGCATCATCAAGCTGAAAGAGCATATATTTGCCGCGACGACTCGTTTGCACAACGCGTCGTCCGCGCACGGCCGCGACAAACTCATCCACCGAGGGACGGTCCACCACGCCTGGCCACAATACGCTCACATCGACAATGACTTGCTCCCAAATCAGGGGAGCGAGCGCGTCGAGAATGGTCTGGACTTCAGGGAGTTCGGGCATGTGAGATGAAAAGAGAAGACGAAAAAGCGAGAGAGATGAAAGCCCCGGCGAATGGCGGGCGGCGAATCATGAACTGTGAACCATATTTCACACATTTGGGGCCGAGTGTGGTATGATTGCCACATCGCGTCCCCAGTCATCGGAGGCCTGAATTTCTATCATGATTCCAAACAAAGCCACCATCGAACGCGTTTCTCCCACCGCCATCATGGAGTCGAACCTGGAGTGGGTGTTGGGCGATGAACTGGAACAGGTGCGTCGGCGCATGCAAGAGGCCGTGCAAAGCGATTACCCATTCCTCAATGATCTATTGGCCGCACATCTGCATCATCATTACCCGCGAGCGATCATCGTTCTAGGCTCCAGCCTTTTGGGCCACGCCAACACCGACAAGCGCGTCGCTCTGGCTGCGGCCATCGAGATGCTTTATCTGGCCACCAACGTGCACGACGCCATCCCGCGCGACCTGCTCGACGCGTCGGACGACTCCCGTGCATTGTTGGGAACATCGATCTTGGTGGGCGATTACTGTTTTAGCCAGGCGTCGGTTCTGGCCGCCGAGACCGAAAATCCGGCTGTCGTGGCCGCGTTCTCCAATGCGCTGGCCCGGCTTTCCGAACGTCGAGTCATGACCCTGCTCGAACAACCCGACCAACCGCATACAGACGACGCCATTTTGTATGCTGCGGCCGCGGATGCCGGTTCGCTGTTGGTGGGGCTGCCGCGCCCTATTCGCTATGCGCTACGCGAAGCGGCTGCCGCCTTCGGCGAAGTGCTCACCGATTCGGAAACCGCGTTGGTCGAGGCGTTGACCCAACTCGATGCGTTGCTTCAGGACCGCCCTTTTGGCAAACCGCTCCTTAATTGGCTTCGATTCAGAACCAACGAACGAAGGGTCATGATCGAAGATTGATGCAAAAACCCCCTGCGAAAACAGGGGGTTTTGCTTGTAAAATACCGAAAAGGCGCAATTTGCGCGTTTGTTACTCCAATGCCGAATAGCCCGGCCCATCGGTAAAGTAATCGTAATTCAGCTGAATATCGTCCTGATATTCTTCTGGAACATCCTCTTCAGGGAAAATGGCCTCCACCGGACATTCGGGCACACACGCGCCGCAGTCAATGCAGGTGTCGGGATCAATGTAATACAGAGGCCATTCCTCTTCGGGGATGCCGGGGACGATGCACTCAACCGGACATACTTCGACACATGCGCCGTCGCGAATGCAGAGAGAAGTGATAATGTGAGTCATGGGTCTGCTCCTTTCCGCCCAACACCTTTGTTGGGAAAGACGCAGGGCGGCGAACGATGATAAAATCGAATGGGTGCCGAACGTTGAATTGCTGCCAATGTGTTGTAGCAGATATTTCGCCAGAGATCAAATTCAGGATTGAGCAAAGATTATCTTGATCGCGTTCCAGCCATCGCGAGGGCATTCGAAGCCTTGCGCCGCCCCAACCAGAGGCTGATCATCCACTTCGACCCGAACGATCTCGGCGCCGTGCAAATGGATGCGAAAACGCGCATAGTCGGGCGCGAAATCGCCCCGAATCGTTCGAGACAGGAGCAAAGATTCGCGATCGCGCCTCAATTCAAAACGCGTTAGCCGATACGCGCCCTTCCGATAGTCCAGCGTCTCGCCGTCATCTTCATAGAACCATGATTCGCCTTCACCGAGATAAAGATGCAATTCGAGCGCATCCACGGGCTGAGCGGTCGCTTGTCGCACCGGTCCTAAAGGAATCACCGCGCCCGCCCGCACATACAGGGGCACAACGTCCAGAGCCGCGGGCCGGGTGAAGTCGTCCGGCCCGACGCGTAACTCGTCCGTCCAAAAATCGCGCCAGGCGCCGCGTGGAAGAAAAACATGACGATGCTCCGAATCGGGCAATAATACGGGCGCAACCAACAGATGATCACCCAACAACCATTGATCATCCAAAAGATGATAAACCGCGTTATGAGGGTCTTCGAATATCATGGGGCGCATGATGGGCAAACCGCGGACGCTACACTGCCAAAACGCGGTGTAAAGATAAGGCAACAACCGGTAACGCCATTCGATATACTTACGAGCAATGCGTTCAACCTCAGGGCCAAAGGACCAAGGCTCCTGTGATGGCGTATGTTTGGCCGTGTGTGTGCGATAAAAAGGCGTAAACGCGGCCATACTCACCCAACGCGCGTACAATTCGGGCGTGGGCGCTCCGGTGAAACCGCCCACGTCTGCGCCTGTAAACGAGAGGCCAGACATCCCCAGGTTGAGCAGCATGGCGGGCGTCAGGCGCAGATGATCCCAACTACTAAAATTGTCACCCGTCCATGAGCTGCCATACCGTTGCACGCCCGCATAGCCTGAACGCGTGAAAACCCAGTTGCGCCGCCCAGGACGCAACTGATTCAAGCCTTCGTAGCTTGCGCGCACCATTTGCATGCCATAAACCGAATGCGCCTCGCGATGATCGCCCCCCCGGCCCTCCAGCTCATGTTGAACCGCATCGGGAAAGGTCGAGCCGCCAAAGATGGCCGGCTCGTTCATATCATTCCAAAAGCCATCCACGCCATCCTCCACCAAACCTCGGTGCCACGCTCCCCACCAGGCGCGCACTCGGGGGCTGGTGAAATCAGGAAAATAACACTCCCCCGGCCAAACCGGGCCATGAAAAAGCGCGCCATCGGGCAATTTGCAAAACACATCCTTTTCCACGCCATCCGCACACACAGGATAATCGGGATCGACCTTGATGCCGGGATCGATGATGGCCACCACCTTGAAATCCTGTGCGTGCAGATCAGCAATGAGACCGCGCGGGTCGGGAAAGCGTTCAGGATGCCAGGTGAAACAGCGAAAGCCATCCATGTAGTCGATATCCAGGTGAATGGCGTCGCACGGTATGCGCCTCGCGCGCATCTCGCGCGCGATCTCGCGAACAATTGGCGCGCTCTCATAGCTCCAGCGCGATTGATGATAGCCCAACGTCCATAAGGGCGGAAGATTCATGCGACCGGTGAGCTCGGTGTAATGTTCGAGCAAATCATCGCCGCCCGGCCCGGCCACGAAATCAATGCGCAATTCCGGCCCCGTTGTCTGATATTCGAGATAGTCGGCTCGATTGACGCCGAGATCGATCTCGCCGCTATAAGAGCTATCGAAAAAGAGACCCGTAAAACGACCGGCGCCTAAAGCGATCAGAAAGGGGATGTTCATGTAAAGCGGGTCTGCGCCCAGGTGATAACTTTCTGGGTCCATGGTTGTCAGGTGAAAATGCTGACCGCGGCAGGCCATGATGCAGGCGCGTTCGCCCAAACCATAAAGCTGCACCCAATCGGGCAGCTCCTGATGCAAAACGCTTCCACCTTCCCGGCGCCATTGCACCTCCACAATATCGCCTATAAGCGCCTGGCCGTCCGCATCGGTGAGGCGCAGGCCAAAAGGAGTGCGTCGCACTTCGGCCCGCAAAGCCGCTGTGGCCAAAATGATGTGTTCATCGCCCACCTCTATGGCCACTTCGGTGGGACGTTTTTCGAAGAGGGTTGCGTAGGAAAAATAGGGCGGCAGGGGTTCGCTCGGCGCCATGCGCAAGCGGATGATATGCGGCGTAACCGCTTCGAGCGCGGCATAACCATGTTCACACAGCAAAGCAACCCCTTGCTCGATAACGCGCACATCAACCACCCCTCCCACCGACGCCAGGGCCGCATTTGAAGCGAAAAAATCGGTCGGAAGACCCGCTCCAAACACCTTTTGTTTTTGCGCGCGATAACGCCATTGCCACCAGGCGCGGCGAGGTCGATAAAGCGCGGTGCGCAAAGCCGCGCCCGCGCCAATGCGATGAACGCCCTCTCGCAAGAGCGTTAGATTTTCGCGAAATGTTGGCATAAGAGACTCGTCGGAATGATGATAAAGAAGGGATGTGGCGGAGTCAATCGCTTCGTGAGCATTCTTTCTGGACCAATGGCGCACCCTCTCAAAACGCGAGAGTGTGGTACAATGAGATGGTATTACATTCGGACGCAAAAACACAAACGAGCAACGAGAGACAAATCGCCCCATGCCCGTCATTGCTGTCATTGGCTCCATCGTCGCCGATATCCTGGTGCAAACGCCGCATTTGCCCGCCAGCGGAGAGAATATGCATGTCGCTCGCATCGAAGTGTCCACCGGAGGCAAAGCGGCCAACGCCGCGGTGGCATTCGTGCGACTGGGCGGCCGCGCGCACCTTTTTGGCCAGGTGGGCGATGACGCCTTTGGCCGCATGGCGCAAGACGCGCTCAGGGCCGAAGGCGTAAACATTGCCGGGATCGAGGTGGATGCGCGCACGCCCACGGGCGCAGGCGTGCTACTGGTCGAGCCAAACGGCGAAACCGCGTTTATCATCGCGGCCGGGGCCAATCTCACCCTGGCGCCCGAGAGCTTCGAGCAACGCTTTCGCCCTCTTTTGCCGGAGCTGGATGGCTTGCTCTTCAATTTCGAAGCGCCCGAGCCGGTGTTGTTGCTGGCCGAGCGCCTTGCATATGAACGCGGCGTTCCCGTGTTTGTGGACGCAGGGCCCAACCGGCCCTATTCTCCCCAACTTTGGCGACGCGCCGCCGTTCTCACGCCCAACCGCCCCGAGGCTGAAAGCATGGTGGGGCATCCTATCCGCAATGACGCCGAAGCTCTGGCTGCGGCGCGCACATTGCTGGCGCAGGGGCCGCAGGCGGTCGTGCTCAAACTCGATGCGCGCGGCGCGTTGCTTGTCACGCCAGAACAAAGTCACTTCATTCCCGCCCATCGCATCCAGCCCGTAGACTCGGCCGGCGCGGGGGATGCGTTCACCGCGGGCCTGGTCTTGGCACTGCTTCAAGGCGCCTCGTTACTCGAGGCGGCGAGCTTCGCCAATGCATGCGGCGCGCTGGCCGCCAGCCGTTTTGGCGCCATGCCCTCCATGCCAAGATTGGAGGAGGTCATGCGCAAGATGACGGTGAGCGAACGCGTTGAATGATCAGATGAAACAACAACCGCGCCATTGCGTGTGGGGCAAGCGGCTTTCGGCTCTGGCGCTCGCTTCTTCAGCCACGCTCAAATCTCTTCATCTGCATCGAACAGCTGGGGTTGAAGCGGTTCGCGAGGGGTTGAAACAGGCAAGGGAATGCCCAAGTGTTGATAGGCGCGAGGGGTGGCCACGCGGCCGCGAGGCGTGCGCTCCAAAAAACCCAGCTGCAACAAGTATGGCTCCACCACATCCATGATGGTGTCCGGCTCTTCGCTGACCGACGCGGCGATGGTCTCCAACCCCACAGGACCCCCTCCAAATTTAAGGATCACCGCTTCCAACACCGTGCGGTCCAGCCCGTCCAGCCCCATTTCATCGATTTCCAACAGTTCCAAGGCGTCGGCCGCGACTCGAGCCGTGATCTCGCCCTGTGCGCGAACCTGTGCGTAATCGCGCACGCGACGAAAGAGGCGCAGAGCCACGCGCGGGGTGCCGCGGGCGCGTCGGGCAATCTCGGCCACGCCCTCAGCCGTGGCCGGGGTGTTGGTTAGCGCGGCCGCGCGACGAACAATGCCTTCGATGGATTCGACGTCGTAAAAATCAAATCGCAACACAGCGCCAAAACGCGCTCGCAAAGGCGCGGTGAGCAAAGCCAACCGCGTGGTTGCGCCAATCACTGTAAAATGAGGCAACTTGAGACGAATGTTGCGCGCGGCCGGCCCTTTGCCAATGACAATGTCCAGGGCGAAATCTTCCATCGCGGGGTAAAGAATCTCTTCGACCGCGCGTCCAAGACGGTGAATCTCATCGATGAAGAGGATGTCTCCGCGACGCAAATTGGTGAGGATCGCGGCCAGATCCCCGGCCCGCTCGATGGCCGGACCCGCCGTAATCTTGAGGTTCACATCCATTTCATTGGCCACGATATGCGCGACCGTGGTCTTGCCCAAACCGGGCGGGCCATAAAGCAAGATGTGGTCCAGGCTCTCCCCGCGTTGACGCGCCGCCTCGATCAAAATTTCCAGGTTGTTGCGCACATGATTTTGTCCGTGCAACTCATTGAGCCGCTTGATGCGCAACGCGGCGTCGAGACTATCCGCGGGTTGGGCCTGAGGCGAGACTGGTCGGGAATCCATAATGAAGCCATTATACCCGAACATCTGTACCGATCCAAGCTCTAATGAACGGGATGCGCGCTTTGGTTCGCGTTGCATGGTTCCAAAATTGACGTAAACGCGCAAACGTGGTAAAAGGTGTGCTCCCACCCTGCTAACGGAGAGAAAGAGACACAATGGACACAAAGCAACAGGAAAAAGAGCGACAAAAATTGTTGGAACAACGCGAGCAACTGCTAGAAGATATTGCATTGCTCGAAGAAACCTTACGAGGCGAAGTTGATATCGATGTGGAGGAAGGCGATCCCGATGTCATCGAACGTGAAAAGAGCGCTGCTTTGCTGGCGACCTTGCAAGCCAGGTTGGCTTCCATCGATGACGCGTTGCGAGCCATGGAGGAGGGCCGGTACGGCATTTGCGAACGATGCGGCAATCCGATTCCGCCCGAACGATTGGAAGTGAAGCCAGACGCCACGCTCTGCGTGACATGTCAGGCCGAGATCGAACGTTTACAACGACGCGGCATGGTCGCGCCGCGGCCGCGCTGGGGTCTTGACCTCGAGGCTCGGATCGGTGAGGAATGATAAGGTCGAACTTCCACCATTCGACTATCAACGCATTGCAATGAGCGGTTGGAGCGCTTTGTCCTCCAGCCGCTTTTCTCTGTCTCGCGATTTTCGGTATAATGAACACTCCAGAACACGCTGAGCCGCTCCTCTTCATTTCCCCAGGAGAATGTTTATGTCACGCAAAGCCATCATCGTGATCAGCGACACTCACATCGGCGCGGGCGGACGAGAAGCAGGCAACAAGTTGGAAGACTTCATCTCGGACGCGGAATTCGTCGATTGGCTGCATGATCTGGTTCAGGAATCCAATCGCGACCGCGTCGACATGGATCTGGTCATTAATGGCGACTGGATCGAGTTTCTCCAGATTCCCTCGGTCGACCGTTTCGAGCCGCATCGACAATACGAGACCGAGGAATATACGAATCCGGCCGAAAGCGAAGCGTTGCAGCGATTGGAGGTGCTACGCGAATGGCACCCCAGCATCTTTTTGGGCATGGCCGATTTTCTAAACCCCGGCCCTCCGCGACGCGCGATCACGATTCTTTATGGCAACCACGACCCCGAAACGGCCTATCCTGCGGTGCAAGAGCGACTACGCGAGATGCTAAATGCGCAAGAGCACCCTGATCTGCTCACGGTGGGCGTGCGTCGCTACTTTAAAGATGGCGTGTTCATCGAACATGGCAACGCTTATGTGGAGGAAGTCAACCGTTTCACCGATCCGGATCATCCTTTCGAATCGGATAATCCGGATACGGTGGAGCGTCCGCCCGGCTCGTTGTTTGTCACTTACTTCTTCAATCCCATGGAATGGGAGCGGCCCTGGATCGATGGCGTGCATCCGCTCACATCCCTCATTTTTTACGCACTGGCCTTTGAGCCCCGCTTCGCGCTGGATGTGTTGCGCGTTTTTCTCAAGGTCGCGCCCAACGCTTTGGAAGATATTGTCCTGGCCAAAGGCGTGGCTTCCAGCTCGACCGACCAGATACTCGAACAAATCGACGAGCCAGAGCAGGCCGAGGCCATTGCGCAACGATTGCAAAGCGATCCCGAATTTAGGGCCGCGTTCACTCAGCAAGTGACGCAAGCGCTTATCGAGAAGGGCGCTGCGCCGCCAGCGGTCGAGGGCGTGGCCGGGTTGGCCATGGAAATCCCTCCCGAGGTGCGCGCCCGAGAGCTCACCGAGCGCTATTGGCGCATATTGGAAAACAAGGCCGACGAAATCGCACGCGAACATGGCGCTCAGGTCGTGCTTTTTGGCCATATTCACGAATTTATCGACAAAACATTGCCTTCGGGCGCGAAATATATCAACACCGGAACGTGGGTGTGGAAAGGCGACTTCAGCGAAGCCCCCGAACAAGTGTGGCAAGACCTGGTGAGAAATCCTGAAAAGTACGCCAACCAGCGCGATCTGCGCTATGCTCGTATCGATTATGACGAGGGGGGGCGCATTGTCGGCGCGGGCTTGCATCGCATAGGCGGCGAACCAACGCCGCCCCCGCCGCCCGGCCCTCAACCCGAAGCGGGCTTTTGGGCGAAGTTGATCCTGCTCTTGAAAGACATTTTCCAACGCTTTTTTGGCTAAAATCGATGCATCGATAGCCTTCCTTGCTGAACACAGAAACGCCTATGTCAGCAAAGAAGGCCATGGATTTTGGGCAGATATCACCTATGCGCGCGTATAAATATTACGACATCGTCATGGCCTTGTTTGTGACCGTGTTATTGGTCAGCAACATTGCCAGCGCGGCCAAACTTATCGATTTGCGAGCAAGCATCTTCGGCTTGCCGCTGGCCTTCGATGGCGGCACATTGCTTTTTCCACTCTCTTACATCTTCGGCGACATTCTCACCGAGGTCTATGGTTATGCTCGCGGCCGAAGGGTGATTTGGGTGGGATTTGGATGCGCGTTGCTTATGTCGCTGACCTTTTGGCTGTTGGGCCTGTTGCCCGGCGACGCGCTATGGGGCCAATTCGTCTATGAAAACATCGCCCAGGCGACGCCCGGGCTGCCCGCACCCGAAGACCCAGTCGCTTTCGGCCAATCGGCCTATAACGCCATTCTCGGCGGGGTGAGCACCGGCGCCATCATCGCGGCCAGCCTGTTGGCCTATTGGGCCGGCGAGTTTAGCAACTCTTATGTATTGGCGCGAATGAAGGTGTTGACCGAGGGGCGTTGGCTATGGACGCGCACCATCGGCTCCACATTGGTGGGCCAAGGGGTGGACACGGTGATGTTTGTGGGCGTGGCCACGCTTTTGGGCGTATTTCCTCCGGCCATTGCGCTTAGCCTCATCGTGGCCAATTATATTTTCAAGGTTGGCGTCGAAACGCTGTTCACACCCTTCACATATGTCATTGTCAATGCCCTCAAGAAGGCCGAAGGCGAAGATTATTTCGATCGCGACACCGATTTCAACCCATTTCATGTGGGAGTGAGCTAAATGTTTGGCCGAAAAAGCGGTTTGTGTTATGATTTCGCGCCACTCCCAAATATAAGGATGCTTCAAACACCCATATGCCTGAACAATTAGCCAATCTCATCGGCGTCGGCCTCGAATGGCTGGTCGCCATCCTCGGCGGTCTGTTGGTCGCGTTTTGGGTCGGTCTCATCGTCTGGACATGGCGCGACATTCGCACGCGCTCGTCCGACATTTTCGCGGCCCTCTTGGCGGCCCTGTTGGTCGCGCTATTCAATGTCATTGGCGTGCTGCTCTATCTGTTGCTTCGGCCCAAACATACTTTGGCCGAACAATACGACCGAGCTCTAGAAGAAGAAGCCCTATTGCGCGAAATCGAAAAAGCGCCCAGCTGCCATCATTGCGGCCGTCCGGTCGAAACGGACTGGCGCTACTGTCCCTATTGCGAGACCGAACTGCGCCAACCCTGCCCCCAATGCGGCGCGTTGCTCGCGCCTGAGTGGAAACGCTGCCCACACTGCGGCGCTTTTCCCAACCAAACGCCCATTACAGAACCTGAGCCCGAATTTGTCGCGCCGCCGCCACCGCCCACTGAGATCATCCCCGCGGAGGCGGTCGATGAGAGGCCCGCCCCCGAAACCTCGGGCGTCTAGGCGCTCTGCGCGCAGCTCAAAACCAAACGCGGTTTCGCCATTGCAGGGGATGGGCCAAACCGCTTTGGCGCGTCTAAAAACGCGTGGGCCGTAGGCGAGCTATTGACGTTATCTAGGGAAAACCATATACTTGATCAAACGGCACCCCCTTACGACCAGGCGAAAACGGTTGTAAGGGCATGGTTATGGCTCTGGCAGAGACCCCCATTTCATGACCGCCACCTCACCCGACTTCAGCGCCGATCTGGCGCGGTTTTCCATCTTTCGAGAGCTAAAACCGGACGCCCTGCGCGCGATTCCGGTCGAATCTCGCACTTTTCGCCGCGGAATGCGCCTGTTCGAACAGGGCGAGCCGGTGCGACACCTCTATTTGCTTCTCGAGGGTGAGATCCTGCTCAAACACGAAGACGAACGCGGGGAGGGGAGATTGGAGCGCATCGTCAGGTCGGGCGAGGTGTTCGGACGCCTGGAGCTGGACGTGCCCGAGGGTCAGTTGGGTCGGGCGGAGGTGAGAAAGTTTAGCCGCGTTCTGATCATCGATAAAGAAGTGCTGGTGCGCTTGCGCAATCAATATCCTGAGTTGCGCAACCAACTCGACCGCAGCGAAGTGGTGGGGCACCTACGCGCCACGCCCTTTCTTGCGCCTCTCACCGAATTCGAAATCAAATGGCTGGCCGACATCGTTCGATTGCGTCATGAGGAACCCAACCAGATCATGTATGAGCAAGGCGCGGAAGCGGATCGGGTTTTCGTGCTTCGGCAAGGCCGCGTGCGGTTGGAGCATCCTGATGGGCGACGACGCTGGTTGAGCGCGGGGTCGGTTTTTGGCGAACGCGCGGTGTTGCAAAAGGATGGAGCCGCTCGTCTTCAAGAACTGCGCGCAATCACGGAAAGCGAATGCAGGCTATACGAAATCCCGGCCGACGACTTGCTCGCTCTCACGCGGCGTCATCCAACCGAACCCTGGTTGCGCGATCCCATCCTGGTGGAGGACTTGTTGCGGACCGCGCCCCTTTTCAAAAACCTGGACAACGAGCAAATTGCGCGGCTGGCGGGATACACCATGCAGCTACGCTTTCGCCAATCCTATCGCACCGTGGTCAAGCAGAATGTTGTGGATGATTATTACTACATTCTGGTGCGCGGCGAAGCCACCGCGCAAGAAACCATCATGCTGGACGGCCGCGAAATTCCCAACCCGCCAGTGCCGCTCAGCCGCGGCGAGGCGTTTGGCGAAGCGTCGCTATTGCTGGGAGAACCCGCTCGAAAAACCGTTACCACCACCACGCCCACCGAATGGTTGCGTCTTCATCGCATCGACTTCGCGCTCTATCTCGAGAAATATCCCTCGGTTTTCGAGCATCTCGAGCTCGACGACACCTTGCGCACGCGCTATTTGGGCGCGCGGCGGATTCTCAGCTGGCAGCAAAGCGGCGAGATCATCTATAAACAACTCCGTCGCCACTGGATCGTGCTGGCGCGCAACCTGGCGCTGGTGCTTACGGTTATCATTCTCCTGACGACGGCGTTCTCCTTTCTACTGACCAAGGCCAATTTAGCGCTGGCCGGCGGCATTGGCCTTGGCTTTGTCGCCTGCGTTCTGGGACCGGTGGCGCTGTGGATCGTGTTGGATTATCTGAACGATTATCACTTCATCACCTCGCGACGCATCGCCCACCAAGAAAAAGTGATCCTGATTCGAGAACGGCTCCTTTCCGCCCCCCTGGAGCAGATTCAACAGATATCACTGGCGCGTGGCTTTTGGGGAAGGCTGCTTGGATATGGTCATCTTTTCATCAGCACCGCAGCCGACGCCGGGGTGATCCTCTTTGATTTTTTGTCAGAGCCTGAAGAAAACGCTCGCTTACTGGAAGAACTCATGCGCCGCGCCAAGGCCAGTGTGAGGGTGGAGCAACAGGAAACCATCCGCCAACAATTGCAAGACCGATTGCACTTGGGGCTGGAAGAGCGCATCGATCGGCGCGCCTTGCTGGAAGAGCCATTTGCGTTGCGCTCCAACGACGAGCAAAGCAGGGGCAGGCTTGAGCAAATGCGGCAACTGCTCGGGTTGCGGCAGGCCGATCGCGATACGCTGGTGTGGCATCGTCATTGGGTCGGATTGCTGACTCGCACCACGCTGCCCTTTTTGCTGGCATTGACCGGCATCGTTCTTCTCGGATTTGGATTTCCTGGTTTGTTGTTTCCAGCCGAATCGAACGGCGCCCCTTCGTTGATCCTCATGCTCGGATTCGTCTTGTTCGTCATTGGCGCGCCCTGGTTGTGGTGGGAATGGGTGGATTGGGTGAACGACACCTACACGCTCACCAACGAATTCCTGCAACGGCGGGTGGTGAAACCATTATGGTTTCAGGATATTGTGCGCACAACATGGCTAGAGCGCATCCAAAACGTCACCTACACCAAACCCAACCCCCTAGCTTATATATTGGATTATGGACACGTGGTCGTGCAAACCGCGGCCGAGCAGGGCGAAATTCGATTTCTCTACGTGCCCCGCCCCGATTTTGTTCAGGCGGAGATCTTTCGCCGCATGGAAAATTACCGCATGACCCAGGCCGAAAAACTGCGTCGGGAGCAAAAAAGCGACATGGTGGACTGGCTGGAAACCTACCATCTCCTCATCAATGAGGAGCGGGCCCGCCAGACTCGGTGAGTATCTCTTTGTAAACTTTGGCCAAACTCTCGCCATATACATCCAATCGCCAGGAGCAAAACCAACCAAATGGCGTGATCTCAACTCGATAGCCGGTATTGCGCAAACGTTGGGCCAGATCGCAAAATAGGGCTTGAGCAAATTCAGGGTCTGCGCTCCGCCCACCGAGATGGGTGAAACTGTGTAAAACAATGGTCTTGAACCCGCGCTTGTTGGCCAGCCATTTGAGATGCTTGAGCGCGTGACGAAAAACGCGACGGCTATGATCTTGGTCGCTGGCTTCCACATGAATGAAGGCCACAACCGCATCCTCCACCGCGCCGGGTGATGCAGTCGGCGCGTCGGGCAGAGTTTGACTAAAAGGCTCCCACGCGAATGAACGCGCCAGAAAAGTCAGAATACGCATTTCACCACTCGATGGTTGCAGTTACTGCGGGGTGATCCGAAGCCGGGTCGTCGATAAAGCGCGCGTCAAATACGGTTGTTCCCGGCGAAACAAAGATGTGATCGATCTTATCGGTCGGTTTCTGGCCCCGATCATCCGCCCAGTCGGGCCAACGCGCGGTCCACGAATCGTTCACGACCGAGGTCGTCAGCCGATATTGTTCGCTATCAGGGCGAAAGTTGAAATCGCCCAGGGCGATGAATCGCACATGACCTTCCCATAACTCCAGAAGCTGTTGTTGCTGGATCATCGGCCCGCCGTTGCCGAGATGAGTGACAAACACATCGCGCGTCCACTCGCCCACAGCAACATGGGCCTGAATCACGGCCACTTGCTCGCCCTCGCTATAAAGAAAATAGGTGCGCGGATTCAGGATAGGATAGCGTGAAAGAAGCGCGATGCCGAAGGTGCCCGTCACCGTCTTGGGGCCGTAATACGAATACATGTCCAGACGATCGGCGAAATATCGCACCACGTCCGCGTTGCCGTTGGCCACGCGAGCATCGTCCGACTCTTGCAAAGCGATAATATCGGGCGCGATCTGACGGATTATCGCCAATTGCCCATCAAAATTGCGCTGCCCTTGCTCGCTATAGCCCTGCTGAATATTGTAAGTGAGAATGGTGACGCGGTCCGACGCCGCGGTTGGGCTGGAAGGCTGCGCGCGAACCAGGAAAAAGCCGAGAAGAGCGAAAACGGCCAAAGCCAGAACGCCGATGGGAAATCGAGAGGGCGCGGAAAATGGATGAAAGCGTCCTCGCGTCCACGCCAGCCCCCAAAGCAACACCAGCCCCACCGCCAAATGCACCTCGCCGAATTTATCGCGGAAAAGGGGCCCAACGACGGGAATATAATCGTAAACCGTGGTGAATACATGACCAAAAATGGCCAACAACAGAAAAAACGAGGCGGCGGTGAAACCCAACGCCAACCTGGCGGGCGAAGGTCGCGCCTCGATCAGCGCCTGAATCAGGACGACGAACGCGTAGAACAATACAGGGCTGAGCACTAGCATGGCCCATAAGGGCAAACGCCGCCAAACCGTTTGCGATGGAGCAAGCAGAGGATAGGCGTTGGGCGAACGGGGAAAATCGACCTGATTCACGCGGATGATGAGATATAGCGCAAGCACAAAAGCCAACGCCGGCCAAAACGCGAGACCGCGACGAAATCGCGAGGGCGCGTTTGCATGCCAGGTCATCACCCAGCCAAAAATCGCCCACGTCGCCAACAACGCCGCGAGGATAGGAGCGTAGCTCACGCCGGTCCAGCGAGCCACCACATGAGGCGCGGTGAAAACGAAGTAAAAGAGCGTTAGCGCAGCCATTAAACCCAAACAGAGGGCGATGATTCGGAAACGGCCGCGGGTGGCGGTTGGTTGGCCCGACGCGCGCGCAAGCATTGGCTCGCGTGCAGGGCCAAACCATAATGCAGCCGCGACGACAACCAATCCCGCACCGATGACCCGGCCCCACCCCACGGTCGAGATATCCAGCCCCGAGCCCAAAATGCGCAGCAAGACCGAAATCATCACGCTTAAGAACAAGCCCAATCCCATCGTCATGCCCGCGCCCGATTCAGCGCGCCGCGCTTCGCGCGCCAACCACATGGCAAAGAGCAACAGCCAGGCCGCCACGCCCGCGCCGCTTAATAACATGCGTCCGCGCGTATCCAGCATGGGCGCGCCAAGGCGAGCCGCCAAAACCGCGATCCAAAGAACGCCCATGCTGCGATGGCCCGGCGCGTCGCGCCATAGAAACAGCAACGCCGGCGAAAACAGAAACAATACGGCAGCAATTTCAGACGGAATGCCTGTGCCCAGAAGCCCAAACGCGTAGACAGTCTCGATGAAATCGGCCAACAACTGGAAAAAGAAAAGAAAAAAGAGGGCGAAAAGCGCCATTCTAGCCGCGTTTCCCCGGTCAGCGTTCATGAGCGCACCTCATTGTCTTGCGACTCGCGTCCTTCTACATTATCGCCGCCCTTATCTTACCATATCCAACGCGCCGTCTGCAATCAGAGGCTCCATCTCCTCCATCTCACTCTTTGGGCCTCCATTGCGGATGAATGTCGTCCGCGGGGTTGTTGGTCAGGCGTTTCACATTGGAGCCGTCGGCGTCCATGATATAGACCTCGATGTTGCCATCGCGATCGGAAATGAATGCTATGCGCGAGCCGTCGGGCGACCAGGCCGGATCGCCATCTTCGGCCGGATTATTGGTGATGTTTATAAGCTCGCGGCTCTCGAGATCGAGCACATAAATCTCCATATTGCCATCGCGATCGCTCATAAAGGCCACGCGCCGACCATCAGGAGAAAACGCGGGGTTTGTGTCGCGAGCGGGATGATTGGTCAGATTCTCTTCGCTTCCGTCTGCGCGGCGCAAATAGATCTCTTCATTTGCGTCGCGCGTGGACATAAAGACAATAAGCCGGCCATCGGGCGACCAATCCCCAAACATGTCCAATCCCAATTCCGAGGTCATGCGCTTAGCGCCAACGCCATCCACATTCACGGTCCATAATTTGGGGTTGGCCTGCACTTCAAGCGATCCCCCTTGGCCGGGCACGCGGTAAGTGCGGTTGGAGAGGAAAAGCAGTTTTGCGCCGTCGGGCGACCAAGCCGGATCGACATTGAACCCGCCGCCATTGGTGACGCGCACCACCTCGCCGCTTTCAATATCCAAAATGTGAATATCGGGATTCCCCTCCCTTTCAGATGCGAACGCGAGGCGTTGGCCGTCGGGCGACCAAGAAGGCATGCCATCATAGGCCGGATTTTGCGTCAGATTGACGAGATTTTCACCGTCCTCGTCCACCATATAGATTTCTGCGTTGCCATCGCGATAACTTTCGAACGCGATTTGCTCTTTCGCGCCAAAGCTCTGGCACGCGGTGAGCAGGGATAGGGCGGTCAGGAGAAACGCGACCCGCGTCAGCGCGGCCCAGATTGGCGCGTTTTTTCGCCATTTCGAAAACGATTTCATTAACATAATCACAAAATCATCCGGGTTTTAGCCATAAAACACCGCCAAAACCGGGGGATTTGTTGTGGAAAGCGAATCACTCTGAAAACGATTTCAGGGGCCAAAGCCCCAGAGACCCAAACCGTGAACAGTGAACCGCAAAAAGAGAAGAACCCCAGCCCAAACCGCGACCGCGATTTGAACCAGGGTCGATGAACAAAGAAAAGGATCGACGACTATTCACCGCGCAATCGCGGGTCGAAGGCGTCGCGAAGGCCGTCACCCAAGAAATTGAAGGCCAACACCGTGAGGGTGAGGGCCACGCTGGGCACGAGCACAGTCCAGGGCGCCGCGCGTAATCCCTGATAGTTTTCTGAGATCATATTCCCCCAACTGGGGCGAGGCGGGTTGATGCCCAGGCCAATGAAGCTGAGAAACGCCTCCAGGAAAATGTAGCCCGGAATGGCCAAAGTTTCGTAGACGATGGCCGGGCCGAGAATGTTGGGCAACAGGTGCTGCGAAATGATGCGACGATCGGTGGCGCCGATCGCGCGCGCGGCCTCCACAAATTCCTTTTTCTTGACGCTGAGCACCTGGCCACGCGTGATACGAGCCATGCCCAGCCAGTTGAGAAGCCCTAACGCGATAAAGAGAAAGAACATGCCGCCGAAGGCATTGTCGATTTCCACCAGACTGGCCATAAAACTGCGACCGGTGCGCATGACCAAAACAATGAACAAGGCGAACGAGAGCACAATGGCTCCGGCCAGAAATATGAAAAGATATTGAATTCCGCCGCCATCCTCGCGCCGCGCCAGCATGACGCCGGCCACAACCGCGACCCCAAAGATAAGGGCCACGGCCCAGCCAAACCAGTCTGGCAAAACAAACTGCCCCGAAACGGTGCTGCTTTGTTGCCTGGCCACGGCTTTGAAATACACTTGCATCAAAATAATGAACACGAGCAGGGGCAGCGCATAGAGAAAATCGACCAACCGCATCAGCAAGTTATCGATGGCGGGTCGGCTGTAGCCCGATATCAAACCAATGAGCATGCCAACGATCAAGCTTACGGTCGCGCCCACAAAGCCCACGGCCAACGAAACCTGAGCGCCGTAAAGCGTGCGGCTGAGAAGATCTCGCCCCAAATAATCCGCACCCAGGATGAAAATCTTACCCTGATATTCTTCGGCTCGGCCCGTATAAGGAGCGCCGGGAGGCGCGAGGTTATCGTAAAGGCTGGTCCGATCATAAGGGAACGGCGCGATGAGATCGGTCACCGGCGGAATGGCGATGATGATTTCCAAAACGATGAAAACCAAGGCCGCGATCGCGACCTTGTTCTTGAAAAGCTGATTCATCGCGTCGCGCAACGGCGACCGCGGTTTTCGCGTGGTGAAATCAACCCTGGGAGCGGTGTCAGTAGCTGCTGCCATATGCGTCTCCGAAAATGATATAGAAGAATTGCCTGTTACAAGCGGTGCATGACGAGCGCTGCTGGGCAAAGCCACACGTTCAGGATGAGGGGTGCGTCATACGCGGCGCTCGCCTCTATTCGTGAAGCTCAAACAATGTGCGCCAAGTCATGCATGGCCAGAAGTTGGGTGGATAAAGCCTATTCGAGCCGCACGCGCGGGTCGAGCCAGGCATAGGTGATGTCCACAAGCATGTTGGCGATGACGATGGCCACGGCGTAGAGCAAGGTGGTGCCCAAAACCACCGGATAATCGCGATTGCCCACACTGGTCACGAAATGCCGTCCCAAACCTGGAATGGCGAAAATCTGTTCAACGACGAAGGTGCCCGTGAGCACGCCGGCAAACATCGGCCCCAAAATGGTGACCACAGGGATGAGGCTGTTCTTTAGAGCGTGCCGCACGATGACGGCCCGCTCGCGCAAGCCCTTGGCCCGAGCAGTGCGGATGTAGTCCTCGCGAATCACCTGAAGCAAGCTGCCGCGCGTGAGACGAGCCAAAACGGCCGAAAGCCCCGTCCCCAATGTCACCACCGGCAAAACCGCATGATGGAAGAAATCAAAGGTTGGCTTGGGAATCAGGTTCACCCACATGGGAACAGGTTCGCCCGCGGCAATATATTGCTGAGCAATATTTGAAAAGAGGGGTTCGGCCTTCCAGGTGGCCACCGGAAACCAGCCTAACTTAAGAGCAAACACCCATATAAGGAATGGGCCCAATACGACATTGGAAATGGATACGCCAAGGATGGCGATGAATGTGGCCGAATAATCAAGCGGCGTGTTATGTTTGAGCGCAGCAATAATGCCAGCCGGAATGCCTATGCCTATGCCCAACAGCATGGCCAAAAAACCCAACTGCATGGAAATCGGCAGGGCGGTGGAAATAATATCGTTCACTGTGCGCCCGCGGTAGCGAAAAGAGGGGCCCAAATCGCCCAATAAAACGCCCTTGCTGCTCACCCCTTCTTCGCTCCCTTCAGGGCGGCAAATGGCGTCGCCAATCAGGTAAGAGCAAAACTGCATCCACATGGGATCGTTCAGGTGGTATTTGGCCTCGAGATTCTTCACCACCGCCGGCGGCAAGCTCTTGTCACCCGCAAAATCGAAGGGCCCGCCCGGAATCGCGCGCACCAAAGCAAAGGTGAAAAAGGTCACCAGCAATAATACAGGGATAGTCCAGATAATGCGTCGAATGACGAATTGTAACATAGCCTCGACACCTTAGGGTGAATTAGGATATTAGATATTAGATGCTGGATATTAGATATTGGGTATTAGATACTGGGTATTGGGGATCCGGCATCCAATATCCAAACACCCAATACCCAATATCCACCACCTAATATCATGTGATGGATGAGGCTGGCGGCCTCGCGTGGCGAAACCGCCAGCCTCGTGCAGGCAGTGAGAATTATTGGAGACCCAGGGCCGCCTTCTTGGCTTCCCAATCGATCTTCCAGGTGTAAATGCCAGGAGGTCCCACCGTGCCGTAGGTGCGGTAGGTGACCCAAGGCTTGGTCACGCTGACCGAGGTGTAGTAGTAGATGGGAGCCATCGCGGCCGCCTCTTCCACCAGAATCTCCTCGCCGCGCTTGTACAGCGCTTTGCGCTCTTCAGGATCGGTGGAAGCGCGAGCCTTGCGCATCAGCTCAACGAACTCGTCGTTGGACCAGCGGACGCGGTTGGCGCCGATTTCGGGGTTGAAGACCTCGTTCAGCCAGTTGTTCTGATCGGGGTAGTCAGCGCACCAACCCAGGCGGAAGACATGAGGCACCTCCTCGATGGGCGTGTCCTTCTTGATGGTGTTCAGATACACCTTCCATTCCTGGTTCTCGATGGCCACGTCCACGTTGAGGGCGTCCTTCCACATGGCGGCAATGGCCTGCGCGATGCGGGCGTGACCCTCAGAGGTGTTGTGCATCAGGGTGATGGTGCCCAGTTCGGAGCCATCGGCATAACCGGCGTCGGCCAGCCAGCCCTTGGCCATTTCGACGGCCGCATCATAGCCGGTGCCGCCCATGTCCTCGGGCAAGGCCCACGGAGCGATGTCGGGATCCAGGGCCGCGCTGCCGAAGATCATGCTGGGAGCGAAGGTGTTGGCCGGGATCTGGCCGCCCTTGGTCACGTTCTCCACAAGGCCTTTGCGGTCGATGGCGGCCGAGAGCGCGCGGCGCACATTGGCGTCATCCACCGGAGCTTTGGTGTTGATGAAGCCGTAGTAGTAGGTGCAGGGCGCCGTGGTGACGGTGAATTCCTTGCTCAGAACAGGATCGGATTTCACGCGATCGATCTCGTCTGAAGGCACGCCGGCCACATCCAGGTCGCCCGCCTCATACATGGCGAAAGCGGTGGAGGCCTCGGTGACCATCACATACTGAATCACGTCGAGTTGGACCTCATCCGCACCCCACCAGTGAGGGTTCTTGCGGAGTTCCATGCTGTCATCATGAGCCCATTTGCTCAGCACCATGGGGCCGTTGGTCCAAATGATGCCCGGCTCGATCCAGCGCTCGGCTTTCTCTTCGATCACCTCTTGCGGCATGGGGAACGCGACCCACATGCTGGCGATGGAGGGGAAGTAAGGCGCGGGATCGGCCAACGTGAACTTGATGGTGTAGTCATCGATGACTTCCACGCCCAGCGCATCGATCAGCGCCTGAACTTCCTCATCGCTCATCGCGCCCACATCGGCGGTGTTGAGCTCCTCGCCGCCCTTGATGATGTAGAGCACGTAGGCGTAATCAGAAGCTGTGCGCGGATCCAGGGTGCGGCGCACGCCATAGGCCACATCATTGGCCGTCACCGGGCGCATCACCTCGATCTCGCCGGTGCCGGTGTTGTACTTCACCCAATTATTGTCCTGGCGCAGCTTGAAGGTGTACTCCGTGCCGTCCTCCGAAACCTCCCACGATTCGGCCAGGTAGGGAACCGGCTCGTTGGTTTCCGCATCGATCCAGGTGAGACCTGCGAACAGATCACCCAGAACCTGGATGGAGGCCGAGTCGGTGGCGAGAGCCGGATCCAGAGTCGGAGGCTCGGTGCCCAGGTTCAGGTTAATGGTCACTTCGGTTGCGGGCGGAGGCGTTGGCGTCACCTCGACGACCTTCTCTTTCTCGACTACGACCGTCTTCTCGACGACCTTTTCCACCTCCTTCTCGACCACGACCGTCTTTTCAACGACCACGGTGACCTCGACGACCTCAGGCTCGGCCGGCTGCTGGGCGCATGCCGCCAGCGCCAAAAGCGCCACGACAAGAACGAGAACCAGAGCCATCCACTTGTTGCGTGTCATAGTTTTCTCCTCCTAGGAGTCAGGTTGGGAGTAGTATGACGCAGCCCCCTTTGGGAACTGCATCGCCGAAGGGACTGTGCGTCAGCTTGCCAGGCTGGTCACAATCACAACATGGATTGTTAAGCGTTCTATCACCTCCTCGTGATAAGGATTGGGAAAGTACCGAGCAACGGCTCTCCGCTGGAATAGCGTCCGTCTCCTCGCTCGAGAAGCGCTCAAGCGCTTTTGACAAACGCTCAAAAACCGGTGAGGGAGCCAAGCTCTCAGTACAAATGGCAAGCCACCCAGTGCTCCTGGTCGTCCGCGCCGATGTTCTTCCATTCGGGATCGACTTCCGCGCAAATGTCCATCACCCGCGGGCAGCGCGTTCGGAAATTGCAGCCCGAAGGCGGATTGATGGGACTTGGCACATCGCCTTCCAAAATGATGCGCGTGCGCTTCTCCTCGATGTAAGGATCAGGAATGGGCACGGCCGATAAGAGAGCCTGAGTATAGGGGTGTTGGGGGTTCTCGTAAAGGGTGTCGTAGTCGGTCAATTCCACGATCTTCCCCAAGTACATCACGGCGATGCGATCGGAAATGTATCGCACCATCGAGAGATCGTGGGCGATGAAAAGATAAGTCAAACCAAACTCGATCTGCAAATCCTTCAACATATTCACGATCTGCGCCTGGATGGAAACATCCAACGCAGAGATCGGCTCATCGCAAACGATGAAGTCTGGATTTAGAGCCAATGCTCGAGCCACGCCAATGCGCTGACGCTGCCCGCCGGAAAATTCGTGCGGATAGCGATTGACGAAATAAGGGTTCAGCCCCACCACGCGCAACAACTCTTGCACGCGCTCCCGCTTTTCTTTGCCTTTGGCAATATTGTGCACCTCCAGAGGTTCGCCAATGATGTTGCCCACGGTCATGCGGGGATTGAGCGACGCGTACGGATCCTGAAAGATCATTTGCATCCGTCGCCGCTGCTGACGCAAACGCTCTCCCTTCATGGTGGTCAGCTCCTCGCCCTCAAACTTGACGCTGCCGCCCGTGGGCTTGTATAGCTGCAAAATCGCGCGACCGGTGGTCGACTTGCCGCAACCCGACTCGCCCACCAAACCCAATGTTTCGCCTCGCTTGATGGTGAAGCTGACGCCATCCACCGCCTTCACATCGGCCACTTTGCGCTGGATAAGAATCCCCTTGGTGACGGGGAAGTACATTTTCAGATCATTGACTTCGAGGAGGACGTTGTTCTTGCTGTTCTCAGACACGTTGACCTCCATTCTTGGACTGGTCCGCGATCACATCTTCCCAGCGCCAACAGGCGACTCGATGCAAGGGCGTGACATAATCGGTGGGAGGATCTTCTTCGGTGCAACGATCCACCCTGTAAGAGCAACGCGGGGCGAACGGACACCCCGGCGGAAGATCGACCAAATCGGGGGGCAAACCCTCGATGGGAATCAATTTCTCATCGTGCCCCTGGTCCAGACGAGGAATGGATTTGAGCAAGCCGAGCGTGTAGGGATGATGAGGGTTGGCGTATAAGTCGTGCACCTCGGCCTCTTCCACGATCTTGCCCGCATACATCACAATCACCCGATCGGCAATGCCGGCCACCACGCCTAAATCATGGGTGATCCAGATAATGGCCATGCCAATCTTTTCGCGCAATCCCTTGACCAGGTCCACAATCTGCGCCTGAATGGTCACATCCAAAGCCGTTGTGGGCTCATCGGCAATGAGCAATTGCGGGTTGCACGATAACCCCATGGCAATCATCACGCGCTGGCGCATGCCGCCCGAAAACTGGTGGGGATAATCGTCCAGGCGTTTCTCCGCTCCCGGAATGCCCACCATCTCCAGCAGTTCAATGGCTCGCTTCCGGGCTTGCTCTTTATCCATGCCCAGATGCAACTGAAGCGCCTCCATGATCTGAAAGCCGATGGTGAGCACGGGATTGAGCGAGGTCATGGGATCCTGAAAGATCATGGCGATGCGATTGCCGCGCACTTGCCGGATCTCATCATCGCTCATTTGTAAAAGATCCCTGCCCTCGAACAACACTTCACCTGCCACAATTTTTCCCGGCGGCTGGGGGATAAGCCGAATCAAGGACATGACGCCCACGCTTTTGCCGCAACCGCTCTCCCCTACAATGGCCAGTAGTTCGCCCTTATCGAGCTTGTAGGAAATGCCGTTCACAGCCTGAACGACGCCTTCCTCCGTGAAAAAGTAGGTCTTAAGTCCTTTGACCTCGAGTAATGTGGTCATTGCCATTCCTTTTTGCGATGAAGCCAAATTCAATGAAAACCAAACATGAGCACACGCGACGCTCCTGCAGCGTTGAAGCAGCGTCGGGAAAATCATTATAAGGCCAGCGCCAACGACGCGCAAAAGTGTATCACGCCGTTTGTGGCGATGTCAAGCAAGTTACAAAGTGCAAGAAGCTTACAATAATTCTCGCCGCCCGCGCAACTTCGTCATAGGCGAAGAAGGATATCTTCGCAAAGGCGTCATTTCGTATAGAGATTCATGTCCACATGCTCCCAAAAGGGCGACGGCAATAGGGTCACATCGATTTCGCCCAAAGAACCCAAATCCCACAAACGCGCCATCTCCAAATCGCCGATGAGCGCGGGATCGAGGTAATCGATTTCGCCGTTGAGCAAACGCCCTATGGCGGCGTCGGCGTCGGGCGTAAAGAGAAGGGTCACTTTCTCCAGCGCGGGCGCTGGCTGAAAATAAGGGTTGCGCTCAAACTGCATCATCTCGCCTTTGCGCCATTCGCGCAAAACAAAGGGGCCAATGCTGGGGCGGGCTTCGGTCAGCTCGGGCGAATCGCGCCATGTTTCGGGCGGCGCATCGGCCAGCAAACGACCGTCGGCCAGCGCCAAATGAGCGGGATAAAGCTCGCGCCAGGGAGGCAAGAAATAGGTGGGGCTTTGGTAACCGGGCAAGTAGGTGACAACGGCCTCGAGACCGGGGCCAAAAGCGATATCTTGCACCGCGTCGCAGGCCGGTGAGGGCGCCTGGCTGCACTCGAATGCATAAGCCAGACGGATGTCGGCCGCCTGGCCGGGCCGCCCATCGCTCCACACATAATCTTTGAACAAATAGCGCACCGTTAATTGAGGAAGCTCGATCTCAGATGCGCCGTCATATATTTTGGCAACGCCATCGATCAGCAGAGGAACGCCTTTTTCCAAATCGACAGCCTCGCCCGCGGCCGAGTAAACCCTATCTCCAGCGGCCGTCTTCACCAGGTTGAGCTCGGCCAAGCCATTTTCTAGAGTGGGCAGCGGATCTAGAATGCGAGGCTGATAATCATAATCGTATTCAGTCCACAACGCGCCCACCCCGATTTGAGCCGCATGACGGGCCGCGGACGACGTCTCGAGGGCGGTGAGCATCGATGCGGGCTCTTGCGAAAGGCCGATGGTCACTGTCGCGCGATCATCGATTCGGCGCCACATCTCGATGTTGGCCGTGGGCAATTCGGTGGGATTCGCCCGCACATTCTGCAAAATGGACCGCCAGGCCATCGCTTCCGCGCGTTGAAACAGGGGAATGGAAACCGCGTCCGCGACGAATCGCTCTTGCAAGGTCTTATATGCCGCAATGCGTTGGTCGCGCATCAGCGCGCTGCGCAAGACGCGCAAAGCCTGCTCAGCGCCAGAATCGCACCACCCCATGTAATTTCGACCCCGCCAACCATTCTTGGGCAGAGGAATCTGCTGACAGCCATAGCGGGCGTACATGTCCGATTCTGGCTGCGCGCGCCAGGCGAATGCGGCCAGCTCGAAATCGCGGCGTTGGAGCCCGGTTCGCTCGCCAAACCACCAGCCGGCCGGCGTATGTTGCCGCACCAGTTGCACGCCGCATGCTTCGAACTGCGCTTCGAGCGTTTCGGCCCAAATTTGCCGAAATTGAGCGTCTGTCGTGGTCAGTTTCAACGCCAACACATCGCCGGAAGCGTTCAACCGATAGGGTTCGCCTTGGGCAAGCGTCCAACCGGCCTCGTCAAGCAGCCTCGCCGCTTCATCGGGATCATAACGAACAAAGTCTTCGTAAGGGCCGCCATAGGCCCAATGCTCTCTGGGCAAGAAACTATCCATTTGCAAGGCGCGGCCAACGCCCTCATCCAAATATGGATAGACCGCCGCCACCAACGCGTCGCGATCGACGCAGAGCGCCAGCGCGCGGCGCACCCGCGCATCGCCCAAAATGGGGTGCGGTTGGCTAAAGGGCTCAGGGGTCGCCTCCACAATGACGGTCTCTCGCACCACTTTCTCCACCACCACCGTTCTTTCCACCTCGACCGTCACCTCTCGCACTTGAATTTCGGGCTTGGGCGTAGGCGAGGCGCAAGCCGCCAAAGCCAAACCCACCAAAAGATAAAGGCCAACGAGCAAATGGCTGCGCGTGTTATGCGTGTCAGACATGCGTATTTTTCTCATCAGTGATGGCATGGCGATTCAGTGTTTCAAACTCTCGAGCCAGGCCGCTTTTTCTTCGAGCAGCGCCTGGGCCTGTCGCCGAGTGGGCGCTTCCACGCAAAGGTGGAGCAACGGTCGGTCGGGGTCGGGCCGCACATGCATCCAGGATTCGTCATCGAAAAAGACTTTCACGCCGTCCGTGGCGTCCACAGGGCGTCCGTCGGCCCATTCATTCACCAAACGCATAACGCGGCCTTTGGCGTCTAGGGTGCAGCTTACGGTGCGACATTGCCAATAAAATGGCGGAATATCGGCCAGCACGTCGGAGAGGCGCACATGATGATGAGCCAGGCATTGCAAAAGGCTGGCCAACGCAAACATGCCGTCGGGCACAGGATGAAGCGCGGGCAGGATGAAATGGCCTTTGCCATCCACGGCCAAAGTCACATCCTCTCGCGCGGCCATGCTCATGAGGGCGTGCAAATCCACCTTAGTGCGAATGACCCGCCCGGAGCGTCGGGCCGCGAGGCGCTCGAAGACCGAAGGCAGTTCGACCGATACGGCCACGGTGGCCTCGGGCCAATTGCGCCAGGCCAATTCGGCCAGCGCGGCCGCGGCCAACGAATCGCTCACTCGCCGCCCCAAATCGTCCACCAAAAAGACCTGACTCCCGCTCACATCAAGACGAGCGCCCAGATCAAGCTCCATTGCAGCCACCACCTTGGTAAGCAACGTCATTCCGCGCTCCCATTCTTCGGGCAACACCGAGAGCTTTTGCGGGTTGATGGTGGTGTTCAGGGCCAGCGCATCCACGCCTAGCTCGGTTAAAATCGGCTCCAACACATTGACGGTGGTGGCGTGCGCATAATCCACAGCAATGTGAAAGCCCGCATCGCGCAGTTGGTCGCGATCGAGCGCCTGCATAAAGGCGCGAATATACGTCTTTCGCTCTTCGGGAAAGTAGGAAATCGCGCCGATATCGTCCAATTGGGCGCGACGAAAATCTTCGCGAAAGAAGAGACGCTCGATCTCGCGCTCTTTGGCGCGCCCCAGGTTCATGCCGTCTTCATCCATGAACCGGATATCGACCACGCGCCGATCGAAGGGCGAGATGCGCACATGCACCCCCGCTTTGGCCTCGGTGGTCCGAGTTAGATACCGAGCCACAGGAATGGGTTCGGCTCGCAAGTCCCACACATTGACGCCCGCCGCCGGCAAACCGGAAATGATGGCGCGCTTGATCATGCGCGAGGTGGGATGCCAATCGCGATTAATGGTCACATAGCTGCCTTTGGGCAGGCTGGCTCCAAACGCCACCCCCAATTTGGCTGCAAATTCGGGCGTCAGGTCCACATTGACTACGCCGGTCACGCCAAAACGGGTGAACAGCACGCGCCGACCATGAGAGCCCCAAACAATGCTTTCGCGAATAATGGCTCCGGCGTCGATCTCTTTGCCGGGCCATAATTTTACATTGGGGCTAATGACAGCGCCTTCGCCAATGATGCATCGATCACCGATCATCGCGCCCTCTTGCACAAACACGCGACGTTTGAACACGCATTGTCGGCAGATCAATGCCCCGTTAAGCTGCGTGTCTTCGCCCACATAACACCCGCGCCAAATAACCGAGCGAGAGATTTGGGCGCGATTGTCGATAACCGTGTCATCGCGAATGACGGTGGGGCCCTGGATGACAACCCCGCCCTTGATCTGCACATTATGTCCCAAATAGATGGGGCCATAAAGCCGCGCGTCGGGCGCGATCTCTACATTTTCGCCCACCCAAATGTCGCCGCCAATGGGTTTGCCCAAAGGCTCGTGTTGCACGCGATTGTAGAGCACATCGCCGTTGGCCTGAAGATAGGTGGCGGGCGAGCCGATATCGCACCAATAGCCCCCAATATCGCAACCAAACACGCGGCGACCCTCCGCCATGAGTTGCGGAAAAAGGTCATGGCTGAAATCGAAGGCGGTGTGAGGCGGAATCCGTTTGAGCACCGAAGCCTCGAGCGCATAAACGCCTGTGTTCACCAGATCGCTCACCACATCGCCCCAGCCGGGCTTTTCGATGAAGCGCGTGATTCGTCCATCGGCCTCGGTGATCACCATGCCATATTCCAGCGGATCGCTCACCCGATGCAAAGCCACAGTCACATCGGCTGCGCGGCTGCGGTGAAACTCGAGCAAGGCGGCGATATCAATATCGGTGAGCGCGTCGCCGCTGACCACCAAGATGGTTTCGGTTTCATCCACAAGCCCCGCCCTAAGTGCGTTGGCCACCCCGCCCGCGGTGCCCAAAGGCACATCTTCTATCAAATAATCGAAACGAACGCCGATATTCGCGCCGCCCGGCAAGTAATTTTGAAACCATTCGGCTTTGTGCTGAAGGGTGAGGATCATGTGATGCAGCCGATGCCGTTTGAGCCAGTCAACAATATGGCCGATCACCGGCTTGTTGACCAGCGGCATCAATGGTTTGGGGCGATTGACGGTGAGAGGCCGCAGGCGCGTGCCCTGCCCGCCGGCCATGATCACGGCTTTCATAAAGGCATCGAACCGAACTTAGGGGAAGTCACTTTAGGGCCTATTGGTTTTGCGTATGATCGCCGGGGCGAACCAAAATAGAGACAGGGAAACGGCGAACGCCGGCCATCAACAAAAGTTCGCAACACAGGCTTTAGCATACCACAGATTGCGCCCGACTTCGTAACCGAAGCCCCCAGGCTTGGAACTCCTGGCCCGCGTGTGGTACAAATCAGAGGCTTGGTCGCCCCTCATGCAAAAACGACCTGCACGCCCTTCTACGTCTTCACCCTTTCATGCTGAAACTCACGTATTGCCTGTTGCGTATTGCGCAAGTCGATGGGGAAAAGACCTGCATCTAGATGAAATAATACGCAATGCGCAATACGCCAATATCGAACAAGAGGAGCCCGCTCCATGGGAATACGATTTGGCACCGATGGCTGGCGCGCCGTCATTAGCGAAGATTTCACATTCGCCAATGTCGCGCACGTGGCCCAAGCCATCGCCGACATCGTCAATGCCGATGCTAATGGCGACTCACCCACGCTGGTTGTGGGATACGACACCCGCTTTCTTTCCGATCGTTTCGCGGCTACAGTGGCCGAAGTGTTCACAGCCAATGGCATTCGCGTGTTGCTGAGTCAGCGCTTCGCGGCCACGCCGGCCATATCCTACGCCATCCTTCATCACAAAGCGCAGGGGGGCGTTATGATCACGGCCAGTCACAATCCCCCGCGCTACAACGGCCTTAAGCTAAAAGCCACCTATGGCGGCGCGGCCAGCCCCGAAGCGGGTCGCCGCGTGGAGCAAGCGCTGACCCACAATCTGAGCACAGGTCGCGAGCCGCGCCGCATGAAGTTAAAGGCCGCACAACGACAAGGTCTGCTCGAATTCTTCGATCCCTATCCGGCTTACGCTGCACACGTGCGCAGCCTGGTGGATCTGCAAGCCATTGCCGAGTCTGGTCTGCGCATAGTCATTGACGCCATGTATGGCGCCGGCATCAACTACACCGACCGATTACTACGCGAAGCGGGCCTGGAACCCCTTACACTGCACCACGAAATGAATCCGGGGTTCGGTGGGCTTCATCCCGAACCGATTGGCCGTTTCCTCACCCCCCTCAGCCAGGTTATGCAACAGCAAAAAATGGACCTGGGACTGGCCACCGACGGCGATGCAGACCGCATCGGCGCCATGGCCGCTTCGGGTCGATTCATCGACCCGCACTGCATTATGAGCCTGGCATTGGATTATCTGCTTCAACAGGGTCAACGAGGCGCGGTGGTGAAAACTGTGAGCACCACGCAAATGCTCAACCTGTTGGCCGAAGAACATGATCTCACCGTACACGAGACGCCAGTGGGCTTTAACCACATCTCAGACCTCATGCTGAGCGAAGATGTGCTCATCGGCGGCGAGGAATCGGGCGGCATCTCGATCAAGGGTCATATTCCAGAAGGAGATGGCGTGCTCATGGGGCTGCTTCTGGCCGAGTTGGTGGCCAAGCAAGGAGGCGATATCGAAGCCCTTATCGAAGGGGTTATGGAACGCATTGGCCATTTCGCCTACGCGCGCCACGATTTCAGGGTGGAGCCTTTTTCCAAACCCGAACTCGTGCGTCGCCTCGTGGATAGCGCGCCCGCCAGCCTCGCCGGCCAGCCTCTGGTGGGGTTGAACACTCGCGATGGCGTGAAATATCTTCTGGCCGACGACAGCTGGCTGCTCATTCGCCCCTCCGGAACCGAGCCGGTGCTGCGGGTTTACGCCGAAGCGCACTCAGACGAAGCTGTGCAGGCGTTGTTGCAAGAAGGCGCAGCGTTGGCCAAAATGGCCGACCTCGAGCTGGCCTAAATCGTTGCGATCTCATGTTCGGCGCCGACTATTGAAACGCACCCCGCGCGAACGCCGACGATTTGACACCCCCTCTCACCCCTCCTATAATCATTTGGTTTGCTATTTTCCATACTTTTTCGCAAACCCTGATTTTGGAAACCTGACCCAACTCGGTCTGTCATCTTCGAAAAAGACATGCGTTTTGCTCTGTCGAAACGCTTCAAAACCGCCTTTTAGGGCCGAAGTTGGTCCGCTTTCGAATAATTTTTTTTCTGTTCAGGACCTTATCCTCATGCGTCGAGATATCATCACTCTTGTGTTCATCCTCATTCTCACCGCCTTTGCAGCATATGTGGCCATTCCCAACGCGCATCCCGAATGGTTCACCAATCTTGTTGCGGGTCATCAAAATCCGGCCGATGCGCTGACCCTTCGCCTGGGGTTGGACTTGCAAGGCGGCACGCAAGTGGTGCTCGAGGCCGACTTGCCAGAAGGACGCCAGGCCAGCGCGGAAGATATGGAAACGGTGCGCACTATTATCGATCGTCGCGTCAATGGTCTGGGCGTCACCGAACCGCTCATCCTGGTTAGCGGCGATCGCATTATCGTGGCGTTGCCCGGCGTTGAAGACCCCGACACCGCCATCGCCACGCTGAAAGGCACAGGGCAGTTGGAATTTGTAGAGATGGGACAAACCCCCCTGCCCGAAGGCGCGAAAATCGTCACATCGCTCGACACCAGCGGCGTGACCACCGACACCGTCGTCTATAAAACCGTACTCACCGGCGATCAATTGGACAGCGTGGATGTGACGCGCGATCCCAACACACAGGAAGTGGTCATCGCCTTTGAGTTCAAGCCTGAAGGCGCCAAAATCTTTGGCGAATACACCACCGAAAATGTAGGCAATTTCCTCGGCATCGTGTTGGATAAAACCGTGCTCTCAGCGCCGCGCATCAACTCGCCGATCCCGGATGGCAGCGGCATCATTCAGGGCGATTTCACCCTGGAAGAGGCGCGTAATCTTGCCGTGCAGATGCGATACGGCGCTTTGCCCGTGCCTCTCACTGTCGTGGATGTGCGCACGATTGGCCCCTCGTTGGGTGAAGATTCGGTGCGCTCCAGCGTTTTGGCCGGAACCATTGGCGTGATTATCGTGCTCTTGTTCATGCTGGTTTACTACCGGCTTTCGGGTTTTCTGGCCGATCTGGCGCTGATCTCGTATGCGCTTTACAACATGGCGGTCTACAAACTTCTGCCTGTGGTGCTCACATTGCCCGGCATCGCCGGATTCTTGCTCTCCACAGGCATGGCCGTAGACGCGAACATTCTCGTATTCGAGCGCATGAAGGAGGAATTGCGAGCAGGACGCTCGCTGCCCAATTCGTTGGAGGCCGGATTTTCTCGCGCCTGGACATCCATTCTCGATTCAAACCTTTCCACCTTGATCTCGTGCGTCATTCTCTATTATTTCGGCTCCAACTTCGGCGCTTCCATTGTGCAGGGCTTCGCCATCACCTTAGGCATTGGCGTGCTCATTTCCATGTTCACAGCCATGATCGTCACCCGCACCTTCCTGCGCATTGTGGTGGGCTTTTTCGGCGCTCGATTGCGCGAACATCTCTTCCTCTTTGGGGCCTGATATCCGTGATCAGAAGTTTGGACGCGCACAGACCAAACGACCAACGGATTCACCAAATCATCACCGTCCCATTGTCTGGCATTCATTAATCGTTGAGACTACACATGTTTGACATTTTCCACATCGTCCAACAACGGCGCTGGTACTATCGTTTTTCCGCGCTGCTCATTTTGCCCGGGTTGATCTCTATCCTGGCCACATTGATTCTCACTGGCTCGCCCCTCTTTTTCTCGGTCGATTTCACGGGCGGCACATTGTGGGAGGTGCGCTTCAGTCGGCCCATTGCGCCCGGTGATGTGGTGCGCATATTCAACGAAAACGGCATTACCGACGTAAGCGTGAACACTGTCGGAGATGACCGCACGCTTGACATCCGCACCGCTCAAATCACGCCCGAAGAGAAAGCGGCTTTGTTGGCCGCCATGACCGAGGCGTTTGGCGAAGCGCCCGAAGAGCTTGTTTTTCGCTCGGTTGGCCCCTCCATCGGCCATGAAGTGACTCGCACAGCCATCATCGCCGTAACGCTCGCTTCGCTGGTCATTTTGGGTTTCATCACATGGGCATTTCGCAATGTCGAGCATCCGGTTCGTTTTGGTTCGGCCGCGATTTTGGCCATGCTCCATGACATCCTCATCACCATGGGCTTTTACTCCATCATGGGGTGGATTGCAGGATGGCAAGTCGACGCCTTGTTTCTCACGGCATTGCTCACCATTATCGGTTTTTCAGTGCAAGACACCATTGTCGTATTCGACCGCATTCGTGAAAACTCGCGACGACGCCGCGGCGAAGATTTCGACACCATCGCCAACCGTTCTCTGCTCGAAACCATGCAGCGCTCCATCGCCACCCAAATTAACGCCATGTTCGTGATGATTGCGCTGCTGCTCTTTGGCGGCATTACGATCCGTCCCTTTATCGCCACCATGTTCGTGGGATTGCTTAGCGGAACCTATTCTTCGCTGTTCATCGCCACGCCATTGCTTTCCTCATGGCATCATGACGAGATGAATCCATTGAAACGATTTCGTCGGCCGCGCAAACAATCGGCCACCGCCTGAACGTCTCATCGCACAAAACCGGGTCGCTTGTCGCCCGGTTTTGCGCGTTCGAGAGTCGTTCACAAACCCCTTAAGCAGATGAACCATCTCGCGTGCATCCAAATGCGTTGAGGACTGCGTAACATGAATTAAATCTTTGAGATTCTATAATTATCGTCTTTCATCGCCATGCGAGCGCTTGTTCTAACCGAATTCGGTTTGAAGCTGGATGCAAACTATCCTCAACCCGAGCCTAAGCCAGGGGAGGCGCTTTTGCGCTTGAGGATGGCCGGGGTGTGTGGCACAGATTTGGCGCTCATGGCCGGATATAAAGGGGGATATCGGGGCGTGTTGGGGCATGAGTATGTGGCCGACGTGGCGGCCGCGCCCGGAAATGAAGACTGGGTGGGTCGGCGGGTTGTGGGCGAAATCAACACCATGTGCGGCAAATGCGAGCATTGCCGTCGCGGCCTCACCACGCACTGTTTGCACCGTCGCGTGTTGGGCATCGAACGCTGGGATGGCGTTTTTGCCGATTATTTTCTAAGCCCCCTAGCCAACCTTCACCCCATACCCGATGATCTTCCCGATGAAATCGCTGTGTTCACCGAACCCACCGCTGCGGCCTACGCGGCTCTACGCGACGCGCCGCCCGACGCGGGCGATCGCATTGTCGTTTTTGGAGATGGACGCCTGGGACAACTTATCGCGCAGGCGTTTCGGGCCGAAGGCTTCAATCCTTTGCTTGTGGGACATCATGAACAAAAACTGGCCGTTGCCGCGAGATTGGGAATTCGCACCGCGCGCGCCACGCCGCCGGACGAAGAATTTGACCTGGCCGTGGACGCCACAGGTCGCCCCGCGGCCTTGAGCCAAGTTTTGGGCGTCCTGCGGCCGCGCGGAACGCTCATTTTGAAAAGCACATCGGCGCAACCGGCCCATCTGGATACTGCGGCCATCGTCGTCCATGAGATCAAGATCATCGGCAGTCGATGCGGGCCATTCCCGCAAGCCATCGCTGCGCTCGCCTCGGGCAAGGTGGATCCACGGCCCTTGATTCATGAAATATTTGCTTTGGACGAGGCCCCAACAGCCTTGCGCAAAGCCGCGGAACCGGGCGTTCTGAAAGTCCTCATTCGGCCATGATCTGTGCTATAATCCCTTTTTGCTGCGGCGAAACCTGGTTCGCGGCGTATCTCGATGTCAAAGGAGAGTGAAATTTCATGCGTTCTCGCTACCTACTTTTGGTGATTTTAGCGGTCGTGGCCGGTTGGATGGCCATCGACCTGACGACTCCCGCTCCATCCACCGCGGCTCCGGCCGCGGCGCCCGACGCCGAACTTGCATACATTGACACGGCCAGCTTCATTCAGGTGGTGGACCCGGTGGCGCAACCGGGCCAGGCGCCATTCACCTGGACCAGTTCATCCGCCGGTTGGACCAACTTTACGGTGCTCGACGTCAATGCAGACGGCATTGACGAGATTCTCGCCATTGGCGGCGGCACAGCGCGTTTGTGGAATCCAACCGCGCCCGGCGGCGGCCCCGCCCCCAGCTTCCTGGAAACCCTGCCCAGCGGTTTTGTCTACACCTTTGTCGCTGCGGGCGATGTGATTCCCGGCGATGGCGGCCGCGATGAAATTATCTTGCAACGCACCGACGATCGCGGGAATAGCTCTTACAGCATTCAAATATACGACGGCGATGAAACCGGCACACAATGGACCAAGGTTTACGACGAACTTTTCGGCGGGCCCTGGATCCGATTGGCCACCGGCGATTACAACGGCCTGGCCGGCGACGAGCTGGTGATGGTGCGCGAGGTGGACAAACGCATCAAGATCATTTCCCGCACCGATACAGGCGGTTGGGGCGTGGTGGCCGACAACACCTACACCTTTCCCTGGATCGACGTGGCCCTGGGCAATGTGAATCCGGGCAATGGCGCGCTGGAAGAATTAGTGACCACGCGCGGGGGCGTGCTGGGCACATTCCCCTCCATCCTCGTATTCTGGTATGCGCCCCCTAACCCTGTGGCCGACGCGCCCAATGGCCAACGCACCGCGTTCCCCTACTTCACCGATATCGCCTTGGCCGATGTCACTGGCAGCGGCGATCAAGAAGCGTTCTTTATTCGCGATCCCCAAAAGGATGACGGCATCTCCATGATCGGTCTCAATTGGGGGGCCGACTCCTTCCCCGCGGTGTGGGATAATCCTGGCCTGGCATTGGGTCGCGATCTCAAGGCCATCACCGCCGGTGATGTGGACGGCGACGGTCTGGACGAACTCGTGATTGCGCGCGCCTCAAGTTACGAGATATTCTGGAATCCCGGCGTCGATCCCAACAACCGCAGCGGCGCCATTGGGGCCCCATTGCGTTCACCCGTCGTCATTGGCGCAGGCAATTTCGACGGCAGCGGGCTCGAGCCTCCTCGCATGAGCGTTAGCGCCGATGTGATCGAATTCCAGATGTTGCGGGGCGGCGCGAACCCCGCGCCTCAGACATTCGAAGTAACCAACGTGGGCGGTGGCGGCGCCTTCCTCTACGATGTCAGCGAATTCGAAGATTGGCTCACGGTGACGCCCATCGAAGGAACCACGCCCGGCACACACACCATCAGCATCAACGGCCAAAACCTGACTCCCGGCGTTTATGAAGCCACGATTTCGATCACCGCTCGCAGCAACGCAGTGCTGGACAGCCCACAACAGATCACGGTGCGGCTTACGGTCATTCCCACAGGGCCGCTGCTCGAGGTGGAGCCCGCCTCCATGAATTTCGCCTACAATGTTGGCGGCGTTTTGCCCGACCCGGTGACCATGTCCATTCGCAATGCGGGGGATGGCGGGCCGCAAAACTACGCCATCACCGTTTCCACCGATGACGGCGGAAACTGGTTGCAAGTGAGCAAGGTTCGCGGTCAGACCGATGATACGGTCACAGTGTCGGTTGCGCCGCAAAACCTGCGACCAGGCGCTTATTCAGGCCAGATCCGCGTGGATGCAGGCGACATCGAGGGCAGCCCGGCGGTGATCCCGGTGTCTCTCACCATCGAAGCCACAGGCATGGTGGTCACGCCCACCGAGCTGACAATGGTCGCCAATGCAGGCGCCAACAGTCCTTTGGCTTATGTGCACATTGGCCAAGCGGTCGAAGGCCAGAACGCCATCCATTGGTACGCTTACGCTGTGCCTTCGGGCGATTGGTGGGACATCCAGCAGTCGCTGGCCGATCGCGATTTTTCGGTGGAAAAAACAGAGGATGGTTTCCGCCTTGTAGAGGCCAATGGCGCAGTGCGGCAACTAAGCACAGTGGATTGGGTCATTCTCACGCCCAACAACGGCTTCACGCCCAACGATATGCAGATCAGCCTGGACATGGATAAAGTGCCGGTGGGCGCCAGCCGCGTGACGATTTTGGTCGATGGCGGCCCGGGCACGCCCAACCGCTTCCAGGGCGTGGATATGTTGGTCTCTATCAACAATGGCGGCCCCTGGTTGCCCATCATTCTCCAACCCTGACCCCTTCTTTAGCAATTCCACCCCTCCAACAAAGCCGCTTTCTCTCAAGGAAGCGGCTTTTGTTCTTCCCAGATCAGATGGCCCGCACCAATCGAGGCAGCATATCCGCCACGTCGCCCTGCAATCGCGCGTCCGCCAAATGATCGTAAGGCGTCATGCCCAAATTCACCAAGATCAATTTAGAGCCGCTACGCACAGCCAGGGCCGGCAGATCGGCGGCCGGCATCACTTCCAATGAGGAGCCGGCCACAATCATCAGATCACAATGCAAGGCCTCTTCCTGCGCGCGCAGAATTTCGGCCTCAGGCAATGGCTCGCCAAAAAGAATCACATCCGGTTTCATCACAGCGGCGCAACTGGGACAACGAGGCATTTCTCCGCGGCTGACGAACGCATCGAGATACGTAGCCGAGGGTTCGCGATGACCGCATGCCAGGCAAGAGACCGTGCGTAAATGGCCATGAAGTTCGATAACCTCGTTGACGCCCGCCTTCTGATGCAACGCATCGATGTTTTGGGTGATCAATGCGCGCAATTTGCCCAAACGCTCCAACTCAGCCAACGCAAAATGAGCCGGGTTTGGCTTGGCCTGCAAGACCGTTTTGGTCAAAGGCCGTATCCATTCGTAGAAGCGCTCTGGCCTGGCCCGAAAGCCCCACAACGACGCCACTTCCATCGGGTTGGCGAAATTCCACAACCCAGAGCCAACGGAGCGAAAGTCAGGAATGCCGGAAGGCGTGGATACGCCCGCGCCTGTAAGCGCCACCACGCGTTGCGCTTCTCGCAAGATATCGACGGCTCGTTGAAACGCCCTTTGATCGAGGCGTGAACGGCGAAACATAGGCGACTAGATAAAATGGGTTAAGATAGCGCAGGTCGAAATCGCGACTTGGGCTGAAATTGGGCGGTCAATGACCCCAACTGAGGCTTTGACACCTGTCTTTCAATTATTGTACACTAAAACTTATCAACAAGCACGGTCGCGACTCGTTTGAAGCGCCGTATGCACTCACTCTGACAAGGATATTTTAGCACATGATTACCGATTGGGGACGACAAACCTTCAAAGGTTTGTTCGAGGCCATTGCCGAGGTGCTTCTCAGGCTACATCTCACACCCAATGTGGTCACCTTCATTGGGTTCTGCATCAATCTCCTCGCTGCATTTTTTATTGCCCAAGACAAGATATTTGTCGCCGGCCTTTTGTATATCTTCGCCGGTTTTGGCGACGCCATCGACGGAACGCTTGCTCGCAGGATTGGCGTCAAGAACAAATTTGGCGCTTTTTGGGACAGCACATTGGACCGATTAAGTGAATCAGTCGTCATGGGAGCTATCGGCTATTGGTCGGTTTTGCAAGGCAATGCCCTGGGCGTAGCTCTTGCATTTGCGGCGCTCATTGCCAGTTATATGGTCAGCTATACGCGAGCGCGCGGCGAGGGCCTGGGCGTGCAAACCAAGGTGGGTTTTGGCACCCGGGTCGAACGCTACATCGTGCTCTCGGCCGCACTGGTGCTGGGCTATCCTTTATATGGTCTGGCTATTATCGCCATTTTGGCGGGAGTCACTGTTCTCCAGCGCATTTACGATGTGTGGAGACAAATGCGCATGACTTGAAAAACCGCCTTTTTGGCATCCACCCGTAGCTTTTATCCGGCTACCTCGTCTTGACTCGTAAACAGACGGTGTCACGCATTCCCCCAGACGAGGTGACATTGGTGGAACGGGCCGCAACTCGCGATCCGGACGCCATTGCTTCCCTCTACGACATTTACGCACCGAAGATATACAGTTATGTATATCATCGGATAAGCGACCCTGTCCTGGCTGAAGACCTTACTGGACAGGTGTTTTTGCGTATGCTGGAAGCGCTCCAAGCCGACAAAGCATGGAGAACATCCTTTTCGGGCTGGCTTTATCGCATCGCCCATAATTTGATTATTGATCAATATCGAAAACGAAGCCGAGCCGATTTCACCAATATCGACGACGCCCCTCACCTTCCCGCCAGCGGCGATGACCCCTTTCAAACCGCGGCCGCCAGGCTGGATAGTGATGCGCTTATACGCGCCATCAACTTGTTAACCGAAGAGCAGGCCCAGGTCATCACCCTCCGTTTTCTCGAAGGATACAGCATCGCCGAGGTGGCCAACGCGCTTGGCAAAACCGAGGGCGCGGTCAAGGCTCTTCAATATCGGGCCATAGCCAGCTTGCGTCGCATTATGACCGATCCATCCGCTTCATGAACCACGAAGAACAGGAACGCTACGAGCTTTTCCAGCAATTGCTGGAAAACCTGGAGCAAGAAGGCGAGCTTCAGGATGTCTCCGCGCGCGACTCGAAGCTGCAAGAAGAGATGGCGGTCATGTTGGAGATGGCGCAGGCTTTGCGAGCCGCGGCCAGACCGATTCCTAATCCTGAACCGGCGTTGGCTCGCGCCCGAGCGCGCGTTCTGGCGGCCATTCCCGCTCAAACAGCGCCGGCGCGGCCAAAGCCTGCGCCGGTTCGCGGCCCTGCCTGGCAAGCATCCTGGCGCCATCTTTGGCGACAATTGGGGCAAAGCTTGGGTCCCCGGCCGGTTCCCGCCTGGGCCACCGCGGTTGCAGTGACCTTGCTCCTATTCGTCATTATGGGGGTCACCACCCTGCGCGTCTCGGCGCACGCTTTGCCCGGCGATCCCCTTTACCCTGTCAAGCGACTGAGCGAACGCGTTATTTTGCTGACCACCTTTGATCCGCACGAACGAGCCGAACTGGAAAATCAATACCAGCAACGTCGCAAGGAGGAAACCCAACAAGCGCTTCAGGAAAACAGATTGGTCGAGGTGGAATTTCAGGGCGAAATTACAGCCATGGAAGGGGAGTATTGGCGCGTCGACAAGTTCCTCGTGAAGATCGCCTTTGACCGAGCGCGTTTTGCCCAGTTGCCTTTGGGCGCGCGCGTGTTCATTCGGGGACGAACGACGCCCGACAACTTGATCGAAGTGAATTATTGGCGATTGGTGCGCTTGCCTCCCACACCCACGTTCACGCCGGTTCCCAGCCCCACGCCCACAGCCTTGCCGGTGGGATTCAAGCTGGATTCGCGAGCCACCGACACCCCCGCGCCGCCCACCTACACGCCCACGCGCCGACCCACGCGCGCGCCGCTTATGCGACCGCGACGCACAGCCACCCCCACCCCAACGCGCACCCCAACCTTAACGCCCACACCCACCCCCACAGTTACGCCAACCGCCACGCTCGCCGTCCAGATCGCCACGGGCGTGATCACCGAAATCGCACCCGATCGTATTGTGGTGGCCGGAACGACATACATTCGCGCAGCCACGCTCGATCTATCGCGCATCCAGGTGGGAGACGAAGTTCGAGTTCATTATCAAACATGGGCCAACGGCCAAAAAGTGGCGATCCAGGTGGATTTGCTCCGTCGTCCCAGCGAAGAGCCCACCGCAGTGGCGCCTCCTGGCAGAGTGTCGGTCAGCGGCCTGGTGCAAGAGTACATCGCCGGACAGCACATTCGCGTTGTCGGGCGACGATTTGCCATCACCGAAGCCACCACTATCATTGGAAGGGTTTTCGTTGGCGCGTTCGTCAATGTGGTTGGCCACATAGCCAATGACGGCGTCACCTTGGTCGCAGAACGTATTGAAGCCAAACCTTTGCCTGAAGTGGCCTTCGACGGCATAATCACGGCCATCGAAGGCCAGCGCCTAACCATTCAAGGGCGTTTGGTGGACATCAGCCAGGCCCAGGTGCAGGGCCAGCCAGAAATTGGCGCTTTTGCTCAGGTAGTGGGCTGGCTACAACCCGATGGCGTGGTTCTGGCCCGAACCGTGGCCATTGCACCGCCCACCAACACGCCAACATCCACGCCCACCCTCACCTTAACGCCCACACCCACCCCCACATCGCGGCCCCAAGCCACCCCAACCCCCACGCCCGTTCCACCCACCCCGCCTCCTGTCTTCCCCACGGCCACGCCCACCTCGAAGCCCACCAAACCAGCCCCAACCAATACGCCGGTTCAGCCCACAT
>JAADII010000108.1:0-3267 GCA_013151415.1 Chloroflexota bacterium
ATAAGAAAATTTTTGCTGCAAGCTCTCGAGTCGCATCGCGCCGACAACCGAAAACCGGCTGCGGAAGCCCGACCATCGAAACAAAAAAGGGATACTCATTCCCTGTTGGACAAGAAGAGGCGCGGCGCCTCACACTTTTCAACCCACGTCAAGGAGGACGAACATGACCACGGCAACGATTGCCGAGACGCAAACCAAGACGCAAGATTATATCCGAAGGGACGCCGAAAACATCTCATCATCCTATACGCGCAGCTATCCTTTTGTCATGGCGCGCGGGCGCGGTTCGGAAGTGTGGGATGTGGAGGGAAAGCGCTATCTCGATTTCGCCACAGGCATCGCGGTGACAAACACAGGCCACGCTCACCCCGCCGTGGTGAAGGCCGTTCAGGCGCAGTTGGAGCAATTCATCCATATGTCGGGCACCGATTTTTACTATCCGCAACAGATCGAATTGGCCGAACGCCTGAACCAGATCGCGCCCATCTCCGGCCCCACGAAGGTCTTCTTCGGCAATTCGGGCGCGGAGGCTGTGGAAGCGGCCATGAAATTGGCGCGCTATCATACGAGACGCCCCCGCTTTCTCGCCTTTCGGGGCGCATTTCATGGCCGCACTTTTGGCGCGCTCTCGCTAACCGCATCCAAGGCCGTGCAGCGTCGCGGTTTTGCACCGCTTCTGCCCCAGGTGTCCCATGCAATTTATCCTGATCCCTATCACAATCCGTGGCCCGGTCAAGATCCCGCTGTCGCCGCGTTGGACTATATTGAAAACACGCTTTTCAAGACCACAGTCCCGGCCGAGGAAGTGGCGGCCATCATCGTGGAGCCGATTCAGGGCGAAGGCGGTTATATTGTGCCGCCCCCCGATTTTCTGCCCGGCCTGCGCGAGCTTTGTGATCGGCATGGCATTTTGCTGGTCTTGGACGAGGTGCAAACGGGTTTTGGCCGCACCGGCAAAATGTTCGCATGCCAACATTGGGGGGTGGAGCCAGACATCATCTGTCTGGCCAAGGGCATTGCCAGCGGCATGCCGCTGGGCGCGATCGTGGCCCGCGCCGACATCATGAATTGGCCGCCGGGCGCGCACGCCAGCACATTTGGCGGCAACCCCCTCTCCTGCGTCGCGGCATTGGCCACCATCGACCTGCTCGAGAACGGCTTCATCGAGATGGCGGCGGAAAGCGGCGCTTATCTCAAAACGCGGCTACAGACCATCGCCCAACGCCATCCTCATATCGGCGATGTGCGCGGTTTGGGGCTGATGCTCGCCGTGGAGCTGGTGAAAGACAAAGAAAGCAGGGCGCGAGCGCCCGAATTGCGCGACCGCGTGGTACAAGAAGCTTATGAGCGAGGCCTGCTCATTCTTGGCTGCGGCGTCAACGCGGTGCGTCTTATCCCCGCCCTAAACATCCCTCGAAACTTGCTCGACGAGGCCATCGACATCTTGGAAGAGGCGCTCTTCGCCGCCATCTAAACCGGCTTAACGCTTACGCGAGCTTCATTTCGGATTGTCCAAACGGAATCCGTGCCCGCGCACCGTGACGATGTATTGGTGGTTTGGCTCTAATTCGGCCAGACGTTCGCGCAGGCGTCGCACCAATGCATCGATGGCTTGCTCCGAAACGCCGCTGCCCTCTGCATCGGGCCAGACGACGCGCACGACTTCGTCGCGGCTGATGACTGCGCCATCGGCCGCGACCAGCGCGCTCAGCAGCCGATATTGAGCGGCCGAAAGGGGCGGGGTGAGCGTCCGGCCGCGAATTTGCACCGAGCGTTGCGTGTCGTCCAGGTGGAGCGTTGGGGTCGAAGCGCTGATGGGCGCGTCCAATGTCAGGGGCGCGGTCGCGCCCGCATCCACAAAGGTGAGCCGGAATCGCAGCGCGATCTGTATTTCATCCCCATCTTGAAGCCGGTAGCCCACCTGTCCCACCGGCTCGCCATTGACAAAAGTGCCGTTCTTGCTGCCCAAATCGAATAAATAATACGCGTCCTCGCGACGCTCGATCTGCGCATGCTCGCGCGAGACCACGCGCTCGGGCAAGATGATCTCGCAATCGGGGCTCCGACCAATGCGCGTGACCTCGTTTTCTAAGGGCCAACGACCGCCTGAACCCTCGCTTCGTTGTAAAATAAGCATGGCGACTTCCCGTTCCATAGTCACCTCGTCAAGTTAGAGAGCTGGACAAACTGATCATCAAGGCCATCAAGAGAAGAGCCACGGCCAGCCCCAAATACCATGCATTGGCCCGCAATGCGTCTGTCCAGCGCGCTTCGGGCATGGTGTAAGCGCCGCCCACCGTCACCACATCATGACGGCTGAACAGCATGTCGGCGAAATCTTCCACCGAGGCGGGGCGGTCATCGGGGTGCATGGCCATGGCCGCGAGAATCGCGCGCTCGACCGGAGGGGAAATGGCCGGATTAATGGTGCGCGGCAGGGGCAAGCTGCCCGGATGCAAAAAGCGCTGTCGCGCGTCGACGGGCGCGCGCAAGGTGAGCAAATAATACAGGGTCGCGCCCAAGCCATAGATATCGCTGCGCACGTCGGTGTGACCGGTGTCTCCGCCATATTGCTCCAAGGGCGTGTATTGCAGGGTGCCGCGGCCCTGCACCACGGTGACGGTGCGACTATCATCGGCCGACAACACTTTGACCAGGCCGAAATCCACCAACTTGATATGCCCGCTGGGCGTGAGCTTGATATTGGAAGGCTTGATGTCGCGATGGAGAACCGGCGGCGTGCGACTATGCAAATAGATAAGGGCGTCGCACAATTGTTTGGCCCAATCGAGCACGGTTTCTTCGGGCAAAAACTCGCCCTTTTGCTGGGCGTCGGCGATGATCTCTCGCAGATCTTTGCCCGCGACAAAATCCATGAGCAAGTATTCGCGGCCCTGCTCGGAAAAATAATCGCTGACCTTGGGCAAATTGGGATGGTCGAGCTGGGCGAGAATGCTGGCTTCCTGGTAAAATTGCTCTTGATAAGAGGCGATGTCCTCCTCGTATCCGATTAGCGCGGGCAAGATCTCCTTGACCGCGCATAAACGACCGGTTAGGCGCAAGTCTGCGGCCTTGTAAACCGCGCCCATGCCGCCCTGGCCGATGAGCTCGAGTATTTCATAACGATCGCGCAAAATAGCGCCGGGATGGAGAATGGAGGGGGAGTGTTTCATTTGCTGCTTCGAAAATAAGCGTCCAATGTCCGATGTCGGTCGCACAGGCCTTGATGAGCGCTCAGACCAACATAGACCATAGGACCAACATAGA
>JAADII010000108.1:3285-3864 GCA_013151415.1 Chloroflexota bacterium
CTTTGGTCTACGTTGGTCGGCGCAAGCGATTTTCATCTGTATCGGAGCGGGCAAGCCCGCCGTCGGACTTTGAAAATAGACGATGGGGGCAAGCTCATCGATGGTCTCATCGTCTTACCGTCTTTTCATCCCTATCAGCGGGCCGCCATCCGCGCCGCTTGCTGTTTATGACGTATGAATGGCCTCTTCAGCGGGTAAGACGCGGTCGGTGAGGAAGGGCGCAAGGCCGCCCAAAAAGACGGCCAGCAATGCGCCCGCCGGACCAACAATATTATGGAGCACGCTGCCGCCGGGCAACCAACCCAAGGCGTAGAGCACATAGAAAGCTTGTGCGCCGATGATGGATATGAGAATGTTGCGCACGATGATCGGCCGCGATTTGGTGTCGCCGCGAGTGAAGATGAAATGCAAAGCGGCCGCGACCGCGTTGGCCACGAGCGAGAGGAAAAAGACCCGCAAATCGACGCGCCCGCCAGGCGGCAAAAAACGCTGGAGCGGCGGCGCGGGCGTGGGCGTCAGGGTGGGTTGGGGGGTGCGCGTGGGGGTGGATGTGGGATTGGGCGTGTGGGTGGGCGTGGG
>JAADII010000181.1 GCA_013151415.1 Chloroflexota bacterium
CCCACTTCCACGCCCACGGGCCAACCCACCTTCACGCCCACGGTCACTTCATCCCCCACACCCACACCCACGACCACCATTTCACCAACCCCCTTCCCCACACCCACCCCTGCTCCCGGATGCGGCATCCTGATCAATGATGACGGAGGCCCCGCCACGCAAGACAAGGCCGTAATCACCATCGATAGCTTGGGCAACGCCTTGGCCGTGTGGATGGACAATCGTTCTGGTTTGCGTCTCTATAGCGCCGGCATGCCTCATAATGGTCTGGTTTGGGGTGCGAATAGCGCTTTGCCCAACACAAATCAGGCCAATTTGGGCGAACCCGCGGCCGCGGTTGCTCCAAACGGCGATGTCATCGTCGTCTGGAGTGACACGCGTAGCGGCGACGCCGATATTTACGCCTCGTGGAAGCGCGCAGGCAGTCCGGGTTGGACGCCTCCCATCCAGGTCAATGACGATAGCCCCACGCCCTCCGATCAACGTCATCCCGACGTAACCATCGATCCCTCAGGCGCGGCCCATGTTGTGTGGGAGGATATGCGCACGGGCAATTCTGACATTCGTTGGAGCATGATGCCGTCATCCGGCTCTTGGTCCGCCAGCCAGGTGATTCATCCCGTCACGGTTGGCGACCAGATAATGCCCGCCATCGCATCCGACTCGCGCGGCGCCGTTCATGTCGCCTGGATCAATCGCTCTGGCTCGCAAGTGGCCTTGCTCAAAACCAGCCGCGCGCCTTCGTCGAGCAATTGGACGACGCCCGAATTGGTGGGTGGTTCGCTCCTCACCGGAAACGATCCCGCCATGCCTGATATTGCCGTGGACGGCGATGATCGCGTGCATATCATCCTGGAGGCCGAACGCATCACCGGTCGCGGCCGCGACATCTTTCACAGCGCGCGGAGCACGGGCGCGATCCCGGTCTGGTCGCCTTTCCAGCGCGTAAACGATGATATCACGATGATGGACCAACGAACTCCCAGACTGGCCGCGTTGGAGGATGGCATTATTGCCGTCTGGGCCGATGGGCGTTCCGGCGATCCTGACATCTACTACGCCTGGCTGAATCCCTATACGCGAACCTGGTTAGCGAACATGCGCGTGAATCCGGTCACTACAGCCGCGCAAAGCTTTCCCGATGTGGCCTTGGATGCAGATGGCAACGCCTTCGTCTTGTGGACCGATGGCAACGCGACCGGTGGCCCTGATATTCGTTCATGCTTCTTGCCCGCAACAAGACGTTACCCGCTTTACATGCCCTTAATGCGCCACGGTCCATGAGTTGTTCACTTCACCCCAATTGCTGATATACTAGTAGGGAGGCGGTTCGCCCAAGGCCAAACGCCTCCCTATTTTATATAGGATTATCGTCCTCTAGATAACTGCTCTAAGGAAAGATGTTATGAGAATACTGGTTCGTCTCTTGATCAATGCCGTTGCATTGTGGCTGACGTCTTGGCTCTTGCCGGGGATCACGCTCAGCCAGGATGTTCTGCAAATCCTCATTGTGGCCGCGATTTATGGTTTGGTCAATACGTTCATTCGTCCCATTGTCAAGCTGCTAACGTTGCCCATCAACATCGTCACGCTCGGGCTCTTTACGCTGGTCATCAATGCGTTTATGTTGTTGTTGACCACGATTTTCACCGACGCCTTGACCGTTGAGGGCGGTTTGATTGGCGGTTTTGTCAACGCCTTTATCGCCGCTATCGTGATCAGCGTTATCAGCACCGTATTGAGCTGGGTGTTGGAGTGACGCCGGCGAGTAAACGGCGCTACGGCGGGCTTGCCCGCGGAGAAAAGGCGATAGGACGATGGACGATGGATAAGCCTGATCCCCATCGTTTTATCGTCCATTGTCTGTAGTTCAGATAGGAGCCAATCCGTGGTTTATTCTCGATGAAACAGTCCATCTTTTAGCCTATGTCAACCTTAAGTGCGGATCAAGTTCGATATGTGGCCGAGCTGGTGAAGCTGGCCCTGACGGATGAGGAAACCGAGTTGTTCGCGGGGCAATTGTCGGCGGTGCTGGATTACGCGTCGGCCCTGGAGGAGGTGGATACGTCGCGCGTCGCGCCCACAGCCACCGTATTGCCCCTGCGCAGCGTCATGCGCGAGGATAAGGTGGAGCCTGGTCTGTCGGTGGATGAAGCCTTGGCCAACGCGCCCGAAAAGCAAGACGGTTATTTCCGCGTCCACGCGGTGCTGGAGGGCGGCCAATGAGCGATCTCTGCCGATTGACCATTCATGAAGCGCGAGACCTGCTGCGTCGCGGTGAAATCTCTGCGGTCGAATTGACGCGGGCGCATCTTGAGCGAATCGAAACCGTGGATGCGAGAGTGCGCGCCTACTTGCATGTGGACGCGGATTTGGCGCTGGCTCAGGCCGAAGATGCCGACCGCCGTCGCGCCGCGGGGGAAGATGATTCATTGCTCGGCATTCCTCTGGCCGTGAAAGACATCATCACCGTGCAGGGGATGCCGGCCACGGCCGGTTCGCGCATCCTGGAGGGCTTCATGCCGCCCTACGAGGCCACGGTGAGCCGTCGGCTGCGCAAGCGCGGCGCGGTGTTTTTGGGCAAGACGAATCTGGACGAGTTCGCGATGGGGTGGAGCACCGAAAACTCGGCCTTTTTCACCAGCCGCAATCCTTACGCCCTGGATCGTGTTCCGGGCGGGTCCAGCGGCGGGTCGGCCGCGGCCGTCGCGGCCGATGAAGCCTTGGTCGCGTTGGGCACAGACACAGGCGGAAGCGTGCGCCAGCCGGCTTCGTGGACGAATACGGTGGGGTTGCGACCCAGCTACGGCCGCGTTTCGCGGTGGGGGGTCATCGCCTTCGCGTCTTCGTTGGACCAGGTCGGCCCCCTGACCAAGGATGTGCGCGACAACGCCATCTTGCTGGAAGCCATCGCCGGACATGACCCGCGCGACAGTACGACCATGCCCGAACCCGTCCCGCGATATGAAGATTTGCTCGAGGGCGGCGTCCAGGGGATGCATTTTGGTCTGCCCCGAGAGTATTTCGTGAAAAACATTCATCCTGGGGTGCGAAGGGCTATTTTGCAGGCCGTGGACAAACTGGTGGAGTTGGGCGCGACGGTCGAGGAAACCCATTTACACTATACGAAATACGGCATGCCGGTTTACTATTTGGTGGGCACGGCCGAGCTCAGCGCCAATCTGGCCCGGTATGATGGCGTGCGTTACGGTTTCAGCGCCGGCGCGGCCAATATGTGGGAAAACTATCGCCAGACCCGCGGCCGCGGCTTTGGCCAGGAGGTGAAGCGACGCATCATTTTGGGCGCGTATGCGCTTTCGGCCGGGTATTACGATCAGTATTATCTCAAGGCCCAAAAGGTGCGCACCCTCATTCGCGAGGAGTTCGAGACCGCGTTCGAGACCTTCGACGCATTGGTTGCGCCGGTTGCGCCCGTGCCGCCTTTCAAAATCGGCCAGTCACCGACCGATCCGGTGGAGCTTTATCTCACCGATGTGCTGACGCTGCCCACCGCGCTGGCCGGGTTGCCCTGCATCTCGGTTCCGGCCGGGTTCATGGAGGATGAGGGCGAATCATTGCCCGTGGGCTTGCAGATCATCGGCAAACCTTTCGACGAAGCCACCGTGCTTCGCATCGCCTACGCTTTTGAACAGGCCACAAACTGGCGGCAGGTGCGGCCGCAATTGGCCTGATCCACGGTGTTTTAGGCTATTTGTGGCTTTACGTGAGCTGTTTCCTTGACGTAACCGCTCATTCGTTTGTATGATACATAAAGATTTGAAATTCGTTGTGAGTCATTGTTTTATGCCTACCCAAGTCACCTTGCCGAAAAAATTCACTGCTTCGGAAGAGCGCGAACACGTTGGCATGCGATATAGAGAATTGATGGAAAAGCGCGAGATGGTTTATGAAATCGCCGCGCGTTACGGCGCGCGTAATCTTCGTGTTTTTGGCTCGGTGGCTCGCGGAGATGAGATTCCAGAAAGTGACATTGATATTCTCGTGGATATGGAAGCGGGTCGTAGCCTACTGGACTTGGGCGGTCTGCTCATGGAATTGAAGGATGTGTTTGGATGTGAGGTGGACGTTGTGACGGTTCAGGGCTTGCGGGAACGGTTACGCGAGCGTGTTTTGAAAGAGGCTGTGCCGTTATGAGAGATGATAGCGAGCGTCTAAGGGATATGCTCGACGCCATTGAAAAAATTGAATCGCATGTAGGCGAAGATCGGACGGCATTCGAAGAAGACGAGCTCTTGCAAGTCTGGGTGATTTATCACTTGCAGATTATTGGTGAGGCTGCATCCAGACTTTCTGATGAGGTTTGGGAAAGGCATCCGGAAATTCCATGGAAACAAATCGTGGGAATGAGGCACATTCTGGTGCACCATTATTTTGGAATCGATTTAGAACTTGTCTGGCAAGTTGTGGAAAATGATTTGCCCGACCTGAAACTCAAGATTAAGCGCATACTTATGTCATAATTAGCATGGATGCCGAGACGATGGTTCCTCTACGCGTTGAAGCCTATGCGGGCGCTCGTTATCCTGAACGTCCCATCGCGGTTTGGATGGAAGGCGAGCGTCTGGCCGTGCTCGAACTTATTCGCTCCTGGCGCACGCCCGACGCGCTGCATTTCTTGGTTGACGTGGAGCGTTTAGCTCGCGTGGAGTTGGTTTATCGAGATGAAGTCTGGCAATTTAAACCGAAGTCATTTTGAAATCAGGACTTTTGTGCAATGAAAACCGGACGGTAAAAGGATGGGACGATACAGATTTTCGTTGACAACAAGCATCACCGCAATGAAATTGTCGAAAACGCATCTATCTAAACCTACGTAAGCAATCACGAATTTCATTAGAAACCACCCTATGTCCAAATACGAACTTGTTGTTGGCCTGGAAGTTCACGCACAGCTTCTCACCAAATCCAAGATGTTTTGCGGGTGCAGCGCGGATTCGTGGGATGCGCCTCCCAACAGCCACACCTGCCCCATTTGTCTGGCCATGCCCGGCATGTTGCCCGTGATCAATCGCGAGGCCGTGGCTCAAACCATTCGCGCGGGGCTGGCCCTGAACTGCACCATCGCAGAAGAGGCGGTGTTCGCGCGCAAGAATTACATGTACCCCGACCTGCCCAAGGGCTACCAGATCAGCCAGTATGAGTTGCCCTTGTGCGTAAACGGTTGGCTGGACATCGACGCGGGCGAGGGGACGAAACGCATCCGCATCACGCGCGCGCATCTGGAAGAGGACACGGGCAAACTGGTGCACGCGGGCGATGTGAGCCTGGTCGACTTGAACCGCGCCGGCGTGCCTCTGCTGGAAATTGTCAGCGAGCCTGACCTGCGCTCCATCGAGGAGGTGAACGAATATCTTTCGCGATTGCGCCAGATTTTGGTCTATATCGGTGTGAACAGCGGCAATCTGGAGCGGGGCGCGATGCGCATGGAGGCGAACATTTCCCTGCGGCCTCGCAGGAGCGCCGAGCTGGGAACCAAGGTGGAGATCAAGAATCTGAACAGCTTTCGCGCGGTGCGCAACGCTCTGGAGTACGAGGTCGCGCGACAAACCCGAATTCTCGATTCAGGCGGCGAGGTGGAGCAGGTGACCCTGGGCTGGTTGGAGCACGAAGGCCGCACTTATGTGCAACGCACCAAGGAATCGGCCCATGATTATCGCTATTTTCCCGAACCCGATCTCCCGCCCCTGTTCATCGAACGGGCCTGGGTGGAGGAGCTGGCCGCGGGTCTGTCCGAACTTCCTCTGGCTCGACGCGCTCGGTTCGAGAGCGAATATGGTTTGAGCCGCGCGGATGCGGATGTGTTGGTGGGCGCGCGCGCGACGGCCGATTTCTACGAAGCCGCGGTGGCTGCAACGGGCGACGCCATGACGCCCAAACAGGTGGCCAACTGGATGATGGGCGATCTCTTCCGCTTGGTCAAGGAATCAGGCAAACCCCTGCAAGAGGCGAGCATCACTCCGGCCATGTTCGCCGAACTGCTGACCCTGGTGGCCAATAAAACCATCAACGCCAATACGGGAAGTCGGGTGCTCAAGACCATGTTCCAGACGGGCGAGGGGGCCGCGACCATCGTCGAGCGCGAGGGGCTGGCGCAGGTGAGCGACGCGGATGTGTTGGCGCAGGCCATCGAGCGGGTGTTGGCCGCGCATCCCGATGAGGTCGGGCGTTATCGCGACGGCCAAACCAAGCTACTGGGCTGGTTCATGGGGCAGGTCATGCGCGAAACCCGCGGCAAGGCTGATCCCAATTTGGTTCGCCAGATGCTCATGGAGCGATTGCAACGATAAAAGGGGCGCTTCCGGCCAGTATTTCTATTGTGGTTTCAGAATTAAGGGCAAAAAATGGCTTTCAGCAATGGACGAGATGGACTCGTGCGCGCTTTGGGCGGTGGTGATGGTGAGCGTGAAGGGATCGCCAGCGCGAGCGGTTTCTTGCGCATAGAGCATGAAAGCTTGCTGTCCGTCGCTTTCTTTCATGATATGCGTCCACGTCGCGTCTCCGTTGGCTAAAGCGATGGGCCCGCTGAGTCGGAGACGAAGCGCGTCGCCCGGGGTTTGGTTGCCCCACAAAATGTAAAAGGCGGCCGGAGCCAAACGCGCCGGAAAAAGAGGATCGGGTTGAAGGCTTAGCCAGGGGGTGCTGGGTGTGGGCGTGGGCGTGAAGGTGGGGCTGGGCGCGCTTGTGGGAGTGGATGTGATGGTGGGGGTGGCCGTGCGAGTGGGCGTATGGGTGGGCGAGGCGGTCGGCGTGGGCGTAGGGGTGGATGTGGGGGTGGGCGTTGGCGAGGGAGTCGGCGTGGCCAAATCCATGTTTAGCCGACCAAAGCCATATGCATTGTCAGGGCCATTTGTTCCCATATCGATGGCCAGGGCTAGAAGATAATTTTTCACCTCGACGGCATCCCAGCCTGGATGACGCTGCATCACGCCAGCCGCTGCTCCGGCCACGTGGGGCGCGGCGGCCGATGTGCCAAAGAAGCCGCTCCCACCCTGTTCGAAGGGTTTTTGATTGCTAAAGCCGTAAGTCGCGGTGCTCACCCCGTCATATGCAACGATGTCGGGTTTGAGCAATCCGGCCGTGTTTGGCCCCTGGCTGCTAAATGGTTCGAGCTCGTGCGGCGCGGCCCAAAAGACGCTTCCCACACTAAGGGCTTCGGCCGCGTCCGCGGGTTGCACCAGAGAGCTTGCGGCGACGGCGTGCTCCAGATCCGCGCCGTCAACGAAAAGCTGCAACATGCGAGGTTGGGCCTGGTAGCGCTGGATGACAAAGCCATATTCGCCGCTGGCGCTTGCAGTGTAACACAGGCTTTCGGTCGGAGGTTGAGCTCCATTCTGTGTGTTGCGGCTCCAGGCTATGGGGGTCTGTCCCTGATAAAGATAAAGGTCGTAGTCGTCCGCTGTCACGGGCCAGCCATCCCAATTGAGAAAGCCGCAAATTGTCTCACCCGCCTGCACGAACACCTGGTTGGTTTCATCGCCGGCCGCGAAGTCGTGTAAATCGTTGTTTCCGGAAAAGAGGCCGCGGTAATGCCGCCGCGCCTGATTGCCGGATGAATTCACCCACAGGATGTTTGCCTGCGCGGCCAAACGAACAATATCCGCGATCTCGCCGGACCCGTCGCCGGGTCCGGTGTTGAACCAACTGATGGAATGCACAATGATGCGAATGCCGTTTTGACGCGCGTAGTTCACGGCATTGGCCAGCTCGACCTCCGTGCTCATGGCAAGAAGATAAAGTTGGGCGTCGGGAGCCATGTCGTGCACAATTTCGGCCACCGCCGCGCCATGCGCGCCATCTTCGAATTGGCCGTCTTGTCGGAAATTGACGGGAACCACGGCGGGCAATTCCCCTTGGTCCACCAGGTCTTGCCAACCTGCAAAGCCCAAGTCGATGATCGCCACCTTGATCCCTAAGCCAGTCCATCCCTTGGCCACCCATCGATACATGCCGCTGCTGAAATATCCTTCACTAACAATGGCGGGCCGACGCGGCCGAGGCGCTCGCACCCATTTCACCCCCTTCGCGCGAGCCAGGGCCGCCCATTGTGCGCGTGGAATGCGCACTTGATAAAGGTTGTTCCAACTCGTCTCCAAAATTGCTTCAGGCGGCAAAATCGGGGCGCGTTCGGCCTCCACGATAAGCCGCAAATGATCGGGACCCGCCCACGCGCCCAAGGCTTTGGCCAATGCCATCTCCTCGGGCGAGAGGGGCGCGGCGGCCAGAAAGGGCGTCAGAGCCGCATCCACATGCGATGGTGACGAAGACCCTTTGGACGGCGGCTCCGGCGCGGCTTGAACACTCCCCAACAAGCCGATAACAAGCAAGAAAAGGAACAGAATGCACGATATGATTTTCATGGTCTTCTCTTTTTTGCGCTTGCACAATAGTGATGGTGGATGACGCCAGCCCTGTCGCCTTCGCGTTCTTATGCAGTTTGGTTTTGACGCTCTTCAAGAACAAAGGCCAGACCCAACGCGCCAGGCCCCGCGTGCACGCCTAAGGCGGGGCCGGCTTCATTTAGCAAGACCTGGTCGCGAGGAAAACCTGTCATCTGAGCCGCCGCGTCGGCCAATTGCTCGGCCATATCAAAATTACGCGTGTGGGCCACGGCCAGCGCAGAGAGGGGCTTTCCCTCCACCGCGGCCAGCAAACGCCGGAATCCACGTTTACGGCTTCGAACCGCTCCGTCGAAATGGATCTGGCCTTCGTCGATGGCGAGCATGGGCTTGATGGAAAGCGCGCTCGACATGCGTTTCAGCGCGCCCATAGCCGGGCCCAACCGGCCGCCTCGCTGAATGGCTTCGACGGCGTCTAACAAGATATGAACGCGTAGCCTTGCACGGGTTTGGGTTAGGGCGCGCAAGATGACCTCGGTGGACCGCCCCGCTCGGGCCAGCCGCGCCGCCTCGAGAACCAACAAGCCTTCGCCTAAGGAGAGCGACCAGGAGTCGAACACCTCGACTTGAGAGGGAAAGGCTGAGGCGGCCATAAGCGCATGATTGAAAGTGGCGCTGTGTTTGCCGGTGAGGGTGAGCGCGATGACGCGCTCCGCGCGCGTGAGCGCTTGTTCGAACGCCTCTTCCCAAAGCCCCACCGAGGGTGCGGCGCTTTGCGGAGGGTGGCGCAGATCATAGCGTCGCCAAAACTCCTCGCGATTTTGCATCTGATCGATGATCTCTATCTCACCGAAGCGAGCGGTGAGCGGAACCAGCCCTATTTCGTATTGCTCGAGCAGGGCCTGAGGCAGATCACAGCCGCTGTCCGCGACAATGGCGACTTTCAGGGTGTGGGTGGCGGTGACAGAATCCATGTTTCGTACAATGGCGTGGGATCAAGGCCGCCCACCTCCTCGACAATGGCCAAGAAGTCTTCGGGCGTGGGCGTCTTAAAACGATAACGGTCGATGAACGCGTTCAAAACTTGAAGGTATTTCTCGCGCCCCAATTCCTGGTAGAGCGCATCGAAAAACATGGCCGATTTGGCATAGACGATGATTTCATAATTCGCGCCGCTGAAAGCAGTCACTTCCTGACCAGGCGCCGCGTCATAGTCGTTCTCTTGCGCCCACTTGACCGGAATTTGCCAGCGAAGCGTGCGGATGCGATCGGCCACATCCTTGCCGTAGATGGTCTCGAAGTAGAGCAAGCTTGTATGTTCGGCCAAACCTTCATCCAGCCATGGATAGCGATATGGGTCGGAGCCGACCAATTCATACCACCACTGATGGGCGATCTCATGAGCTATCAAAATCTCTTGAGTTTCCCGTTGCTCCCGATATGTGTCCAGACCAATGTAATTCAAGCCCGGATACTCCATGCCCAAATAACGGGTGGGCGCCTCGACAATATCGAGCTCGGTGAAGGGATAGGAGGTGAACAATTGGTTGTAAGTGCGCAACACGCCCGCGGCCTCCTTAAGCGCCGCGCGTCCTGCATTTGCGTCTTGCGGGAGATAATAGCTGTTGAGCCGCGCTCCATCTACATCGGCGCTCTTTTTCTCCAGTTCCCGACTCACAACCAGACCAAATTCGCGCACCGGTCCGGTGACAATGACATGATCCGCCCAGCCATCCCCTCGCTGGGTTGTCGTGATGGTCACACCGCTGGAGACCACCGTCACGTCGCTGGGGACCGTGGCCGTGACCATGTAGAAGGCCGAATCGGTGATGGCGATGTCGCCATGAGGCGGCGGCGCATCCAAGCGCCAGGGATTGGTTGGATCGCGAGTTTGGGCGGCTAGCATTGGGTAACTATAGGGCAAACTTAGAATGCCTTCACTTTCACCAAACAGCACATAACCCGATTTCTCCGGCGCGTTCACTTCGTAAGCAATTTCCAGCTCGACCATGGCCTCGGGATCGGCCGGTTGCAATAAAGTGATGCGAGCGGCGCTATTTTGCACCACATAAGCGTAGCCCACCACGAAACGTTCCGGCAATGTGGTGACGCTGGTCAACTTCATGCCGCCCAGAAGTTGAGGCAAATTGGGATAAAGCCGAACGTAGATGTCGTTCAAAGGCCGGCCGCTCAGGTTGCGAAAACGAATACGACTCACCCCATTCACAATGCGTTGGTCGGGATCGATGCGCATTTCAATTTCATATCGGGGTGTGGACTCCACATCGAAATCTTCTGGCAGGGCCTCCGCGTCGAAGGCGGGACGGTAAGGCGCCAGCGGGTCCGGCGGAGGCGCAGACGAGATGCAACCGGTTGCCATCCAGGCCAAAAGCGACATCATCGCAAGCTGCGCAAGCGCAAGACGTCGTGAACGAAGTCGTTTTCGGTCGCGCGAGCGCCAGCCTATTCGAGCCATCGTGCAAACCATCATGCGCATTGCGCCAGACGCGCGGCGTGAAGCCTTCATTGAAAACGCCTCCCTTTTCCATTCTTTACAGCCACGATTTCTGCCATGATGGCCAGGGCGATTTCTTCTGGCGAGCGCGCGCCCAGATCCAGACCTATGGGATTGTGAATGCGGGAAAGTTGCGCTTTGCTCAGACCCAGCTCTTGCAACCGCGCCATGCGTTGGGCCATGGTCTTGCGCGCGCCCAACGCACCGACATATCGAGCGGGGCTGGAAACAGCTATGTGAAGAGCAGGAATATCCAGTTTGTCGTCATGACTAAGCACCGCGATGTAGCTGGTTTCTCGAATGTTGAGCCGAGCAAAAGCATCTTCAGGCCAGGCGCGCAGCAATTCGTCCGCGTGAGGAAAACGTTCTTGGGTGGCGAAGGCGCTGCGCGCATCAATGACAATCACCCGAAAGCCCAATTCCTTGGCGAAGCGGGCCAATGCAATGGCGATGTGCACCGCGCCAACGATGATCAATTCGGGCGGCGGCGCGTAGGTCTCGAAAAAGATCTCGCCGCGCCAGGCCCTTGTTTCCAAAGAGCGACGTTCACTACGCTGTTTTCGCAGGCATTCCTGAGCCGTTTTGACGGCCCACTGGTGCAACTCGACCGGCCTCAGCCTTCCCCAAACGCGTTCGCCGCCCTCCACCAGCAATTTGTCCCCAACTCCGGGCCCCTCGACGACAGTGGCCAGTGTGGCGATGCGGTCTTCGTTGAGTGCTGCGCGTAATCGTTGAAGCGCTTCATCCTCTGCAAATGGCTCTACAAAGATTTCGATCTCGCCTCCACACGCCAGCCCCGCTGACTGGGCCCATTCATCTGCTATGCCAAAAACCAGACGTCTGGCGCGATGATCGCTCAGGACCGCCAACGCCTCCTGTGCGACCGCGCTTTCCACACAACCGCCGCTCACCGAACCGACGATTTCGCCCGTGGACGAAACGGCCATTTTCGCTCCCAGTGGTCGCGGGGCCGAACCATATACTTTGATGACGGTGGCCACGGCCGCGGCTTTTCCCTGTTTTTGCCAACGATCGATCTGGGGAAGAATGTCGCGCATGGAGATGAAGTTGAAGAGCAATGATCAAGGGGGAGAATAGGAACAAGGCATAAAAATCCGCTTCGACGCGTGTTTCATCCCTCGAGCCAAAGTTGGTGATCCAGCGCGCCGTCGCCGAGTGCAGCCGGATCGCCCAAGGGTTCGACATGGGTGAACATAATCACCCCGCGCATTCGTTCGCGCACGGCCGCCTCCAATGCTTCCGAGAGATCGTGCGCCTGTTGCACCGTCCATTCCGGCGGCGCCAGAATATGAACATTGATGAAGCGTCGCGCGCCTGATTGTCGCGTGCGCAAGCCATGCCACTCAACGCCCCATTCTCGTCCAAATTCATCGAGTATTTCTTCCAAAACCGCTCGCTCTTGCGGTGGGATGGCCGGATCCATCAGGCCGGACGCCGCGTGATGCATGATGCGCAAGCCTTCATAACCGATTTTTACGCCTACGGCCAGACCCACCACAGGGTCCAGCCATTCGAGACCGGTGAAAACAGCCAGGCCAACGCCAACCATGACCCCCGCCGACGACCAGACATCCGACATCAAATGATGTCCATCCGCCTCCAAAGTGATGGAGCGATGCTGTTTGCCGGTGCGAATGAGAATCTGACCGACGACCAGGTTGACCAATGCGGCCGCGCCCGCGATGAACAAGCCAATATCTGGGTTTTCAATGGGCGCGGGGTGAAGCAGGCGGTTGATGCTGGCCGCTAAAATGGCAATGGCCGCCACAAGAATCAGCGTGCCCTCGATGCCGGCCGAAAAGTAACCGGCTTTGTCATGGCCGTATTCGTGCGTCGCGTCCGGCGGCCGCTCCACGGTTTTCAGCGTGAAAAGCGCGATGATGGCTGCGGTCAGGTTCACGCCCCCTTCCATCGCGTCCGAAAGCAAGCCCACAGAGCCAGTGAGCGCGAACGCGCCCACTTTCAGCAAAATGGTGAGCAGCGCCGCGGCCACCGATAGCCACGCATAGCGGGTGAGTGAACGGTTTTCCATGTCCACATTATACTTCACTTGTCGCGATCATGCATCCATTTTTTCCCAATCCCCGTCCCCGTGCTACAATCCTTTTTCGTCCAATGATTTCATTCTTCTGGCAATCCCCTTTTGGCCCAATTTTCTGGCTCGTCGCCGCAGCGTTTGTTTTGTCGGCGGCCGGGCCCTGGCTGCGCGACCGGCGTTTGAATGACAATGCGCCCGCGTTTGTGGCCGCGGCCGCGTTGCTCTTTTGGTCTGCATTGCGCTGGCAAGCCGAGTGGCCGGCCATGCAATGGGCCTGGCGCGCGGCTTTGGGATGGAACGCGGCCTGGAGAATCCAGATGGATGGGTGGGCCTGGCTGACGGGCTTTGGAATCTTGCTCATTCTTCTCGCTGCATTGGTCCTGCCAGGATGGCGCGTTCGACCAGGTTTTATCGATGCGCGGTTGTGGGCGTTGCTGGCTGCGGCCGCCGCTTTGCTCGTCGTTTTATCGGGTTCGTGGATGACCTTGCTGGCGGCGTGGGCCGCTTTGGCCTTTCTCATGGGCGCGCTCGCGGGCGCGGAGAGCGGTGGATCGGCCAGAGCCTGGATAGCCGGTTTGTTTTCCTTGCTCCTTCTCTTTTTGGCGCCATTGCTCAACGGTTTGCAGACGTTCTGGCAACCGCTCGAAGCGCTGGCGCTCAACGCCCAGGCGCAATTGCTCGCAACCCTGGCCGGAGCCTTGCTTTTTGCAGTGTATCCCTTCCATCTTTGGGTGGCTCCTCGGGCCAATCGTTCGGCCGCCCGACAACTCGCGCTTCATTTCCTTCCTGGTCTGGCCGCGTTTTACCTCCTGGCCCGTTTTCCCATGCCCTTGCTGCTCAGCCAGGCATGGATCGCTCTGACCGTGGTTGCGTTGTTGGGCAGCGCGCTTGCGGCTTGGGCCACGCGCGATGTCTGCTTGGCGCGAGCGTATATGTTCATCAATCGCGCTTCATGGGCGGCCCTTGCAATGGGGCTGGCGTTTTTACCCGCGCCAGCCGGAGCCGTGGCTCCTCTGGCCGCGCTAATGGCGGCGATTGCTTTGTGGTTGCTTGCAGACGCCGTTCAACAACGGATGAACTGGCAATGGCCGCGTTATCTGGCTCTGGCGGCCCTTTACGGTTTGCCTTTCACGCCTGCATTCGCCCCCAATCTCCTTCTCGGACGACTTCTTTTGGCCGATCTCAGCCTTGTTGCCTGGTTGCTTGTCCTTTTGGCTCAAACGCTTTTTGTGGCCGCATTATGGTTGCACCGTCCGACTCACAAACATATCAACACCCCCGCCCATCACCCCTCTTCTGCGTCTGCACTTCTCATTCCAACCATGATCATGGTTGCGGGCCTCGCGTTGTGGTGGGGAGCAGCGCCAGGCTCCTTGGCCGCCCTCACCGGCGCAGACCTGAACGAAAGCGGCGGACAAACGCTCGCGCTGGTGAGCAACGTTGGGCTGACAGGATGGTTCACCCTGTTCGCGCCCCTCGTCTTGGGCTGGCTGCTGGCTCGCGGCGACGAACCCTTATTCGCCGCTCTGCGCGAATGGCAAGAGACCGTGGCCCATGCAGCCGGGCTGGATTGGCTATACCATTTCTTTGGCCGTTTGCTCCACGGGTTGATCGCAGCCTGGGGGTATGCGGTTGACATCGTGGATGGGGCAGGTCAGTTTGGCTGGGCCTTGCTGGCCTTTCTCATTGCCATGCTCATTCTCACCGGCGGATAACGATAGCGCCGCCTGTTTCTATGCCCAATCTCGACGAATTCTTTCAACTGGCGCAGCCTCTGGCTCACCAAGGCGCGCTTGCATTCGGCGTTCTGTTTGTGGCGGCCATGCTCGTTTTCAGCGACTGGCGGCTGGCTCTGTTCGCGTTTGCGGGCGTGCAGGTGCTGGCGGGCGTGCTTTTGGCCGAACTGCTCCCGCCCGAATGGGCTTTGCTACAATGGATCGTGGGCGGACTCATGGGCGTCATGTGGTATCTGGCCGCGCGTCGCGTGGATGCCGTGCGGCGGCGTCAAATGGGCGTTCCCTGGTGGCGACCCGATTGGCGCTTCAATCCATCTACGCTTATGCGACTGGCTTTAGCGCTTTTGCTATTGCTTGTTCTTTATATCCAACGGCCCACCCCGCCCTTGCCCAAATTGCCCGCGGATTTGGCCCGTTTCGCCACCTTGTTGGCTCTGGCCGGACTGGTGGGTCTGGGATTGGGCGATCGGCCATTGCGTTGGGGATTGAGTCTTGCCATGTGGATACTGGCCTCCACATTCGTCATTCATGCATTGCAAGTGGACGCGGCCACAGTGGGGTTGTTGGCCAGCCTTCAAATTTTGCTTGGTTTTGCCATTTCCTATTTGATCGTGGTGGATGGCGCTCGATTCTGGCTTAATCCGGAGGACGCGTGAGCCTATTGACATTTGTTTTGCTTTGGTTGGGCTTATTGGCGCTTGTCGCCAGTTTGTTGCGCCGGCGAAGCCTTTTATCAGGATGGTTGGTGGCCGCGGGTTTGGCCTGGCTGGCCTGGCGACTATGGCGCGCGCCCACCCAGGGCTCGATGGAGGTTTTCGGCCGCGTCGTCGATTTGGCGCAGCCCAACCAACTTCTCGACTTCACCTTGCAACTGGACATTGTCTCGCGAAGCCCGGTTTTCATTCTGCTGACTTGGGGTGCGCTCTTTGCGTTTACGGCTGGGTGGATGCGCGCAGATCGGGTTTTGTTCCCCTCCATTCCCCTGATCCTGGCTGCGCTCACGCTTGCACTCAGCAGCGCGCCTTTGCTTTGGGCGCCCATTTGGTTTGTGTTGGCGGCCATTCTCATGACGTTCCCTTCGCAAGGCGCCAGCCCGCGACCTGCTCGCGCGGCCCTTCGCATGTTGACGGCTCCTTTCCTCGCTCTGCCGCTATTTCTCTTTGCGGCCTGGGTGCTCAAACAAAACGCCATCGCCACCGACGACCCCGCTTTGTGGGCCAACGCCTGGCGGGCTTTGATTGTTGGGATCGGCCTTTTGCTCACCCCTGTTCCTCTACACGGTTGGATTGTGGCTCAAGGTGAACACGCGCCCCCTTATGCCGCGGCCTTCGTGGTTGGCGTTTGGCAGATCGCCATCTACGCCTGGGTGCGCCGTCTGTTGCTAACTTATCCCACCATTGGCGATTTCATCGAGCCGGCCCAGGTTTTGCCTTGGTTGGCCGTGGTTGGCATGGCCTGGGCGGCCGCATTCGCGTTAGGAAGCCGCCGCCTGAATCAGTTATGGGGCTATTTACTGTTGTTCGATTTTGCGGCCGCCTTCTTGTTATGGAGCTTGACCGGTGAATTCGGCGTTCAGGCCATGATGTGGTTGCTATTGGCCCGGCCACTCGCCCTGATTTTGACCGCGAGCGGCCTTCATGTTTTGCAACAACGTTTTGGCGATGATATACGTTATGACGCGCTTCATGGCGCGACGGAGCGGCTGCCTGTGGCCTCGTTTAGTTTCATTGCGGGGGCGTTGTTTCTGGTGGGATGGCCTCTTGGTCCACTCTTTCCCGCCCGCCTTAGCGCTTATCTTCTTCTCGAATCGAGCCAGCCGCGCGCGTTTTTATGGGCGTTGCCCGCCCTGGCTTTGATAACCATCGCCGCATTTCGCGCCTTGCGCGGCCTGACGCGCCCCCTGGCGGACGATGCGCTGCTCCGTGAAAGGCGACATCTACTCTGGCTGGTCGTCCCCCTTCTCGCGACCGGTTTCCTACTTTTTCTCAATCCTCCAGTGCTCGATGTCATCACTCTACGCCTCACCGCCTGGTTGTCGGCTTTGCAATGAGGCGCTTTATCATCCCGACGCCTCGAAGATAGCAACCGGGGCCTCGTCGGCGCGGGCGATTTTCATCGTTAGAGCGGTTGATGGCGCGGCCGCCTTCATTTTCCGGCGTTCACCAACTCGGCCAGAGCCAGGGCCAGATGCACGGGTTCGCGCCCCGTGAGCTCGCGAATCTGATGGCGACAGGAGGTTCCGTTGGCGATGACGACCGCGTCGGGCGCTTTGTTGAGGGCCGGAATCAGACGGTCGTTGGCGATGGCGAGGCTCAGGTCGTAATGATCGACCGAGTAGCCAAACGCTCCGGCCATGCCGCAACAGCCTGCATCGATAAGCTCGGCCGACGCCGAGGGGATCATGGCCAAAACGCCCATGCTCGCGCCCATGTCGGACAGGGTTTTCTGATAGCAATGGCCATGCACCAGATAACGCCGTTGACTGGGCTTGAGGGGGAGGGCGCTCGGGTTCTGGCTTAGCAGTTGGGCCAGGTATTCATCGAACAGGAATACGTTTTTGGCCACCGCGTCCGTGCGCGGACCGGGGATTAGCTCGGGATAGTCGTCGCGGATGGTGAGCAAGCAGCTCGG
>JAADII010000028.1 GCA_013151415.1 Chloroflexota bacterium
TCTGCTTTGGCCCCAGGGTCAGATCGAAATGGATGAGATGGTTTTCCACCGAAAAGGGAATGGTCTCGGAGATGGCGATGTCGGTGATCTGGGCCGATTCGGGGTCGAGCAGGCCGAGGGCCTGGGCTTCCAGCGTGATGTTCGTGGTGCGGGTGAGGTCATCGCGGTTGTGGATGGTGAAATAAAGGCCCTTTTGCAGGCTCTCGCCGCCCTCAGAAACCCGACCGAAACGCTCGATCCACACATTTTCCTCATCCGCGCGGGCATAAGTTAGCGGCTCCCACCCCGCGGCCCAATACTGCTTGAGCAGGGTCGCGGTGTCGCTGATGATTTGTTCGGCCTCGGGTTGCCAACCCTCGCCGTTGGGCCCGTGCCCCGGCCACACGCCATAGAGCAAAGCCATCTGGCTGAAAGTGTAAGCTTCCGCGGCCGTCAGCCCCGGCGTCTGATTGGCGAACATGTAGGGCTTGCTGAAAGCGATGGCCCGTCGATAATCGAGAATCTTAGGCGTCCAGTTCTCGCCTTCGGCCCCGCCTCGAAGCTTGCCCTCGCTGCCGAAACCGTCGATGAAAGGCGCGAGATAGTTGGGATGTCCCACGCCCCAGAAATTAACCGTGATCCCGCGATCCGCGCCCCAGGTTTCGTCCAGGTGGCGTCGCAGAAAAGCCAGATATTCGTAGAACGCGAAACCGGTGTGGACGCCGGGTTGGTAGGTGTGGGGCGAGTAGATCAGGCTCGAATCGGTCGCGGCCAGGGCTTCGGGTCGCAGATCCACGGTCGGATTGGACATGAAGTTGTCGATTTGCACGCCATCGAGGCGCGCGTCGATGGCCTCGGTGGCTTCGAATGCAGGATCGACCGTCCAATCGGTCATAAAAGAAGCGAGCCCATCGGCCATGTCGGGATCGACGTTGGCCGCCCAGATGATCTCCCACTTGTTATTAGACCAGGGAAAGGACCCAACCTTTTTGATGGACCATTCGCGGTTGGCGTCGAGGCTGGCGCTGTTGACCAGGGCCCTTGCCTGCGCCCGAGTGCGCGGGTTAGGACTCGCGAGCGTGTCGGTGACGAGGGTCATGATCAGGTCCATATCGGGCATAGGTTCGGTGTCGGAAATGGTGCGCAAATGGACTTCGCCCACGATGTATTGGGCCGAGTAGGTGTTGGTTGCATCTTCGGCCTTGACCACTTGAGCGCCGGCCGGGGTGTAGTATTGGCCTTGCGAGCGGTCGTCGTAATCGTAGATGGGGAGGTCGGTGGCGTAGGCCGCGGGTTGGATGTGGCGATGGCGGGCGATGACATCGCGAAAACCCCAGGCCGGGTCGAAACGATAGAGCATGAGATCGAAACGCGCGCGCGAGCCGACCCGCGCGGCCTGCGGAGATATGCCGGCATGGAACAGCGCTCGGTAGCGCTGATCCGCGGCGTCGTAGGCAAGCAGCGCGGTTTGGGGGCGATCCAGGGGCAGGGCCAGGGCAAGACCCTGCTCGCCCACCTGCAATCCTGCATAAGGATAGAGCGACATGGGCAACTGACCGTCATAAATCGCGCTGATGGCGTTGGCGTATTCGACCTCTTCGGTGATGGCGCGCGAGTTGTGAACATCATCCCACCAGATTCCATTTTCCGCGGCGATGGCCGCGGCCCAGGTGATGTCCAGCGCGCGATCCTGGCCCCAAACATCCTCCACCTCGCCCTCGACGCGAATATGGTCGGGCCGGGCGCGATAGGTGAGGGTGAAGCGCAGTCCGGCTTCCGGCAATGGGATGGATTGGACCAGACAGTCGTTGGTTTGGGCCCGGCTGTCCGGGCAAGGCTGGATGGAGCCGGTGAGAGGGAGTTCGGGTTCGGTCGCGGGAACAAAGGAGAGATCGTCCACCCAGAGCGTATTGTCGGTAAGCTGGACGCCGAAAATCAGACGGGCGAACGCGGCGCCGGCCGGCGCGCGTATCTCTCCGCGGGTGAGCCGCCAGCGGTCGCTGTTCCAATGCAACGGCGTGACAAGTTCGGGATCGCCCATGATCTTTTGCGTTTCATCGAGCCATTGCACATAAAGCGCGTTGCCGCGCGGGGCCTCGCGCCAGTAGTTGATCTGCCAGTCAACGGGCGTCCCCGCGGGATGAAGCACATAGCCCCGCTCGCTGCGCCACCAGGCCGAGGCGCGGTATCGTTGCCCGGCCCTCACGGCCATGAGATCGCTGCTATAGGCCGCAAAACGCGCTTGCTCCAGATCATTGGTGAATTGGAGAGCGCGCTCGCGTTCATGCGTGGGCGATGTGGTCAGGCTCACGGCGAGTCCCTGGTTTATGGCCTCGGTCCAGCCGGCAAGGCCCATCTCGAAACCGGGATTGGTGAGCAGGTTGGGTTCGGTGACCTGTCCGGCCGCGCTCAGGTCGCGCACGAAGAGCGCGGGGCCGGCCGCACTGAGCCACTCCCGCCCGTCGATTTGCAGGCCGGTGAGACGACCATCGGACGAAAAATGAAGCTCGAGACCGTCGTCGGTGGCCAGCGCGTAGTCATCGGCCGGCCGGGCCTGCGCAACCGTGGCCGCATACAGACCCGCGGCGAGAAGCAAAGTTACGACGAAAGTGAGGAAGAGGAATCGAATGTTCATGATGAATGCTCTGCTTTGTCATGTCGTGATGTGCGACCAGACCAACATGGACCATAGGACCAACATAGACCAAAAGGCCCGTCGTCTATCTTGGTCTACGTTGGTCGGCGCAAGCGATTTTCATCGATATCAGCGGGTCGCTGGTCGCGGCGCCCGCTCGGCGACTGATCAAAGCATACCCGCGGACGCGGCCGATGAGGTGAAGAAAAAATGAAGAAGTGTGAAGATGGCGCTTATGCGGTGGAGTCAGAGCGAAAAACGCCAAATGCGCAAAACGAAGCGAGCCTACAGACTTTATCGACGAACAATGCTTAAATGATGCACTGATGGGCTATGTAATACAGGGTTTCTCCGCAGAAAGTGCACCATGTGCGTTCATCTTTGAGCGGCGGGGCCTTGCCAAAGAGGGTTACAGATTTGCCAGTCGCAAGTTGTCTCTGCCACCTGCCGCCTGCGACCGGCCACTTACCACCTGCCACTCTGCGCACCCCTGTATTCCTTTTAACTTTTAGTTGCGGCCAGGCCGCCATATATAAGACGCAAGGAAGCGGACTTCCTCCCCCACCGCGCCTTCTTTCCACTCACACGGAGGTTTCTCATGTTACGCCAAACATCGAGGCGATTCTTGCTGGGTGCAGGAGGAATCGTAGTGGTCGGATTTCTATTGATCATGTTGGCGGCGACCTGGCCTGTGGCCGCGAGACCGGCGCAGAGCCTTCGCATTGCCTACCTGTTCTTCGAAGACAAGGAAACCGCAGCCGCATTCGAGGCGTTGTTGGAAAGCGAGAACTTCCTCGTCGATCTCATTCCTTTGGCCGAGACGCCCAACGTGGATTTCGATGTCTATCAATTGATCATCGTCGCTCACGACACCGGCTGGGTAAACCATTGGGGTCAACAGCAGACGTCGGCCGCGTATATCGATTCCTTCGGCAAGCCGGTCATCGGTTTGGGCGAGGGCGGGTACGCGTATTTCGGGCAATTGGATCGTCGCATTGGCTGGCCGGAGGGAACTCATGAAAATGAAAAAGCCGTGCTCGGGGATCCGGCCTTGCCTTACTATCAGACGCCCTACGATCTCACGGCTCTGCTCGGCTCAGCGCTCGAGCTGTACGGCGTCGGAAATAGCCAGGTGTCCATTTATTTGTCACAGCCGGAGCCAGACATCATTCCCTTGGGTCGAGAAGTGGATCGGCGAGGGTACTATCCCCTCATCGCCCAACGGCTGAAGGCGCGCTGCGATCAGCTATGGGGTTTTGCGGGCGGTCCTGAACTGATGACCACCGAGGGCAGGCGGCTCTTCACCAACGCGGTTTGGTATGGTCTTGAAAACTGCCCCATTTCATCGGGCGAATCCACCGCCACCCCCACCCCGACATCGACATCCACCCCCACGCCGACACCTACGTCCACCGCGACGCCTTCGTTCCCGCTCATTTTCCCGCTGCCCTACCTGCCCACCCTGGCCTCCCCCGATTACAATATCCCCAAAGACCTTTCCATCTTCGGCATCGAGCTGACGCAGGCCATTCAATGCTTTGATCCGAGCAAAGGATTGGCCGCTTGTGGCGACAATTCGCTGCGTCTGGCCGTGAAAAAGGGCGGCGCGGCCCGCATCTACTTGAAATACAGCGGCCCCCTTAGCAGCCTACCCAATGTGCCGGTGCGCATCTACTTCCGCGCCAACGGCGTCTGGTATCAGGCCAACGCCAACGGAAAAGCGGTGAAAACCCTGGACCAGAGCAAAAACGACAGCGCGGACGTGTGGTTCAAAGTGGACTCTTCCAATGACATCACCGTGGACATCTACGCGGTGGTGGACCCGGACAACGTCATCGCCGAAACCAACGAATCGAACAACCGTTTTCCGGCCAGCGGCTACATCACGCGCACCTTCCGCAAGCGGGATCGGCTCAAGATCGTGGGTCAGCGCTTGCGTTATCACCCTCCGGGCTATTCGGGCGGCCAATACGCCAGCGGATGGGCCGTGAACGGCGGCGCGGCCGACTATTTCGAGCAGATTTTGCCCGTTCAAGATGGCGGGATCGATTACTCGGTCAAGAGCGGCTATCTTGATTGGACGACGACTTTGAACCCGGACGGCCAACACGCCTTGATCCAAACGCTCAATATGATGTGGATTTTGGATCAAGCTTTTGGTGGGGTGTTTGGCGGCGCGTTCCTCGGAGCCGACCATGTTTACGGTTGGGTGACCAACAACGGTTTTTCAGGCGGCCACGCGGACATGCCGGTGTATCCCCATGCCGGCGGTCTGGGCGTGGTGGGCATCGGCACAGATAGGCCGGGAAGCAGCACCGACTCGCCCGGAAGAGGAGCGCTGATCTTTGTCCATGAGCTGTTGCATGACTATGACCTCAAGCACACCGACACCGGCGTGGACGATTGCGGCTCCGATGATGACAGCTCCAACTTCCCCTACAGCACGTCCGGAATCCAGGAGTTTGGCTACAACCCCAGCACAGGCAATATCTACGGCCCCGCGAACACGCACGATGTGATGAGCTATTGCCCGGCGGGAGGCTCGAAGCAAGGCTGGATGTCTCCATACACCTGGGAATATATGTCCAGTAAGATCGACGCGGCTCAGGTTCAGGCCAGCGCCGACCGCGGGGAGCCGGTGCGGTTGGGCGCGGAGAACTTCCGTTTCACTCAGGCTCAGAAGTCGCTGGTGGTGTTCGCCACCATCGGCAATCCCGACCACCAGAACTACAACCCCGAAGAGCCGGGACGATTGTACAACATGCATCTCATCGATGGCGGAGTCGAATATCCCCTGCCCGGCGACGGCTACGCGGTGCAACTGCGCATAGGCTCGAAAGTGCTCTATCAGGAAGATTTCGCGGTCAGCTTCGAAAGCGAATACCACAGCGCCGCGCATCGCGGCCCCGGCCAAAACGACGAGCCGGTCTTCCCTTCCGATCCCAGCCCCCAGGCCGACGTGCAGATGATCATCCCCTGGGCCGAGGGCGCGGACAACGTGGCCCTGGTCAAGGGCGATCAGGTCCTGGCCGTGCAACCGGTCAGCGCCAACCCGCCCACGGTGACCATCATCCAGCCCACTTCGCCCCAAATCTGGCCCGCGGGAACCGAGCAAAAGATTGTGTGGAAAGGCTCCGATCCCGACGGCGATCCGCTGAGCTATTCCATTTTCTACACTCGCGACGACGATAACTGGGAGCTGCTGGCCACCGATTTGCAGAACGCCAGCTACATCGTTCCCGTCGATGCGTTCGCGGGCGGCGACCAGGCCCGATTTCGCGTGGTCGCGACCGACGGCGTCCACACGGCCATGGACGAATCCGCGACCGTGAGCATCCCCGACAAGGCGCCGTTCGTCACCATCAGCGAACCGGCCGATGGCCGTAGCTTCGTTCCCGGCGGGCTGGTGATCATGCAGGGGGCCGGCGTGGATATGGAGGACGGAACCCTGGACGAGAGCGCGCTGACCTGGAGCAGCGACCGTCAGGGCGTTCTGGGAACCGGCTTTTCATTGGCCCGCAACGACTTGCAGCCCGGCCTGCATGTCATCACCCTGACCGCAGAAGATAGCGCCGGACAGAGAAGCCAGGCTTCGGTGACCATCTTCATTGGCCATCGCGCTTACCTGCCCATGCTGACGCGCTGAAGTTTTCTAACGCCGAGAAACGCAGAGAAGAGATTCTTTGCGTTTCTCCGCGCGTTCATGCATCCGTGTCGATGATTGGGGCCTCGGTCAGCGCTGTTTTTGAAAGTGTACGCGGGTTCCCGAGGGATCGCGCACGGTTATTTGCGACTCGGTGCGCTGAATCAGAGTCAGCCCGGCTTTTTGTAAACGTCCCGCCAGCGCGTCGAGATCATCCACCGCAAACACCGCTTCTGTGGCGTGAGGCTGTTGAGGTGCGCGACAATGGGTGTTGGTGGGGCGCAACACCAGGGGGACGTTGTCCAACACCAGGTGCACATGCCCGAAGAAGGAGACGCCCACCGGCAGACCCACCACATCTCGATAGAAACGAACGCCGGCCGTGATGTCGGTGACATAGATGGTCAGTTCGGCCAACGGTCTCAGACGCAGCGGCTCTTCCGGCGCTCGGTCTTTGCGACGATGAGTGCGCAGCTCGCGGCGTTGAGCGATGTCCCAGGTTTTGGGATCGGTGAATTGCACCAGCTCGAAGGGCGAGCCGTCAGGATCGAGAAAAATGAGCAGATTGAGGCCGGGCAGCATCTCCTCGAAGACGATAGGGATGCCGCGCGCCAACAAATAGCCGCGCGCGGCTCCGAAATCCTCGATCTCGAACGCGGGCAAAACGCCATGCGGCCCTTTGGTTCCACACGGTTCGGCCCCCGGCAGCAATCGCCAGATCACATCTCCCAAACGATAAGCGCCTTCGACGTCCGGTTCCAACCCAAAATGCGTCGCCCAAAAATCATGTGCGCGCGCTATCGAACGAACATAAGTTTCCAATGCGACAAGGCGGGGCATGGCGTTAGTTCATCGTTTTTTCTTATACCATGGCTTGTCGGGTAGATCATATGTTCTCGGCTCGCGACCTTCGGCGATGTCCAGCGCCATGAGCAGACGTTCGAAATCATGCACGAGATCGGCTTCCAGCAAGATGGAAAGGACGCGGTCTTCCTGAAGCACAAACGCGCAATGGGTGCGGAAGTTGCGGTCGTCCACGCGTTTGATGGGAATGCCCGCCAGGTCTGCAAATTCGCGGTTGGCGTCGCTTAGCGCATAGAAATCCAGGCCAATGTAATCCATCCAGTTGGCCAGGCGGGGTAATGTCAGGCCGCTGATCACGAATAGGGTGACCCCGCGCTCGTCCAGCATGGCGTAACGCGAGGGCAAATCGACCCCGCGAGGAGGCAGAGGAAACGGGTTCACCGCGGCCGGATTGTAGATGCATACCGCCAGCGCGCCCTCGTCCACCAGATCGGCCGGCGTGAGCACCGGCCCGGCCAGGCTGGGCATGCGCACGCGAGGCAGAAAATCACCCACCGTGATGTTAAGCCCGGGCAATCGGGGCGGAAGTTGAATATCCATCAACGGCCTTTCCATTGCGGCTTGCGTTTCTCTACAAACGCGGCCATGCCTTCCTTCTGATCCTCGGTTGCAAAAAGCATGTGAAAGACGCGGCGCTCAAACTGCAAGCCCTCGCGCAGTGTCATTTCGAAGCTTTTGTTCACGGCTTCTTTGCCCAGGCGCACAGCCACCGGCGCCTGACTTGCGATCTTGGCCGCCAGTTTCAGCGCCTCTTCCAGATAGATTTCCACCGGATAAACATGATTCACCAGGCCATGCGCCAACGCCTCCTCCGCGCTAAGAAAGCGTCCGGCCAGCACCATTTCCATGGTGATGGCCTTGCCCACCGCGCGCGTTAGCCGCTGCGTGCCGCCAAAGCCGGGGATAATGCCCAGGTTGATCTCTGGCTGGCCAAATTGCGCGGTCTCGCTGGCGATGATCATATCGCAACTCATGGCCAGCTCACAGCCGCCGCCCAGACAATAGCCGCTGACCGCAGCGATGATGGGCTTGGCCACGCTGTGGATATATTCCCATTTGGCGATAATGTCGTTGGTGAGCATGTCCACCATGCCGGCGTTGGCCATGGCCTTGATATCGGCTCCGGCCGCAAACGCGCGCTCGTTGCCTGTGAGCACCATCGCGCCCACCTTTTCATCTGCATCGAACGCGGCCAGCGCGTGCGCCATCTCTTCCATGAGTTCCGGGCTGAGCGCATTCAACGCCTTGGGACGATTGAAACGGATAAGCCCCACGCCCGTATCCAGGGTTTCGACGATGATGTTTTGGTATTCCATGAGGAATGTCTCCTTGTCGAATAAAGACATCGTTGGTTGAAGTATTTTCGCTATGAGACAACAGACCATAGATCGATGAGACGATGGGACGATGGGACGATGCCGAATCATCATCTTATGCTCTCATCGTCACATCGTCCATGATCAGGCCATGTTTTTGCCTCCATCCACATGCCAGGCCGCGCCCGTGACATAACTGGCCGCGTCCGACGCCAGCCACAGGCAAAGTGCGGCCACTTCTTCGGCCTCGCCCAACCGACCCAAGGGGATTTCGGATCGCCAGCGCGCCATCTGATTTTCGTTTTGGCGCAGGCGTTTGGTCATGGGCGTGATGATCACGCCGGGGCAGACCGCGTTGACGCGAATGCCGTAGACCGCGAACTCGCGCGCGGCCTCTTTGGTGAAACCCACCTGGCCGGCCTTGCTGGCCGCGTAGGCCGAGCGAAGATAGAGCGGCTGTGATTTTCCGGCGATGGAGGCGATATTGATAATCACGCCACCGCCCTGAGCGCGCATCCGCCGCCCGGCCTCTTTCGTACACAGAAATGTGCCCGTGAGATTGACATCCAGCGTCCGCCGCCACTCCTCCAACGAATGGTCGAGAATAGAGCTGACCGGTTCGATTCCCGCGTTGTTCACCAGCACATCGACGCGGCCCCAGCGTTGGTCGATAGCCTCGAACATGCTTGCCACGCCCGCAGGATCGGCCACGTCTGCGACAAAAGCCATCGCGTCGCGACCTTCCTTCCTCAACTGCGCCGCGGCCTGCTCGACCCGATCCGCCACAATGTCGTTGAGGCAAACGCTCGCGCCCGCGGTCGCGAAGGCTTGGACGATGGCCAGGCCAATGCCCCGTCCCGCGCCCGTCACACAGACGACCTTGCCGGAGAAATCATAGTGTGGGTGCATGAATCAAACGTTGCATATCGGATAGACCACACAAATAGGGAGGAACGCAAATAAGTTTTTTTCATTCTTCCCAATTTGTGTCTGACTCCACTTCATATCAACAGTGCGAGACGCGCGGCCAAAGATCGGGGTCGTATTCCTTTAGCCAACGAATCGCGCTTTGCGCGAGCAAGGCTGCTCCAATGGGCAGGGCGCGCTCGTCGATATCGAAAATCGGCGTGTGAAGAGGACGAACCTCCTTCCACTGAGGGTCGCGCGCGCCCAAACGCACAAACGCGCCGCGAGTTTTGCAGCTAAACCATGAGAAATCCTCGCCGCCTGTGGTCTTGGGCGCCTCGAGCACCTGATCGCCCCCCAGCATTTGGCCGCCAATGCGAGCCACAAAACCGGTGAGCTGACCGTCGTTGATCACGGCCGGATTGCCGCGGATGTAACGATAACGATAATCCCCCCCCAATACGCGGGCGATGGCCGCCACTTCCTCCAGTTCCCGCTCCAATTGGTCGCGGATGGCCGCATCGAAAGAGCGCACCGTGCCTGCAAGATGGACCCGATCGCAAATGATGTTTTCTCGCACGCCGCCATGAATGACGCCAAAGGTGACCACGCCCTCTTTGATCGCGGGAATGCGTCGCGAGATAAGGGTTTGCGCGGCGTTGATCACCTGAGCCGCCAGCACAATGGCGTCGACGCCCTGATAGGCGTAAGCGCCGTGCGCGGCCTTGCCCAAAATCTCCATCTCGAATTTGTCGGAAGCGGCCATCATCGGTCCCGGACGCACGCCGATCTTGCCCACCTCGATGTTTGGGTCCATGTGCAAGCCGATAATGACGTCCACATCATCAGCCACGCCCTCTTCGACCATCAGACGACCGCCGCTCTTGCCATCCGGCCCCATCATCTCTTCGCAGGGCTGAAAAATGAGCTTGACCCGCCCCTTCAATTCCTTTTCATGACGTTTTAGCAACTCGGCCGCGCCTAACAACATGGTGGTGTGCGCGTCGTGCCCGCAGGCGTGCATAAGCCCGGGGCGTTGAGACGCGTACTCCGCGTTGGTGGCTTCATGGATGGGCAGCGCGTCCATGTCCGCTCGCAAGGCGATGGTGGGGCCGTCGCCGTTGCCAAGCCAGCCGATCACGCCGGTGCGCGCGACCTCGGTTTCATGAGGAATGCCCAGCTCATGTAATCGTCGCGCAACCAAGGCCGCGGTGCGGTGCTCCTCGAAGCCTGGTTCAGGCCAGCGATGAATCTGTCGGCGGGTGCGGATGAGTTCGGATGCGAGTTCTTGCGCTTCGTCGAGCATGATGGGATCGTAATTTGCGTACGGGATTGGGCTTTGGATTTCTCACCATTAAGTATACCCAGCTGAGCGGGAAATGCTGAAATCTTTCGCGCTTCGGCTTCAATCCCCAACCAATTTCGCACTGGCCGCGATGACAGGAAGGTTTTCATGGGCGAAACGGCTCTGGAAACGTCGCACGGCCTCTTCCAGCGCGGCGATGGGGAAGATGTTCAGCACGCGCAGAGCCGCGGACAAAACCATGAGCGAACGATTGGTGCGGGTGATGCGCACGTCGGCCTGACGCGGATCGAGCATGATCTTATGCGCGGCCGTCTCCACGTCGGCGAATTCGGGCGTGGTGATGAGAACGTCCTGTTCGGTCATGCGGGCCAGATGACCGCGCACCTTGTTCAGGCCATCGGCCGAAAGCAGCACCAGGGCGTCGGGTTTGGCGATGCCGGTGTAGCGGATCTCGTCGGGGCTGAAGATGAGCTCACTCACGCTGTGGCCCGATTTCACGGTGGTGGGATAGTCGTCGCGCTGGGTCGCCCACAGGCCCGATAGCACGGCCGCATAACCGGCCGCCTTGGCCGCAGAGCGCACCTTCGCGCCGGCCGAGCCCGCAATCACCAGATGGAACTTGTCGCGCAGGCGGTGCTCGAACTGCGGCTCGATGTCGTGAACGGGCATGACCGCTTGATCCCTCGCTCGTTCAGCCATAGTCTGCATCCGTCGCGCATATTCGGCCAGAGGTCGCTGCTGGATCAGGCCGGTCTCCATGCCCAATGCGTCGAGCATGGCCATCATTTCCTTGCGGCCAAAGTCGTTGTTGGGGGCAAAGTAGGCCGTGCAAAGCTCCCAGATGTCCAGCAGCGCAAAGCCATCGTAAGCGATGGCTTCGGCCATGCGGTCGGGCAGGTCTTTGTCGAAGGATGTGCCGCGATAGACGTAGCCGGCGCCGTTCACCGCGACCGTGGCGCAGATGTCCAGCGGCTGCTCGGGGTTGCCCGCGCGCGTGCTGGCCGTGATGTAGCCCTCGGGCGTGGTCACGGAATGCTCGCCGCCGGTCATGCCGAAGTTGAAGTTGTTGAACACGAGCACGGTGACGCCGATGTTGCGCCGCGCGGCGTTGATCACGTGCGTGCCGCCAATGCCCATGCCGCCATCGCCCATGAGCACGATCACGTGCAGATCGGGGTTGGCCAGCTTGATGCCGGTGGCGTAGGCCGCGCTGCGGCCATGCAGACCATGAAACGCGTTGGTCGCGAAATATTGGTCGCTCAGCCCCACACAGCCGATGTCGCTGACCAACACCACCTGGGTTGGATCAATCTGCAATTTGAGCAAGGCCGCGTCGAGATGCCTGAGGATCAACGTATGACCGCAGCCCGGACAAAAAGGAATGGCGCGTTCGTTTTTATAGGTCTCGATGGGTTGGATATGTAAAGGGGTGGAAATGGTCATGGCGTCATCTCCAAAAACTGTTCTGGCGTGATTAGCTCGCCATCCACGCGGTTGAGGCCGAGGATTTCGGGTGGGGCCTGTCGATTTTGCGCCGCGTGTTTATACAACAGCCGCTCGATCTCGCGGCGATATTGGCCGTGGTTGAGTTCGGCCACGACCACGCGTTCATGACCCTCAGCCGCGGCCAGAATGAGATTCTCCGGCACAGGCCAGAGGGTGTGCAGGGTGAGTCCGCTGGCCGGTTCGCCCGATTCGTGGCTCCGCTCCACGGCCTCGCGCATGGCCCGCGCGGTGGTTCCGTAGCTGATGAACAGGGTTTTGGCGTCTTCGTGGCGCTCGAGCCGACCGAATTCCAGTTCGTGGCGACGGTTTTCGATCTTCAGGCGCAGATGGTCGTTGAGTCGCCCCACCTTGACCGGGTCTTTGGTCAGGAAACCGTGTTCGTCGTGACTGGAGGTGGTGAAACGGGTGATGTGAGGGCCGCCGAAGGGGCTGGTGGCCGGGATCGCGTCGATGGGGTCGAAGTCGTAGGGCAGGTAGGTCTCTTCGGGACGCAGTCGCGGGTCGGGCCGGCCGGTGACCGCGTTGATCTTCACCCCCGAGCCGTTGCCCGCGCGCGGGGCCGGAACCAATGGCCGCTTGCCCACCTCGATGTCTTCATACTCGGCCACATCCACCGTGGCCATAGACATGACCATCTCTTTGTCGGGCAAAAGGAACACGGGCGTGCGCAGGCGTTCGGCAATGTCAAACGCCCGTTGCGCGAGGGTGTAGCATTCGGCCACCGATGAGGGCGCGAGCGCGACGATGGGATAGCCGCCGCTGGTTCCCCAGCGAACGAACTGGATGTCGCCCTGCGCGGCCGTGGTCGCGCCGCCCGTGGCCGGACCCATGCGCATCACGTCCACAATGACCAGAGGGACTTCGCCCATGATGGCCAGGCCGATATTCTCGGAATAAAGGGAGATGCCCGGCCCGGAGGTGGCGGTCATGGCGCTCGCGCCGCTCATGGCCGCGCCGATGCACATGCTGATGGCGCTTATCTCGTCCTCGGCCTGGATGCCCACCCCACCCACCTTGGGAAGCTCGCGCAACATGTGCAAGAGTATGGGCGTGGCCGGAGAAATGGGGTAACCCGCGAAGAAGTTGCAACCGGCTTTCAGCGCGCCGCGGGCGATCGCACTGGCGCCGTCGATATATTCACGCGTCATTGGTGAACTGCTCCATTGCAGAAAGAGGTCTCGGTCAGAATCGCGCTGAGAGCGAAGGGCTTTGCTATGCGGCATGGACGAAAAGACGATGAGACGATGGAGTCTGATCAAGCCGATCCCATCGTTGCCATGAGCCTCACATTCGCTTTCGAAAGGGTCAACAGCCAACGGTCAACCGTGAACCTGATCATACCGCAATTGGGTTGTTCTGGCTAAGGTGAATGAGCAGGCGAAGGGTGCTGGCGCGAGAAGTGAAATCCTATTCTTCTTTGAGCAGCGCCAATCGCGCTGGGGCGTTACTCGCAATGATACTGATGAATGCGCCCCCATTTTGAGAGGCCCTCATGGCGCAATGCGGTTTTGGCGGTCAACTTTTTTTGTGCTATACTTTTTGCATCAATCCGTTGATTTCAATTGCTTCTCATGAAGGAGGGCGCACGTCCATGTTCAACATGAATCGTTATTTTGTGCGAGTGCGTGATCTCGGTGCGATTTTCGCGCCTGATTGCACGCGAAGTGCGTCCACTGAGGGTCTAGTTATGTAAACGAGTTTCGCCGAAAGCGTTTTCAGGCCACGGACGCACTTCCGCTCCGTGGCCTTTTCTTTGGCGCGTGGGCCGCAAACGTTCATGAGAAACGTCTTTTGCCCACGATTCAACGGCCACCGGAGCATACCGCGTGGCCGTTTTTTCATTGTCAAGGTTCAAAGATTCAGGATTGAAGGGAGAAAAGTCATGTCATCCGCCATCATCGTTCATGATGTGTACAAAGCTTTTGGAAAATCCGACGCCGGTCGCTTTTCGTGGGCTTTCTGGCGTAAAGCGAGCCGCGGCGCTGAAAGCGCCGACCAAGCGCCGGCGAACAAGAAATCCAAGGTCGTGGCCGTGGACCACGTCAGCTTCGAGGTGCAACCCGGCGAGATATTTGGCGTGCTCGGCCCCAATGGCAGCGGCAAGTCCACCCTTATTCGCCTCATCTCCACCCTGCTTCTGCCCGATGGCGGCTATATTCAGGTGTTTGGCCATGATGTGGTGGAGGAGCCGATGGCCGTGCAGCGACTGATCAACCGCGTCTCGGTCGAGGCCAGCTTTTTCAAGAAACTTTCGCCCATGGAGAATCTGCTCTACGGCGCGCGTCTCTATGGATTGGGCGGTCGTGAGAGCCGAGAGCGGATCGTGCAGATATTGACGCGGTTGGGGCTGGAAAAACGTTCGATTTACAGCCCCATGCAGGAGATGTCGCGCGGGATGCAGCAAAAAGTGGCTATTGCTCGCGCGTTGCTTTCCCGGCCGCGGCTGCTCTTGCTGGATGAACCCACCACCGGGCTGGATCCCCGCTCCAAACGCGAGGTGCAGGCCGTGGTGCGCGAGCTACGGGAAGAGGACAACGCGACCATCCTTCTCACCACCCATGATATGGTCGAGGCCGAAGAGCTTTGCGACCGCATCGCCATCATGGATCGAGGAAAGGTGGTTGCGTTGGACGCACCCTCCAGGTTGCGCGGGCTTGTTCCCCCACAAAATGGTCGCCAACCCACCCTGGAAGATGTGTTTCTCGAACTCACCGGACGCGAACTCACAACGGAAGGAGCGTAATCCTATGTCTGTGGTCACTCACCAACTGCGAGCCACCTATGCTTTTGTCGAACGCAACGCCAATCTGGTCAAACGTTACTGGTCGTGGGAGGTGGTCTGGCTCGTGTACTCCATTGCCAACGCGCTGTCCATTAGCTACATTGGCTTGGGCATGGAGCAGCTCAGCGGCGCGGATGCGAATGTAGATGGCAGCCGTCTGGCGCTTTATCTGATCATCGGCGCATTGGTGTGGCATTTCCTTTCCGTCATCTTTTATTGGATCACCGAACTGATCAGCATTGAGCGCTGGGAAGGCACCATCGAATACACGCTTATGGCGCCGATTCATCGCGTCACCCACATGGCCGGACAAACGCTGTTCGCGGTGATGTACAGCATGCTTTTCAATGTCATCATTCTCATGGTGGCCGCGCCTCTGTTCGATATTGATCTGAGCGGTGCGAATTTATTTGGAGGCGCGTTGATGTTGTTGGCCGGAAGCCTCAGTTTCATCGGCATTAGCATCACCGCGTCCACATTGCCGCTGCTCTTTCCCGAACGCGGCACGCAAATGACGCACGTGATCATCGCCTTGATGTTGTTGGTGTCGGGCGTGTATTATCCCATCGATGTGTTGCCCGGGTTGTTGCAAAGGCTGGCTGTGCTTAGCCCAGCCACCTATGTGTTGCAAGGCGTGCGCGCGGCCCTGCTCGAAGGCTCGGCCACGCGCGATCTATGGCCTTTTATGTGGCCTGCGTTGCTCATGGGTCTGGCGGCCATCCCCGCAGGTTTGAAGATTTTTGGCTTGGCCGAGCGCTACGCCAAGCGCACTGGCAAGTTACATCGCAATGGCTGACACGAATCGCATCGTCGGTGGTGAACACCCTATGACATGCCCGGTTGCTTTTCGCGCCCCCTTTCTATCATGCGCTGGCGAACATGTTTGGTTTTTTCTTCTGCGCCCTCAGCCTCTCCGCGTGGAACTTTTTTCAGAGGATCCTGAGCCGACGGTCACCGGATAAGTGTTGGACGTTGCGGCGAGAAGGGGGCATTGCTCGGGGCCGGGACAGCCGCGCGTGCAGAGCGGCTGCACCGCGCACACCAGGCCCTCCGCGCCATCCTCGACCCTGTGCACCTTCAGGCGTCCTTTCCGCACCCAAAACCGAATCATCCCTTCCAGGGCCGAAGGTTGCACGCCCAGCTTCCGGCCCAACGCGTTTAGATCGATGGGGCCGGAAGCGGCTTCGATCTCAGCAAGCACCTGGTGGAGCATTAGAACTGGGCGCCGATGTCCTCGGCCCAGGTCAGCAGGCGTTCGTCGTGGAGCCAGTGCGCGACCATTTGCAGGCCCAATGGCAGACCATTGGCCGCTTTACCGGCCGGCACCGTGGCCGCGGGCAGGCCCATGTACGTCCAGGGCAGGTTCATGGCCGGATCGCCGGTGGATTGGATGTCCTCGGGCGCGGGGCCGGGCGCGGCCGGGCAGATCCACAGGTCGATGTCGTGCACATCCATGATGTGTTCGATCTCCTCCCGCAACAGGGCTTGCCCATCGCGAATATCTTCCACCTCTTCCGGGTCCACGGCCTGGCCCTCTCGGATGAGCGCGGCCGTGCGCGGGCGGTACAAGTCTTCGTATTTGGCGAACCAATCCGCGTGTTGGGCCGCGAATTCGGCCGCGATCATGCGGCGATGGCGGCGGTTGATTTCCTCGATGTCGGCAAAAAGCGGGATTTCGAGCACGCGATAACCGGCCTCTTGCAAATGGTTCACCTGCTCGCGGAACGCGGCCAAGCCTTCGGCCGAGGCCTGTTCCAGGTAGGGGCCGGTGGGGATGGCCAGGGTGGGTCTCGCGTCGGCCTGGAAAGGCTCCCATTCGCGGCAAAGGATGGCCGCGGCCAGCCTCATGCCCGCCACATCTTGCGTGAACAGGCCCACATGATCGGCCGCGGGCGAGAAGAAGATAAGACCGCGGGGCGAGATGCGATTGTAGGTGGGTTTGAAGCCGACGACGCCGCAAAAGGCCGCGGGCCGAATGACCGAACCGATGGTTTGCGTGCCCAAGGCCAGGGGCGCGATGCCGGCCGCGACGGCCGCGGCCGAACCGCTGCTGGAGCCGCCCGGCGTATGCGCGGGGTTATGCGGATTGCGGGTGGGGCCCGGCTCGAAATAGGCGAATTCGGTGGTCACGGTCTTGCCCAGCACCAGACAACCGGCCGCGCGCAGTTGCGACACGCTTTCGGCTTCGGGACCGGTGAGCTCTTCAGGCGGGAGATTCGAGCCGGCGCGGGTGTAGAAGCCCTCGGCGTGGAAGATGTCCTTGACGCCGATGGGAACGCCGAAGAGGGGCGGTCGCGTGGCCGGGTCGGGAAAGCGGGCCAGCA
>JAADII010000125.1 GCA_013151415.1 Chloroflexota bacterium
GAAGGCCCCATCGTCCAGATCGGTTCGGCTTTGGGTTCGACCGTGGGCCAGGTGTTGAAGCTCTCGGACGATCGGGTGAGCAATTTGGTGGCGTGCGGCGCGGCCGGCGGCATCGCGGCCACTTTCAACGCGCCCATCGCCGGGGTCATGTTCGCGCTGGAGGTGATCCTGGGCGGACGGTTTGGCGTGCGCTACATCAGTTCGGTGGTGGTGGCCGCGGTCACAGCCAGCGTCATCGGTCGGGTGGCCTTTGGCGATGCGCCCGCGTTCGCTATCCCCTTTGAATATGGCATTCGCAGCCTGTGGGAATTCGTCCTTTATCCCATATTGGGCGTGCTGGCCGCGCTGGTTGGCGTGCTGTTCACCAAGATGTTGTACGGCATGGAAGATATTTTCGAGGGCTGGCGCAAACCGCCGGAATGGGTGAAGCCGGCCGTGGGCGGCGCGCTCCTTGGCGGCCTGGCGTTGCTCTATCCGCTCGTCACGCCGCTCGCGTGGGAGCGACTACCGCACATTTACAACGTGGGCTACGATGTGATCGAGGCCGTGCTGGCCAATCGATTCACCCTGGGCATGGCCGCTTTGCTGTTGGTGTTGAAATTGCTGGCCACGACTCTGACGCTGGGATCGGGCGGATCGGGCGGCGTGTTCGCGCCCTCGTTATTCATGGGGGCCATGTTGGGCGCGGCCTTCGCACTGGGAGCCAGGGCTATCCTGCCGGATGATCTCATCGCGCCGGGCGGGGCGTACGCGCTGGTGGGGATGGCGGCCGTGTTCGCGGCCGCGGCCCGCGCGCCCGTGACAGCCATCCTCATCCTCTTCGAGCTGACCGGCGATTATCGCATCATTCTCCCGCTTATGCTCACTGTGGTGATCTCGGTGACGGTTGCGCACTGGCTACTACGCGGGGAGTCGATTTACACGCTGAAACTCACGCGGCGAGGCATTCGTTTGCAACGAGGACGAGATGTGGATGTGATGGACGGCGTCTTCGTGCGAGAAGTCATGGACGAAAGCCCGCCTCTGGTTCCCCACACATTATCGGTGGCCGAACTGCGCGAATTTCTCTTCCATAGCCATCATCACGGGGTTCTGGTGATCGATGATGAGGGGTTGCTGGTGGGGGTGGCGACTTTGCAAGATGTGGAGCGCGTGGCGGGAATGGAGGGATGGGAGAGCCTGCCCGTGAGCGCGATCATGACCGAAGCGCCCCTGGTCGCGTATCCCGATGAGAGCATTGGCGCGGCGCTTCAACGTTTGGCCACGCGTGATGTGGGCCGATTGCCCGTGGTCTCGCGAGAGAACCCGCGCCGCGTGCTGGGTCTCATCCGCCGCACCGACATCGCCCGCGCCTATCAATTGGGCCTGTTGCGGCGGCAGGATCTACGCGATCGCGCCAGCCAGCTTCGACTCACAGAGCGAGCCGGCGGCACCGAGTTCATCGAATTGATGGTTGAGCCAGGCTCTGCGGCCGACGGACGACTGGTGCGCGAGATCCCCCTACCCACCGAATGCCTGTTGACCACGCGACGCCACAACAACAAGATGCACCTGTTGCATGGCGACGACCGGCTGGAAGCGGGCGACATCGTTCTGGCGTTGTGCGAACCGAGCAAGGTGGCGGAAGTGAGGGCGCTTTTCCAGAAACAGTCGGACAAGACCCATTAGAAGCCGTCGGTGTTTGATTGCACGCGGGGAGCGGGTTTACAATGAGATGCATTTTTCTGATATATCCATATCGAGAGGTCATCATCCATGCAACAATCATCTTACTTGACCGCGCTTTCGGCAAAATGGGGTTATTTCCTCGACCGCTGGCAACCGCCGGTGGAGGCCATCTTTTGGGGAACGGCCCTAATTGTTGGTCTGGCCACCGGTTTGGGAGCGGTGTTGGTCACCTATCTGATTCGTAGCATCAATTGGGTGGGGTATCAATGGATTCCCGCTGCGCTGGACGGAGGGAAATGGTATGTGGTGCTGGTTCCGGCCTTTGGCGGCCTGGTGGCGGGCGCGCTCATCTATAAGTGGGCGGCCGAGGCCAAGGGACATGGCGTGCCCGAGGTGATGGAGGCCATGGCCCTGCGCGGGGGCCGCATTCGACCCATCGTGGCCGTCATCAAGATATTGGCATCGTCGTTCACTATTGGCAGCGGCGGTTCGGCCGGTCGCGAAGGCCCCATCGTGCAGATTGGCGCGGGGCTGGGTTCGACGTTGGGCCAAGTCCTTAATCTTTCGGATGATCGCGTCAAAAACCTGGTGGCGTGCGGCGCGGCAGCGGGCATCGCGGCCACCTTCAATGCGCCCATCGCCGGCGTCATCTTTGCCCTGGAAGTGATCATCGGTCGTTTCACCACGCGTTACTTCGCGTCGGTGGTGGTGTCGGCCGTGGCCGCGGCCGTGGTGGGCCGCATCGCCTTTGGCGATCACCCAGCGTTCGCGGTGCCCACCGAATATGGCGTGGCCAGCTTGTGGGATTTTGTGTTTTACTCCATGTTAGGCGTATTGGCGGCCGTGGTGGGCGTGGCGTTTACGCGGTCGCTTTACGCGACCGAAGACCTGTTCGACAATTGGAAACGCGCGCCCGAATGGCTCAAACCCGCAATTGGCGGCATGTTGCTGGGCGTTTTGGCATTGGTTTATCCTCTGGTAACGCATCTCAACTGGGATGATCATACTCCTGAGATATTCGGCGTGGGTTACGCCATCATCGAAGCGGCCTTGGCCGGACGAACGTTATTGACCGCAGCCATCTTCTTATTGCTTCTCAAACTCGTTGCCACCAGTTTGACGCTGGGATCGGGCGGATCGGGCGGCGTGTTTGCGCCGGGACTGTTCATGGGCGCGATGTTGGGCGTGGCCTTTCAGCAAAGCATGGCTCACTTCTTCCCCAATGCCATCGGGCCCACGGGCGCGTTCGCGTTGGTGGGCATGGCCGCGGTGTTTTCGGCCGCGGCCCACGCGCCCATCACCGCGGTGCTCATGCTCTTCGAGCTGACGGGCGATTACCGCATCATCCTGCCCCTTATGTTAACCGTTGTCATCGCCACGCTCCTTTCGCAGCGCATGATGAACGGCGAATCCATCTACACGCTCAAGCTCACCCGCCGCGGCATCCGCATTCGCGAGGGCCGAGATGTGGACATCATGCAAAGCGTCACCGTGGGAGAAGTGATGACCACCGACGTGGCCACCGTTCCCACCAACATGACCCTTCCCGAGCTGGCCGACGTCTTTGCGCGCACGCGGCATCACGGCCTCATGGTGCTGGATCGCGAAGGCAATCTCTGGGGCATCGTCACCGTCACCGATCTGGATCGAGCCATTCGTGAAGACCGGCCTCGTAGCACAACCGTGGCCGAGATCGCCACGCCCTATGAACGGCTGCGCTTCGCTTATCCCGACGAACCCATGGGCGACGCGCTTGCTCGTATGGCCAACCGCGGCCTGGGACGCATGCCCGTGGTCGCGCGAGAGGATCCGCGACGACTGCTGGGCGTGATCCGGCGTTCGGACATCGTGGAGGCGTATCGGCTGGCGCGCACGCGGCGCGCCGAGTTGCAATATCGCGCCCAACGCGTGCAACGCAAATCGCCGGATGGCACCGAGTTCATCGAATTGCCCCTGCGCGAGGGCGACGCCGCGGTGGGCAAGACCCTGGCCGAAGTTGCGAAAGACCTGCCCAAGGATTGCGTGTGCGTTTCCATCCGTCGCGATGGCCGGGTGATCATCCCGCATGGCGACACGGTGTTTCAGCCGGGCGATTCGGTGACCGCGTTCGTCAGCGCCAGGGATGTGGAGAAGCTGTTTCACGCCATGTACGGCGACCGCGCGGTTGGCGCGATCCGCGAGGCGGCATGAGCCATTTCGCCCTTTATCTCAATTCTCTAAAATCGTTGCCGCGCAACGTGTGGGCGTTGTCGCTCACCAGTTTTCTGCGCGACATCGCCAGCGAGATGCTCATTCATTTGCTGCCGCTGTTTTTGGCCAATGTGCTGGGGGTGCGCCTCAGCATTGTGGGGCTTATCGAGGGCGTGGCCGAGACCACATCCAGCCTGGTGAAGGTCTATTCGGGCTGGCTTTCGGATCGGCTGGGCCGACGCAAAGGACTGACCGCGGCCGGTTATGGCGTGGCCGCGCTGGCCATGCCCCTGTTGCTGATCGCGCGCAGTTGGCCGGCCGTGCTGGTCTATCGTTTCATCGACCGCGTGGGCAAGGGCATACGCACCGCGCCCCGCGACGCGCTCATCGCGGACGCGGTCTCCACCGAACAACGGGGCGCGAGCTTTGGCTTGCACCGAGCAGCCGACACGGGCGGCGCGTTCGTGGGTTTGCTCATGGCCATGTTCATCGTGTGGCGCGTGCAGTTGGGCGAGATTCATCTTCAGCTCGAGACCTTTCGCGTGGTGGTGGCCTGGGCCATGATCCCGGCTTTTCTGGCCGCGCTGGTGGTCGTGGTGGGGGTGAAAGAGATGGGCAAACCCCGCCCCGCGCAAGCGCCTCGTTTCACGCTGCGCGGGTTCGAGCGGCCCTTTCAGCGTTTTTTGGTGGTGATGGCGCTCTTCACCCTGGGCAACAGCACGGACGCGTTTCTGATCCTGCGCGCGCAGACGACCGCCGCGTCGGTGCTCATGATCCTGGCCATGCTGGCCGCGTTCAATCTGGTCTATTCGCTGTTGGCCGGACCGGCCGGAGCGCTGTCCGACCGCGTGGAGCGTCGCAAAGTGATCGTTGGCGGCTGGCTGCTCTATGCGCTGGTCTATGTAGGCTTCGCGTTCGCGCAACAGACATGGCAATTCTGGCTGCTCTACATGGCGTATGGGGTCTATTACGCGCTGACCGAGGGCGTGGGCAAGGCCCTGGTGGCCGATTTCGTCCCCCAAACCGAGCGCCGCGGCGCGGCTTATGGCGTCTATAATGCGGTCATCGGTCTCACGCTGCTCCCGGCCAGCGTGATTGCTGGCGCGCTGTGGCAAGGCGTGGGCGCATGGATGGGCTTTGGCCCGGCCGCGCCATTCCTCTTCGGCGGCGCTTTGGCGCTGATCGCGAGCGCGTTGTTGTGGTGGTGGGTGGGGGAGTGAGGATGGGGGAGGAGGCAACCTCCGGCTCCCCGAAACCCGGCCCGCGACCGCGGCGTATAGAGGTTGCAACGATCGATTGGTTGAACAAGGAATCAAGCCATTTTTTCAAAACCCCGAACACAAGTTAAACGCAATGCAAACAAGGAGGCATGACCATGAAACGCTTGTATCGCTCCCGCAAAGATCGCATGATCGCCGGCGTGTGCGGCGGCGTTGGTGAATATCTCGGCATTGACCCCACCCTTATTCGCCTGGTGTTGCTGTTGCTGGCCATTTGGGGCGGCGGCGGCGTGCTGGCCTATCTCATCGCCTGGATCGTGATCCCCGAAGAGCCGTTGGAAGAAGAGGAGACCGGAGCGGATAGACCCTGGCTTGAAGAGTAGACAAAATGAGGGCGGAAACGAATTAGGAACGCGCGGAGGGGTGGCGATTGGCAATGAAAGAGAGGTGAGTCGCACTTGGCAAGTGCGACTCACCTCTGAACCCAGCCACGGTGCGCCTTGTCGGTAGCGACCGCTCCTGAGGTTGAGGTTAAGATTGAGGATGAGGGTCAAGCAAGTCCGCTCATCCGACGCAGACTTGGGTCAGGGAACCCGGCCGCGCGCACAGTTCAGCCTTGATACAAATCGCGAAACTCGTCCAGCGTCTTCACCGAAAGCAATGCGTCGCGCAAGATGCGCAGCACCTGGATGTCCTCGATCTCGCGTATCTCGCGCATCAGTTTCAGGCCTTCAGCATTGAAGCGCAGATTCAGGCCCAAAGCAATCGCATCCAACAGGCCCTGGCGCAAGCCTTTTTCCAGCCCCTCCTCCATCCCCTCCTCGCGGCCTTCTGCGCGACCTTTCTCGAACCCCTCTTCCCATCCTTCTTTTTTGATGAGCTCGTAGCCAATGGATTCCATCATGATATCCCTCCTGCGATTCAGCATCTCTTGCGCCAACCGGCCCGACACCAGACCGGCCAGCAATGTCATGGTGGTCAAAATGTCGCCTTTCACTTCGCGCGACAGTTCACTTTCCACTATCAGCCGCTCTGCCTCCTTCGCCATGTCCACGCCATGTCGCATCAACGGCGTCATAGGCAGCAAACATAACAACCGCTCGCCAATAATCTCGGCCGCATCCATTTCGTAGATGCGAATCAGCCGAAAACGATAACGCACTTCGACATCTTCATACACATCCGTGGCAATGGCCGATGGCCGCAGCAAGATCACGAAAGTGTAGACCTCGTCGATCTTCTCCCTCAGCTTGTGACGCATCCGATATTCCAGTAACCGCGCCGGCACATCGGGATGCCAATGCGTCTGGAATTCGAGGATGACCAAAATCTGCTTGCCATCTTCGCGGGTGACAAGAAACACGAAGTCGCTGCGGCGCAGACTGGTGGTCTCTTGCGGTCGTTCTTCCAACAAGATGCTTTCGGCTACGGGAATGTCCAGCAAATGGCGCAGGATGGCCTCGCTGCAATGCCGAAAGAGTTCCTTGAGCGCGATGTCGTATTTCATGGCGAAGAGCGACCCAGTAAAACGTTGGCTGACGACATAAATATTGTAGCAAAGGTGGAAAACGTTGTCTATGTGGGGAAACGACGTCGGCTCTGTGATGAAATGGTTGGCGCCAGACAGTAATCACCCATCAACAGGTGCGGCTCGTTCGAACAACCGCTCCGGTCGATGACGCCAAGCCGCGGGGTCGTCGCGGCCTTCGACCAGATCGAGCAACACGGTGGTGAGGACGCGATTGACCGGCGTGGCGACGCCCAGCCTCGCGCCCGCGTCCGCCACCGCGCCATTGAGCCAAAGCACTTCCGAGCGGCCGCGCGACCGGGGGCGGACATCGTAATAAAGGGAGGGGGGCTTGTCGCCGCGGCCGCCGGCGATGAAACGGGCGAAGACGCGCCGCGACAAACCGAGGGGCGCGTGGCGGGCCAAGCGCGCGGCCAGAGGAAGCGGGTATCCGGCCAAAGAGAGGGGTCGAATGCGCATGGCCTCCATTACATCAAGGGCTTCGCGCCAGGCTCGAATCTCCAGTTCGCCCGTATCGCGACGAGCAAAGATCTGCGCGGGCGTGTAATCCAGGATCGCGGCCTGCGCGTTGGCCAGCATGTTCATGAGCAGCTTCGACCATTTCAAGGCCCGATAGTCGGCGAACGCGTGGGCGGAAAACCCAGCCATCGCAAACATCCGCGAGACCCAGGCCACATCGCGAGCGCGCGGCCCCGGCGCCACCGCGAAATAATAGGCCGGCCGAGCCACGCGCACCCAGGCCGGCTCCACGGTCTCGACCGGCGTGGTCAGGACCCCGGCCAGAATAGGGGAGGCCGATGCGAGCGCGGCCAACGTTTCTTCATTGCCCACACCGTTTTGCAAGGTCAGCGTCGGCGTGCCCGCGGCCAGGCGCGTGGCCAGCATTTGAGCCACACCTTCGGTGTCGTAGGATTTGACGGCAACGACCGCGAGATCATAGTCCGTATCTGGGGTGAACGCGTCATCGACCGATTCGTAAACCCGAACCGATTCGGCCACAAGTCGGCGGCCGGGTTCATCCACGCGCACGCCCCGCTCCCGGATCGCGGCCGCGGTGCGGGGACGAGCAAGCAGCGCCACCTGCTGCCCGATCGCGGCCAACCGCGCCGACACAAAACACCCGATCGCCCCACCGCCAATGACGAGAATATGCATCGAACAAAGAGAAATGCCAAAAAGGGGTGGATGGGACGCTCGTCCCATCGCCCTTCAGCTTATGAACGATTGAACTGAATGCGGCGTTCGTTGCCATGCCATAGGCGCACGAAGTTGGGCCGCAAAGAATAGCCGATCATAATGAGCACGGCCACGCCAAACACAATATGCCATAGGGGCGTCTTCGCCGGATCGAGAAAGTAAAAGAGCGTTAGCAAAACTGTGGCGCCCACCGCCACGCTGAATGTGGCCACCGATGCATACCGCACAACAAGAAGTATGGCGATGAAAATGGGAAGAAGGATGAAACCAACCACAGGATTGAGCGTAAGCAATGCGCCCGCGGCCGTGCTTCCGCCCGCGCCACCGCGAAAAGCGAGAAAAACAGACCAATTGTGCCCAAAGACGGCGAACGCGCCGGCCAAGGCCGCGGCCGCTTCGTGCCCAAATATCGCTCGCGCCAACCACACGGCCAACGCGCCCTTGAGCAGATCGCCCAAGCCGGTGAGGACGCCGTATCGAATACCCAAGGCGCGGAACACATTGGTGCCGCCCGTGCGGCCGCTGCCATGTTCGAGCACATTAACGCCTTTGGTGCGACCAATGAGATATCCGATGGGGATGCTGCCAATGAGATAACCGAGCAACATGGCAAGAGGATAAGCGTACCAGGGCATAGAAAACTCCTTTTCCAAGTGGAAGTGATTTTTGAAGCCCACCGCGCCGCCTCATCAATGACGTCCGGGGCCTTATGTCGAAAAACCGAACGAGAAGGCGAAGGCGCGATGGGCGCTCGACCGCGAAAAAGCATTCACGAATGCACAACGCCAAAACCTGGGCCAGGGATGCCAGGTGCAAAAGGAGGTGGATTGCAAGCGTGCATGAAACATGCAACCAACTGATTATAACCCATGAACCCGCGAAAAGATGCGATCTGAGATCAGGAAAATCGAGCTGCGCGTCCATCTTTTGCCAAAGAGGGCTTTTATGGTAAGATCAGGTGCGAAAATATGTTCTAAACCATGTCCGTCCACCTCGTAACACACGCCCCCAACTTGCTTTGCCGCCAACTCATTGCCGCGCTTGCGCGGCGTCCGGCGTCTTTTGCATTGAACCATGCTCGAATTACGTAAACTGCTGGCCCATGTCGAGGCCATGAGCCGCGAGATGGCCGCGCGGCAACGAGATTTCGCGTCCAGAATAACCGAGGCGAGAGAGAAACTGGCCGCGCTGGCGCAGGTGGATGAAGTCATGCAGGCGAAGATCGAGCAGGCGCTAAGCGTAGACCCCACCTGGCGCGGCGCACAACCGGTGAGCGCCCGCCTGGATGAACGCCATCAGCCCGATGGTGATGCAACGCCGGCGACGCTCATCGCCGTGGACGGTTCGCAAATCTACCCGGATCGTCACGGTCTGGCGCTTTACTATCTCATCAACATCGGCTCCATCATCTTGCGCCAGGGCACGGGCGAAGCGCCGCAAACCGACACCCAACCCACCCTCTACTTCCTGGAAGAAGACATCTACAACGATGGGGGCGATCTGGTGACCGCGGGTGATGTCAACGCGCGTCGCGAACAGGCCGAACTAAAGATGCTGGCCGAACTGGCTCGCGAAGAACGCGGTTATTGGGGCGGAGACCTGGACCGGCTGATCGTGGCCATGACCGACGGGCCTTTGCTCATCTGGATGGGCGAGACCGATATGAAGGACCCCGCGGCCAAAGCCCACATTCAAACCTATATCGCTCAACTGCAAGCCATCCAGCAAAGCGCCGCGATCCCGATTGGGTATGTCGATCGTCCGCGTTCGGCCAATGTGCTGCGCTTGCTCCATGTGATTCAGCTGGACCCAACCGAAATCAGCAAAGAACGCGTGCGTCAGACCTGCTATCAGGGCATGACCGACCGTCTACTCTTTCAAGACCTGAAGCCCAACCAACGTTCGGCCATCTTCGCCGCGACCACGCGTATCAATCGTGAGTTTTTTCGCGCCGCGGGTCAGGAGATCCACTTTTTCTATCTCAACGTCGCGCAAAAGAAGGGCGAAGAGCATGCTCGCATCGTGCGCGTGGACGCGCCGGCCTGGGTCACGGGCCAGCCTTCGTTACTGGATCGAGTGCAACAGGCCATCTATGAAGATTGCCGAGGAACCGAGCACCCCTATGTGTTGGCCCGCGCCCATGAGCTGGCCGTGGTCACTTACGCCGAGCGTCGCGATTTCGAACAAACTTTGGCCGCGGCGCTCATACGGCAAGACCTAACGCCTGAACCCTCGCGTAAAGCCTGGCTCAAATGGTTGATGAGCGGATAAGACGAGGGCCAGTTTCCTAGATTTCGGCAAAAAACTTCTGGAAAAGTTGCACATTGGATACGACTCTTTTCTTTGGAGGCGCTGTATGACCGACGCCCAACTCCTTGGCCGCGTATTGCGCAGCGCGACCGGAGTATTCACCTTTGGTTGCACCCAAAACGAAGAAAACATCCCCCAGTTCGGCCAGCCGGTGCGCGCGGCCGGGGCAGACGGCGATGTATATGGCCTGGTGTATGAAATAATCATCCAGGATGACCCCTTTGTGCGGCAAATCGTGGCCGCGTCCGACAGCCTGACGCCCGAACGCATCGAGGACATGCGTCAACGCCGTCAGGTTCCGGTGGAGGTGAGCGCGCTGGCCGTGGCCTATCGGCGCGGGGAGCTAGTGCGACAGGGCGTTCCTCCGCGTCCGCCGGCTGCGTTGCGTCGGGTCTTTGCCTGCAATCGAGGCGAGGTGGATGAGGTTCTGGGCAGGGGTGGGTTTCAATTCATGCGCATCGCGCTCAACCATGCCCAATGTCCGGCCGAAGACTTGCTGGTGGCAAGCCTGGGTTGGGTGGCGCAGTGCCGGCCGCCCGGCCAGGAGCAACCCTATCTTGTCGAGGCTGGTCGCGAGCTCACGCGGCTGCTGGCCCATGATCCCCTCCGTTTGGACGCGATTTTGCGCGGATTGGCCGATCTAACCGCGGAGGCTCAAGCCGCAAGCCGCGGTTGGTGAGCGGTCGCCAGAGATTAAACCCATCCTCGAGCGCGCATCTGGGGGAGAAAAGCATTCTTCGTATAGTAATTTTCGGAGAACGACCCCCAAAATGGACCAGGATGGCTCAATCGACCATCGTCTTGTTACGCCAGTCGAATCCGAAAGAAGAGCCAGGGCGCGACGCCGCTAATAACCAGACCCACCAGCATATAGCGAATCAGGCGCAGCCCCTGTTCGAGCCAATACGCGCCGCCCAAAGAAGCGAAGGCGAATGAGAGACCAAAGTAGACCAGCGCCACCAGGACCATGCCCACCACATAACGCGCAATGCGTCTCGGCCAGGAGCCGCTTACCTGAAAATGAAGACGCCGATGATCCCATATCAGGCCCAGAAACAGCCCCATGAGCACGCCCACATTGCTCACGGCCGAGGACGCAGGACGATTTCCCTCCCAATCGCCGGGGAAAATGAGCAAAACCAACGCGGCCGCGACAAAAACCGCGACAATCTGTCGCGCGGGCGACCAGGAGAGAACGGTCGGCTCCAGACGGGGGAGAAGGCGCATAATCACCCACACGGTGAACAACCCTACCAGCCATCCGCCCACCACATCGGCGGGAAAATGCACGCCCAGATACATGCGCGAAAAGCCAATGGAAAGAATAAGAACAATGGCCGCGATGGTGAACCAGGTCTGGCGCGCGAGGCGGGCCAGCGTCCCAAATACGGCCATGGATGAGGACGCATGCGTGCTAACGAAACCGGGGCTGGTCTCCTCCCACAGGCGCTGCACCGGCGGCGAAGCCGGTCGCGGCAGACGAAATGTCCATTTGATGAAATCGCCTATGAGCACCGAGAATAACAGCGCCAGGCCCGCGAGCGCGCCCCAACGCTTGTTCACGGCCCAATAGAGAAAGGGAAAGAAGAAAAGATAGCCAAATTCCGACCCCAACCAACTCATCAACATCATATAGCCATCCAGAGCCGGGTTGCGAAAGCTCTGAAGCCAGAGAAGAAAGGGGATGCTCGCGTCGTTGAGAGTTTGAATCCAATCGCCCATGATTCACTCCTGGAAGAAAAGAGAAGGCCACCAAAACGATGGACGATGAGACGATAAAATCGGCGCGCCCATCGCCCCGTCCTCCTATCACCCCCTTATGGATGAGCCATTACGAAGCTGCATCGGTTACCAGGGCGAGAAGGACGCGGGCCGCATCCACCATGTCTTGAATGGCGATATGCTCATCCGGCGTATGCACATCGGCCATGCCGGTGGAAAGAACCACGCAAGGGATGCCGGCCTCGTTGAAAATATTGCCATCGGTGCCGCCGCCGCTCATTTTGGGCTGCACCTCGATGCCCAGGGATTGAAATGCACGCGCGGCCGCAATATAAGGCGGTTGGTCAGGCGCTATGCGATAAGCGCGATAGGAGGATTCTACGTCAAATTCCACGCGAGCGCCATGCCGGGCCGCGGCGTCGTGACAGGCGCGAAACATGGCGTCCACCTGGTTTTGCAACTTGGCCTCGTCGCGGCTGCGCGCCTCGGCGATCATGTCCACGCGATCGGGAACGATGTTGCGCGCTTCGCCGCCCTGAATAACGCCAATATTGGCCGTAGTTTCTTCATCGATGCGGCCCAAAGGCATGGCCGCGATGGCCTCGGCCGCGACGCGAATCGCGTTTACGCCTTTTTCCGGTTCGGAGCCGGCGTGCGCCTTCTTACCTAAAATAGCAATTTTCATAGAATCCTGTGACGGCGCCGCGTAGACCAAGACGCCGATGGGCCCGCCTGCATCGAGCACCACGCCCCATTTGGCCTGCAGGCGGCTTTTGTCCAGCTTTTTTGCACCCACCAGGCCCAGTTCTTCGCTCACCGAAATGACAATCTCCAAAGGCGGATGCGACCACTCGGGATGCTCTTGCAAACAGGCCAGGGTCTCTAGAATAATGGCCACGCCCGATTTGTCATCTCCGCCGAGAATGGTGTCGCCTTCCGAATAAATCACGCCCTCGCGAATGACGGGCTTGATGCCCGTATCCTTGCCCACCGTGTCCATATGGGCGCTGAGAAGAATGGGGTCATCGCCATCACCGGGCAAACGAGCAATAAGGTTGCCAGCTTCGTCTTGTTCGACCGAGCACCCCAGATCGCGCAAGCGAGCTTTCAAGTGTTCACCGATGACCTCCTCGTGGCCGGAAGGGCTATCGATCTGCACGAGTTCGAGAAAAGTGTGGACAAGGCGATGGGATTGAATCGCGTCGGTGTTCATCATACCTCCCGTTGGTCGATGTTCGTCTGAGTTGGTCTACGTTGGGCGGCGCAAGCCATTTTTTAGCGGCTCATCCCTCTTTTGGCCTACCGACTTCGGGCGCGGTTCGCAATGCATAAACAAGGGTGAGCACAGCCACGCCAATGGCCGCGATCGCGATCCAACGTATGAGGATGGGAATGCCGAGCAGGTCGGCCAACGTGGCCGCGCCCAACAAAGGGATAAGGCCCACCAGGTTGGCGAGCATGAATTGCACAGTAAAGACGCGCCCGCGCAATCCTGCGGGCGTGAATCGCTGCACGGTGGTCTGAGCAATAGTGTTGACCGAATACAAACCAAAACCAATGAACAAGGCGGTTAGGGCCACCATGCCCGTGAGAGGAAGCAGGCGCTGGGGGTAAACGTCGAAGATGGGAATGCGCAACGAACTGTAGTCGCGACTCACAAAGGCAAGCACGCCAAATCCTGCGCCGGTCAACATCAACATGACGAATTGAAGCCAGGTTTGCGGGATTCGAGACCCATACCGTCCCAAAAAAATGATGGCCAACAACATGCCCACGCCGGCCGGCGCGAACACAATCACCGCATCTTCGGGCGCAAGCCCCAACACGCGGGCGCTGAATCCAGGCGCGATCATGGCCAGGATCATGATCAGGGTGGCCACCAACGTCAGTTGCAGAATGGCCAACCGCACCAGCCGATGGGTGGCCACATAATGCCACCCTTCGCGGAATTCCTGCCGCATTTGCTCGAAACCGCTGGCTGCGGTCACGCCCTTGACGCGACGCCCCGCATCGCGCGGCAGCCGCAGCGCCACCACAAAAGCGCCCAGATAGAGCGCGCTCATCAGGCTAAACGCGCCCGAAAGCCCCACCAGTTTCACTGCGGCCGGCGCCAACAATATCAGCCCCAAAAACTGAGCGCCGGCGATGGTCACATTGAACAACGAGTTGGCCACCATCAAGCGTTGGTCGCCCACCACCAATGGGATTTTGGCCAACACCGCCGGATTGAAAAACGCGCCCAACGACGAACCCAAAAACGTGATCAAAAAAACCATGATCAATAGAGCGTCGCCGCTTAAGGCGCGCAAGAAAAAAACATAACTCAAGGCCAACCCGCCTCGTAGCACATTGGCGATGAGTATGATCCATTTTTTGGGCACCCTGTCCACCACCATCCCTGCCAAAGGGGAAAACAATACAGGCGGCAGACTAAAAGCCATGATCATCAACCCTATGTGCACGCTGCGGCCGGTCAGGCGCTCGATGAGAACGAGCTGGACAAAATGAATGCCGTTCTGCGCGGAAAGAGCGAACAGTTCAGAAAGCCATAGTTGGCGAAAGGCGGGCAGGCGTAGGACAGAACGGAATCCGCCAGAATCGGCAGTAGCCATGAGGGAATGCAGCTAAAGTGGCAAAAAAGAAAAGTCCAGGGCGAGGTCAATCCTTGACCGGGGTCGTTTCAGATGGTCGGGTGATTGTCTTGACCGCTCGACGAAATTTATCGCGCGGCATCATCAACCGACGCTTGCACGTCAGGCACAGCAGGCCGATATCCGCGCCAATGCGAACGACGCGCCATTCCCAGCCGCCGCACGGATGCCGTTTGCGCATTCGCACAATATCGTCAACGCGAACATCGAGATGGGTGTGCATGGATGATAAAGAGAGCAAAGAACGAGAAGCAAGAGTCGAGATGGGAATGGGGGAGGTCGCGCCGAGCGCCCCAAGGACCAACCGATTTTTGCAACACAGTTTTTGATTATACCAGGAAACCCAAGCGCAGACGAAAGGCGAGAAAGCGAGATGACAGGCTCACAAAGATGAGGCGACGCCTCCCCTTCCTCAGGAACATTTGTTCTTGACACCTCTGCAACACATCCGTTATACTCCCCCCACTATTGTTCCCCTCCTCGTCCCGCGTCTTCCCACTCGCCCGGGGCTGGCGAAGACCCAACGACGAGCCTCCAAATAAGGAAGGTGCGTTTATGTATCAGAAAACCTTTGTCATTGGTCATTTGGGCCGCGATCCCGAGATGCGTTATACGGCCAGCGGACAGGCCGTCACCAGTTTCTCGGTGGCTACAACCCGCAAGTGGACGGGGCCAGATGGTGAACCACGCGAAAAAACGACCTGGTTTCGGGTGACCGCGTGGGGTAAATTGGCCGAATTGTGCAATCAATATCTCAGCAAAGGGCGATTGGTGCTCGTCGAGGGCGACATCGACGCCAGCGCATGGATGGCCCAGGATGGGCAGCCGCGCGCGTCACTGGAGCTCACCGCGCGCAATGTGCGATTCTTGGGCGGTCCGGCGCGCGAAGATGAATTTGGGCCAGCCGCAACCCCTGAAAAACCCGCTGTCGAGGAGGACGAAATCCCCTTTTAGTCGGTCGAACGCCCCTGCTTCTTGCCCGCCACCGTCCATTCACCTGCTCGACGAATGAAATAAGGCGCGGAAAGATTCAAACCGTATCCGCTTCAGAAGCCATGGTTCGGGCATAATCTCGGCCACCAATTCGCCATCGTCGAAAATACGAACCACCCAAACTTTCCAACACCACCACGGCGATGGCGTTGGTTTCACGCGTGATGGATGCGGCCGCTATATGACCGCTTCCCAAACCCAGAGGGAGGTGGATGCCGTGGGTGGACGCATTGATGTAACGACAGGCCGACAGCACCACCCCCTCATTGGAAACAATGAACGCGCCGTCCAACTGAGCCAACTCCTTCACGGTTTCGCGCATATCGGGGCGTTCGATGCGCTTGAGATGATGACGCGAGATGTAGCGTCCCATGTGAACGACGACTTTGCAATGCGGCTTATGAGGAGATCGGGCCTCTTGCCAACAAAGCTCGCTTGCTGAAAACCAATTCGGCAACGACGACGACCGCGTAGAAAAGCCCGATTTGATACAAGCTTTGTGGGCTGTGCCGCCATAAATAACCCATGAGCACCACCCAAGAGGCCGCGGCCAGAGTCAAACCCAGGCCCGGAGCCAGCGTGCGCGCGCGGATGGTCTTGCTGAGACGAATGGCCGAAAAATTGATGGCGATGAAGAGGAGAAGAAAAGTGGAGCTGGCGAAAGAGGATATAATGGTCAGGTTGGCTATATTTACAAACACCAGCGTGACCAGCGCAATGACCGCCAAACTGACCCAGGGTATCGGCTTGGTGCGCTCGGTGTAACTGAAGACCTTGGGCAATTCTTCGTCCTGAGCCATAGCCATGCCCAACCGGGCCGTGCCAAACATGGTGGCGTTGATGGCCGAGGATGTGGAAAGAAGCGCGCCCAATCCAATGAGCAGAAAGCCGAACTCGCCCAGCGCCGGCTTCGCGGCCACAGCCAACGCATATTCCTTGTATTGGTTGATCTCTTCAGGCGTGAGATTGCCTACAGCCACCAAAGCCACGCCGATATAGATGATGATGGTGACGCCAATAGAGACAAAGATGGCCTTGCCCAAATTCCGTTCGGGGTCTTTCATCTCGTTTACAGCATTGGGGATGAGCTCGAAACCCTCGTAAGCGACAAAAATAAGGGCCGCCCCCATAATCAATCCGCCTGCGCCTTTGTCGAGCAAGGGCGTCAATCGATTCGACTGGATGGTCATCAATCCGGCCGCGGCGAAAAGGGCTAAAATAGCCACCTTTACGGCCACAAGGATCAATTCCGTTCCTCCCGAAGCTTTGACCCCATATAAATTGACGCCCAGAAAGACGAGCAACACCAGGCTTGAGAGAAGATGGGACGTCAGGGGAGCGTTCAATCTTCCTCCCAACATGGCCGCGCCATAGACGCCGAATGTGTAGGCGTATAGACCCATGGCGCCGATATAACCCACCAGCAAAAGCCAGCCGCCCATGCCGGCGATATTTCGTTGCGCGAACGCATGCTCTAGATAGGTGAAACTGCCTCCGTCCGAACGAAAGTGCAAGCCAAGCTTCACATAGGAATAGCCCGTCAACAGAGCGATTACACCGCCGAACGCAAAGGCCAAAGGCGCGGCATGCCCTGAAACCTGAGCCGAAAGCCCCAACACCGAAAAGATGCCGCCCCCCACCATGCCGCCAACGCCCAAAGCGATGAGCTCGCTCAATGAGAGTTTCTCGGCCGATGCGGTGGATGAAGTGATGGTTGGCATGATGGATGCTGAAAACCTCCACTTTACTCATAGCCCCATAGTCGGGGCGTGGCCAGCTCGATGCTGTTTCCGGCCGGATCGCGAAAGTAGATGGATCGTCCGCCATTGGGCCAGTGTAGCTCGACCTCGATCTCAACGCCCGCGCGCAGCAGCCGCTCGCGCCAAACCGAAAGGTCGGCCTCGGCGATCGCGAAGGCGAGATGGCCGGGACCGTGCGCGCCATGGGTGGGAACATCGCCCAAGGGCTTGGCCGTCCGCTTGGGATTGAATAGCAAAAACACGCCCGGCCCGCAACGAAAGAACACATGGCGGCCCGCCTCTTCGGCGATGCGCTCCAGGCCCAATGTCTTTTCGTAAAAGGCCGCTGTCTCCTCGAGATTCTCGGCATAAAGACAGCTTTCCAACACGCGACGAATGAGAGGAGGGGTTGAATTCATCGCTCAAGGTCGAAAGATGGGAAGGGGTGAACCGTGTTTCAAAGCGGTCAGGTGTTGGTTGTCGATTGTTTTCTATCGCCCGCCCAGAAATGCGCGACGCACTTCAGGGTTGGCGAGCAGTTCTTGCGACGGGCCTTCATAGGTGTTTTGACCCAATTCCAGCACATATCCCCGATGGCTAAATTCCAGCCCTTGCCGGGCGTTTTGCTCGATCATGAGCACCGTCAGACCGATCTCCTCGTTCAAACGCCGGATATTCTGAAAAATCATGCGGGTGATCAGGGGAGCGAGACCCGCGCTGGGTTCATCCATGAGCACCATCTTTGGCTCCAATAGCAAAGCGCGCCCGATCTCCAACATGCGTTGTTCACCGCCCGACATTGTTCCCGCCATCTGGTCTTTGCGTTCGGCCAACCGCGGAAACAGATCGAACACATATTCGATGCGCTCCTTGATGCGCTGTTTGTCTCGTTCTAGATACAACCCCATTTCCAGATTTTCCATCACCGTCATCTGCGGAAACACACTGCGCAATTGGGGCACAATAGCAATGCCAGACTTGAGTATGGCCTGGGGTCGCCAATTGGTGATCTCTTGATGATCGAATTGAATGCGCCCTTTGCGCACCTTGAGCAAGCCATAAATGGTTTTGAACACGGTGGACTTGCCCGCGCCGTTAGGCCCGATGACGCACACGATCTCACCGGGATTCACATGCAGGCTCACGCCTTTCAAAATATCGAAATCCTGATAGCCCGCATAGACCTTTTCCACGCGCAGTAGCGCGTCGCCGTTGATTTGCATTGGATCGGACATGGAGTCGAAATTCGAGATGGAAGGGGTTGAATCGAGTTGGTTTTGATATGGGAAAAAGCAAAGGGGGATGAAGATGTCGGGCTAAGCGCTTCTTCGACCGCGGCGCTACGCGCCGAAATATGCTTCGATGACCGCTTCATTATTCATAATGGACTGCGGATCACCTTCGGCCAGCAACTCGCCAAAATTAAGGACATAAACGCGCTCGCACATATCGGCGATGAATTCAATGTTATGCTCCACCAACAAGAACGCCTTGCCTTGCTCGCGATTGAGCGCGCGAATGCGGTCTTTGATGGTTTCGATCAGGGTGGGGTTGACCCCTGAAGTCGCTTCATCGAGCAGGAGCAAATCCGGGTCGGGCATCAATGCCATGCCAATCTCCAGCAATCGTCGCTGGCCGCCCGAAAGGCGCCCGGCCAATTCATGTTTGAGATGGCCCAACATGAGAAAATCCAACAATTCGTGGGCGCGGCGTTCGGTGTCAGGATGGCTGGGGCGCAGCATTTGCAACAAGCCTTCGCCGCGCCATTGACGACTAATGAGCATGTTTTCCAACACGGTCATCTTCCGATACACGCGAATGACCTGAAATGTGCGCGACATGCCCATGCGAGCAACCTGAAAAGGCTTGCGCCGAGTGATATCCTTGCCCTTGAAAATCACTTTGCCTTCGTCGATGGGCAACAGTCGGCTCAAGCAATTGAACAATGTGGTCTTGCCGCTGCCGTTTGGGCCAATAAGCCCCACGATTTCACCGGGCCGGATGGCGAGATCGACCTGATGCACCGCAGTGAGGCCGCCGAAACGCTTGGTGATCTTATGACCTTCGAGCAAATAGGGAGAAGCTGTGTTCATGCTCTCTCCTCCATGGTGCGTTCGCCGCGATTGAATCCCCGAGACAATAACCGCCCCAATGATGTGCTGGACCGGTCGCCCAAGGTGCCAATAATGCCTTCGGGCACAAAGAGAACAATGAAGATGAGCAGCACGCCTAAGATGAACAGGTGGAGGTTATAGAAATTAGCCCACACCAAATCCTGAAGCATATACAAAATGAAAGCGCCTAAAGGCGGCCCCCACACCGTGCCCAAACCGCCTAACATGCTCGACATGACCATTTCCACGGTGCGTTGTTCGATGAAAACCACATCGGGATCGATGTAAGTGTTTTGAAAAGCCCAAAATGCCCCGGCCACGCCCGTGAAAAAGGCGGCGATCATAAAGGCGATGATTTTGTGTCGGGTTGTGTCGATGCCGCGCATTTCCGCGCCCACCTCATCTTCGCGAATGGCCAGCAGGCTGTGACCAAACTCGCTGCGACGAATCCACCACATGAGCGCCACCACCACGCCCATAAAAATGAGCATGAAATAATAGTCGCGCGTGCGGTTCAATACAGGCGGCAGATCAAGGCCCTCGCCCCCGCCCGTAAACGGCTTGAGCAGACGAATGATCTCTCGCATGGCCACAAAAGTGCCCAACATGGCGATGGAAAAATAAGGCCCTTTCAAGCGCAATGTGGGCACGCCGATAAGAAGCGCGAAAACCATCGCACCCAAACCGGCCAGGGGCAGAGCCTGCCAAAAACCGAGCTGAGGCGAAAATAAAATGTAATCGGGCACAACCGTGACCAAAATGCCCATTAGATAGGCGCCAATGCCGAAAAACACCGCGTGTCCAAAGTCGACATACCCCGTCATGCCGCCGATGAGGTTCCAGTTGGATGATACGGTGATCAGCATGAACAATTGAGTGGCGGTGAGCAAGGCCGCGCCGGACGGGGTGAGCAACGGGTATAACGCCAAAATGGCGATAAGCGTCAGCCAGCTATAGATGCCGCCATTTGCACTGATAAGTCGCCAAACTCTTCTCAGAAAACCCATCTCATTCCACCTCCATCGGACGCAAACCCTGCAACAAACCCTGGGGCCGCAAAATGAGCACCAGAACCAGCAAAACGAAGCTGGCGGCAATGCCCACATTCGTGCCTACGCCAGGAACGAATGTGGCCAAAAGGGTCTCTACAAGACCCAACACCATGCCGCCCAACAACGCGCCCGGTATGCGTCCCAGACCGCCCAAAGCCGTAATGGTGAAGGCCTTGAGGGTGAAAGGCGGGCCCATGAAGGGAAAAATTGGCGCCACCGGGCTGATCATGGCTCCGGCCGCGGCCGTCAGCGCGATAGCGATGCCAAAGGTGATGGCGTACACCCGCCCCACCTCGACGCCCACAATGCGGGCTGCATTTTTGTTTTGCGCCGCGGCGCGAATAGAGCGCCCTAAACGCGTGCGCTGCAAAAACACATGCAAGGCGAACATGATCAATAACGCCAGCCCCAAAATCATGGTCTTGACAATGGGCACGGTCATGCCAAGGATGTTGAAAGAACCATTATACGAGACGGGCACCGTACGCGGATCGGCTGTGAAAATCACATTGAAAAGATTGGCCAAAGCAATGGAAAGGCCAAACGTCACCAACAAAGAGATGAGATGAGGACGCTCAACCACGCGGTTGATCAAAACGCGTTGCAGCACATAACCCACCCCAAACATCACTGGCATGATAATGGCCAACGACAGAAAGGGATCAATGCCGAAGACCCGAAACAACACCCACGCCCCATAAGCGCCGATCATGAGAAACTCACCATGGGCCAGATTAATAACGCCCATAACGCCCCAAATAATGGAGAAACCCAACACCATGACGGCGTAATAACCTCCGAGCAAGATGCCGTTGAACAGAGCTTGTAATAGAAGTTCCATGCGTCTTTCGAGAGGGAGGAAGGAAGCGCGTCGGGGCGAGGCCTTCATCCCGACGCGCTTCAGAATAAGACTTAGCGCTGATCCCAAGGCGGCATGGGATAAATCAGGTCCGCCTGTTTGGCCGATTCTGGCGCAATGACGACGATGTCGCCATCCTGGATCTGAATGGCGCCCATAGGCTTGCCCGCGTTCTTGCCGGTCTCATCAAATTTGATGGGCCCGTAGAAGGTGACCACATCCATCGCGTTCAGGGCTTCGCGCACCTTGTCGGTGTCCAAAGAGCCCGCGTTTTCGATGGCGATCTGCAAAGCCAGGGCCGCGGCCGTGGATTCAGCGGCCTGATAGGTGGGCTCTTCACCCCATTTCTTTTCGAACCGCTGTGCATATTCTTCGGCCGTGCCGAAATATTCGTCCTTGTAACTCATGGTGCGGTCCCATTGGGTGGGGCCAATCACATAATCCGCGTCCGCGCCCAACTCTTTCACCAGCTTGGGGTTGCTAGGCCCAACCGTGATGATCATGGCCTTGGGCGTGAAGTTAAGTTCTTTGGCCGAACGAATGAAGAGCAATGCGTCGTTAAAATGGCCTCCGCCCACGAACACATCGGGATTCAAATCCTTGAATTTGCTCATGATGCCGCTCACATCGGCCACATCCTTAGGATAGGTCTCGACGGCCAACACCTCCAGGCCATATTCTTTGGCCCATTTTTGCGCGCCTTCGGCCACGCTGGTGGGGAACGCCGTGTCCTCATAGGCGATAACCACGCTCTTGGCGCCGGCATCGGCCACGGCCTTCAAACCCGATTCGGTGTAATTGCCAGCCGGGGTGAGCACAGCAAACAGGTTCTTGAACCCGCGTACGAACAACGATTCGGAAGCGCCGTTCCCCTCCACCATGATCATATTATACTTCTCGGAAATGGCGCTGGCGCTCTTGGTGAGACCGGAGCTATAAGGGCCGAGCAAAAAGTGCACTTTATCTTCGGTGATGAGCTTTTCGGTCAACTTCGCGGCCGTGTCAGGATCGCCTTCGTCGTCGTACATAATAAGCTTCACTTTATAGCGCTCATCGCCGACCTTGATGCCGCCATATTCATTGTTGACCCACTCTTCCCAAAGCAGATAGCCCTTGCGGGTGTCGCCACCCTCACGCGCGTATTTGCCTGTTTCACTTACGGCCGCGCCAATGAGGATGACCTTCTCCTCTTCACCGCCCGCCGGCGCCTCACCACCGCCGGGCACAGCACATGCGGCCAACACCCCGCCCAAAATGGCGAGAATCGCGATCAATGTTAAAATCTTGTTCATGAATCAACCTCCTTGGACGAAAAGAGTGAATAAACCAGGATCTCAACAGATGCGAGAGCGAGAATCGAAAAACCGCCGGTGTCCGAAAAGGCGTTCGCGGCGGCTATGGCAACCCGTTTTTTGAACTCTTCATTATTTTGTTCGCTCAGGCTCACAAGAGCCCGACCATGCTGGCAACGCCATTAAGTATGTTTTTTCGAGAACAACATCCAAGGAGGCGGCGAAGTCAGTCGATAGTTTAAGGTCTTGGCGCGAAATTGTCAATTCGAGAAAGAAGCGTTTGGGGCGAATCTGATCTTCGGTTATGAAAGCGCGAAAAGCCCGGTGTGGCGCGCGTTGTCGCCGCTTCGCGTAGTCAGCGACGGGATCACATCCACCACCCCAAAACGCCCCTCCGCGCCCACAAAAAATTCGAGCCGCGCTCCACGCTATTCAGGCCGACATCAACCTGACATCGCGACGACGACCAATCACTATGCGAAGCAAGCCGGCAACCCATGCAAACCCATAGAGCCGCAGCCCTTAAGCGCGCATTTGCTGGCGCCGACGCCAAAGCGCGTCGAACTGACCCTTGGGATCCAAACGATACTCGTCGACATCCACATCGAGTTTGGGAAAACTTTTGCGCCTCGCACTATGCAAACCCTTGACCAGCTCCTTCTCTCGCCCGTCTCCGCGCACCAACCCCGTAAACCGACGCCACAATGAACGATCATATGGCGGCTCATGCCAACGATTTTCAGGAATGTCGGCCCAACGCCAAAGCCACAGTTCAGGACACTCGCGCTCGCGCGCCAGAGCCAACACATCGGCCAAAAACGCCGCCCCCTCCTCTTCCGAAGCATAATAGATGCCATCGCGCGCCACCGAATGCTCACCCGGGGCGGTCGTCGGCAATCCTGCAAGATAGATGGATGGCGGCTCTTCGGCCAACGCCGCAAAAAGATCAATGGCGAACGCGATCCAATAAGCGCTTAGAGGCAAACGCCGCCGATCACTGGCGAACGCCGCCACGCTCAAGCAGGGCCGCCCTCCCCTGGCTTTCACCTCATCCGGCCAAATCGCGGCCGCGCTCTCCAGTGAATCCAGCGCCAGCAAAAACGCCACCGACTGCGCAGGGGCCTTCTGGCGCAATAAAGCCATGCTCTCGGCCAGCCACGCCAAACCCTTTTCAGGGGAAAGCGCGGCGGCCAGACGACCAAAACCAGGCAGCGGCTCCCAACTGTGCAGCGCCGGATGCTTGCCAAATTGGGCCGCCAATTCGTTTAACAGCGCCTCGCGCGCGGCCAACATGCGCTCATCGATAAATGGATGCCGCAATCGCCCCCAGCGCACGCGCCGTTGGTTGACAATCAGCGGCCACACAGGCGGCAACGGCGCTGGATTGAGGCCCCAATCAGGCCACCAAAGCGCGCCATCCCACATGCCCGTCCAAAGCCCGGCCTGCACGCACAAGCCCTGCTCATGAGCAATATCGAGAAAATGCGCCAATGCATCGAGCGCCCTTGTCTCGATGCGTTCGATCTCCGGTTGGAAATCGGCCCAAAAGAGAGGCGCGCGCACAGCCTGGAAACCCAAGGCGGCAATATGAGCCAGCTCATCCTTGATTTCCGCCGGATCAAACGAGCGCCAAAGCGATGCTCCGGTGAGACGTGGAAGATAACCAATGCCAAGAAGCATGAAACAGGAGAAAGCAAAAATGCAAAGGGGCTTGGATGAAGCGATGAAATGGCGTCTTGGTCGAACCGGCGCGCGGCATCCCGTCCGCGAACGTCATCGACCACTAATGATGGCCGTTATCATACCGTTGGTCGCCTTTATAGCCAAGCTCAAGGATGAGCGCATGGACCCTGAGCGCAAGCGCAACAGAGCGCAGCTTGCCTCATGCGCTCTTTAGGGCGCGGGGCCAACGCGACCATATGGGCATTGGCGCTCTCCAGACGCGGAAACGCCCCGATAAATCGATCTTTATCGGGACGATCCACAAAAGGAGGCAGTGTGTAAGTCTCTCGTCCGTTACGATGTCTTCTGAGAACCCAATTTCTTGTCCAGCGCGCTCACTTTCTGAGACAGCTTTGCGACCTGCTTATTCAATTCTTCGATGTCGCTGCGGCTGGGAATGTTCATCTTCTGCAACACGGCTTCGATGCGCTGGTCCAAAACGCCCTCGAAGCGGCTTTCAACTTTCTCGGTGCCTTCTTTGCCGCGATTCAACAGTTCATCCAACTTCTTGCGGCTTTCCTTCTCAGCGGCTTCTCCTTTTTCGATCAGAAGATCAACAATGTGCTCGACTTCCTCTTTCCCCAACGAAATCGCGCCCAACCCGGCCAAAACCGCGGTGTGCGCCACTTTGACGACGGGGTTCTTGCCATTGCCATTACCGTTGCTGGCGACGACCTGTTCGACTTGCATTTCTTTTTTGGTGGCGGTAGCCATAATTATGTCCTCCTATCCCTGTGGGATATGTATTTTGGAATTTTGAAGTCATGACGCGGTGCGTTATACGCCACCATTATGACGCAGTGCGTCAGAAATGTCAAGTCCTAAACATCGATTTTGCATTAGAGTTTCATAAGAGCGCAGCTACAAAATACCCTTTCAATTTGCGATGATTGGATTGATCAACCGCTTCGATCTCGCAGCGCACCAGACGCTGACCATCTTCCTCCCACTTTTCGGCGACCCAACCCCGAACCGTGATGGCGTCGCCGGGCCGGCTGATGCCAGTGAAACGCACGCCAAATCGCTTTACCTGCTCGGGACGCACCCAGTTTGTGATCATCTGTGCGGCGAAGCCCATGATCAACATGCCATGGGCAATGACGCCGCCATGACCTGCATCCACGCCGGCCTGATGCACGGTGTGAATGGGGTTGAAATCGCCGGAAGCGCCCGAATAGCGCACCAACTGGGTTTCTGTAATGGGCGGTTTGCTCAAAGGGGGCAATGCATCGCCCACCTGAATTGCATCGAATTTAGGGGAAACGCTCATGAATATATCTCCTGCCTTGAAGATTGACCGCGGGTTACACGGATTGGCTTTTGTTTGCCTATAGACTATGGGCGACAGGACGATAGAACGATGGGATTGGCGGCTTTTATCGTCTCATCGTTTCTGTCATCGGTGATGGCGGGCTCGCCCGCCGTTGGACCATGCGGAGCCCTGCCCTTCAGTGACGCACAACCATGGTGGCGCGAGCAATGACCACCACTTCATTGCGTTGGTTGCGGTAGGTGGCGCGCGTTTTCACCATGTCCATTTTGCCAGAACGGCCCTCTTTGGTCACGATATCCAAAATTTCCAGTTCGCCTGTGATATCGTCACCAGGATGGATGAGGCCGAAGTACTCGTACTCCTCTTCGCCGTGTAAGATGCGCAGCTCATCTGCACCCATTTTTGTAAGCAACGCGCGCGTCTCAACGCCCGCGGCGGCGCCACCCCAAAAGCGGAAGAGCGTGGGAAAAGTGAGGGGTGCGACGATATCGGGGTAGCCGGCCGCGCGCGCAGCTTCCGCATCGCGAAAGATGGGATTGTCGTCGCCCAGCGCGTCCGCCAGCTCGCGAATCTTGCTGGCGTCTACATGATAATGAAGAAGGGGCAACTTTTTGCCAATATAGCTTCGATCAAGCATGATTGAAAGCTCCTTTTGGTGAATGTCGATACGAGTCGAAAATATGTCACACGCGATAGGCTTCATATCACGGTTGGCGGCTGATATTCGCCCCAGACCTCGCGCAGTGCGCCGCAGATCTCGCCCAGAGTGGCATAGACGCGCACCGCGTCGAGAATGGGAGGCATGAGATTGTTGTCTGGAGTCGGGCGCGCTTGGGCCGCGGCGCGCAATGCGCTCAACGCCGACGCCACAGCGTTGTCATTACGCTCCGCGCGCAAACGCGCCAGGCGCGCTTGCTGACGACGATAAGTTTCGGGATCAGGACGGAAGATGCCCACAGGCCGCTCTTCGTCGGGAGTCTGATATTTGTTCACGCCCACGATGATCTCTTCGCCCGACTCGATGGCTCTCTGCTTTTGCCAGGCGCTGTCCGCTATTTGCTGCTGCATCCACCCGCTTTCTATGGCTGACGCCGAACCGCCCATCTCCAGCACTTTATCGATCAATGCCTGGGCTTGAGCCTCCATGCGGTCGGTCAACGCCTCCACATAATAGGACCCAGCCAGGGGATCCACCGTCTCGGTGACGCCGATTTCATGGGCGATGATTTGCTGAGTGCGCAATGCGGTGGCCTGGGCCTCTTCGGTGGGCAGAGCCAGGGCTTCGTCGTAACAACTCAGAGCCATGCTCTGAACGCCACCCAACACACTGGCGAGGGCCTGAAATGCGGCGCGAGCAATATTATTTAGCGGTTGTTGCGCAGTGAGGGTGGCGCCGCCCGTCTGAACATGGGTGCGGAGCATCATGCTACGCGGGTTTTGTGCATGATATCGCTCTTTTATGAGCCGCGCCCACAACCGGCGCAACGCCCGATATTTGGCCACCTCTTCGAAGAAATGGTTCTGCGTGTTAAAAATCCAGGAGATTCGGGGCGCGAACGCGTCGATCTCCACCCCTCGCGCCAACACCGCGTCGATATAAGTGAGCGCGTTGGCCACCGCAAAAGCCATCTCTTGCACAGCCGTGCTGCCCGCATCGCGAATGTGATATCCACTCACCGAGATGGGGTTCCATTTGGGGATGCGCTGCGCGCAGTAAGCGATGGCGTCGGCCGCCAGACGCACGCTCGGTTCGGGGGGGAAGATATACGTTCCGCGGGCGACGTATTCCTTGAGAACGTCGTTCTGAATGGTGCCGCGCAAGGCTCGAGCGGGAACGCCCCGCTTCTCGGCCACCACAATCACCATGGCCAGCAGCACGGCCGCGGGCGCGTTGATGGTCATGCTAATGCTCACCTGGTCCAAAGGAATGCCTTCCAATAGGCGCTCCATATCGGCCAATGAATCAATGGCCACGCCCGCCTGTCCCACCTCGCCTTGGGCGCGCGGATCATCGCTATCGTAACCGATCTGGGTGGCCAGATCGAAGGCGATGCTAAGACCGGTCTGTCCTTGACTCAGGAGATACTTGAAGCGTTCGTTGGCCTCCTCAGCCGTTCCATAGCCCGCATATTGCCGCATGGTCCAAAAACGGCTGCGATACATGGTGGGCTGCACCCCGCGCGTAAAAGGAAACCGGCCAGGAAAATTGAGATGCTCGAGATACCATTCCTGGTCCGGTTCAGGAGGCGGTTGGGGTCCGGCGTCCAGGGGCGTGTAAAGCCGCTGCACCTCTTGCGCAGCGGCTCGTTCGGGAAAACGAGCCGTTGCTCGGGCCACGGTCGTCTTTTCCCATTCGCGAAGAGCTTGCTCAAGAGGAAGAGCGGTGGATTCAGTCATGGTCGAACCTCACAAAGTGCAAAGGAGATAAGCGCCGCGCCTGGTGCATTGTATCCTCATATGCGCTGCACAAGCCAGACGCGCAACCAAACGAAACGCTAGTCGCGCAACCGCGCTTTTGTTCGCGACGCCAGCGCGACCATGCGTCGTCGCAACCAACGCCGCCAGGCCGCAGAGGCTTTGTTGGCGTGAGGAATCGGTCCGGAAGGCGTTTCCACGCCCAAAAACCGGCCCAATTCCGGCCAGCCCGATCCGGTTTCCCAGCACACCACCAATAATTTATCAGGCCGGTCTTGAAAATGCCGCTGCACCTCGGCGTTGTGCGTTTCGTAGATGCGTATGTGCTCGATTTCATGGCCTTGAGGCATGGCATAACCGTAAACCAACTTTCGCGCTTCGGTGGGGCCGGTGCGTTTGGCGTGGCTAAGCAGGCTGCGCAGCCACGTCTCACTATCTTTTCGCACGGTGAGGATGAACTTGGCTTGGGGATAACGTTCATCCAATTCGCGAAACGCCAGGGGCCAGGGCCAATCTTCAAAACTATCGTAGGCGTCGGCCACTTGAAACAATCGCTCCACATCGCCCTGGCAATACGCTCGCAAGAGATCGAGATCAAAGCTGGTGTGACGAAAACCCAACTGCTGCAAACACAAACCCAGGCTTGTCGTGCCTGTCTTGTTCATGCCAACGCCGAAGACCTTCATTTCACCAAGACGATCGTGGTCGATGCCAAAAGAGTGCGTTCACCCGCGACCTCATCCACCTCGTAGACGGCAATGCGTCCGGGTCGAACGCTGGGCGGGCTTTGCAACGAGATTGTCACTTCCCACTCGCCGGGGCCATCGCCCTGGCTTGGGTTCACTTGCGCTCGCGCCTTGCCCCAAACCTTGCCCTTTTCCCCTTCGACGCGCACCAAGACTTCGTTATGACGAACGCCTCGAGCCGTTCCGCGCACCTTCACCTCTTTTTTCACGCGCGCGCCCGGCGCCGGGGCCAAAATGGTCGCGCTTTTTCCGGCGGGCGTCGCGGCCAACCGCACATTCACCCAGGCGAGAAGCGTCAGCGCGCCATCGATCGGGCTCTGCGCGTAAAGAGCGACGCGACCCGGCTGCGCGGTTTTGGGGTCTTCATAGACCACCTCGGTCTGAAAAGGCCCTCCGGCCCCTATTTCGGACGCGTCGATCCGGGCTAAAGCCTGACCCAACACGCGGCCCTCCTCATCCTCGATGCGCACCAACACCTGGTTTTCGAACACGCCTTCAACCCGCCCCACCACCAATGTGGGGCTAGAAAGGAGACCGCCCTGGCCCGGAATGGTGATGGCGCCGATGGGGCCGAAATAAGGCGTGGGCGAGGGCGTCGTCTCAGAAGCGGCGGGGGTGGTGGCGGAAAGAGGCGGCTCTATGGGGGGCGGGGTGGCGTCTAAAAGCCGAATGCGACGCACCAACAATTGCCTGCCATTATAATCCTGAGCCGCGTATCGCAGCTCGCCCCACACCTTAACGCGACCTTTGTAGTCGCCCAAACCCGCGAGCAATGCGCTCACCTCGGCGCGATTGCTGGTAATGCCATGGCGCGCGCCGCGGCCGCCTTCGAAATAGTCGTCATAAGGCGCGCTGGAGGGGAGCTTCACCACCTTGCCCACCCAACCGTTCACCCGCTTCGAACGGGGGCGCGGCATGTGCGCCGTCACCACCGTGACCACCAGTCCATCGTCATACACTTCGCCCCACCAACGCGCTTCGTTTTTAACATGCACCACCAGCACCGGGGTCAGCATGCGCGCGCCTTCCCGACGAGATTCGCCAATGAACACCTGAACCGCACCGCTACGATAAGCCGCCACCGGCTCGAAAGAAAGCACATCCAGAGCAAGATCGGCCATCTCAAAGGTTTCGTTGGCCGGATATTTAACCTGATACGCGCCGCGCAGAAAATCGAGCGCCAAATCACGCGCGACTTCGGGCGAGAGACCGCGAGGCTCGGGCGCGGGAGTGGCGGACGAAGCGATGAGCGACGATGGCTCGGGCGTCGATCCTGTGGGAATCGTGGCGGTGATGGTTGAAATCGACGATGATTCGGGCGCAGGAGAGGGGGAAGGGGGCGGCAAAGGCGTGGAAGACCCTTCGAGGCCGATGCTAAGCGTCGGCGCGAGCGATTTGGACGCCGAACTTTCAAATTCCATGGGCAGCGACGCGACGCATGCGCTCAACCCAACGCCCAGGGTCAGCAACAGCGCCACTAATGGCCATCTAGATATCATGCTTACACTTGGAACGTTTCAGCAGGAACTATGAAGCGCACCGAAATATGCGTGGCGTACGCGCTCAAACCCTCCAGCGTTTGCCGCCATTCATCGCTCAGCAACAAGTTGCGGACGCTTTCGGGGCTATCGAACAGGCCCGACCCCATGATCTGCGGGCCTTTGCCCCATGCCGTATACCACGCATTGAGGAATTGAAAACCGTATTCATCGAGTGTGGGACCCATTTCATGAACCACATATCGATGACAGGCCTCCTCCCAGCCAGGCTTCATATCGTATTCAATGATCATTTTGATCGGTTCATCCATGTTCACCGTCCTTGAGAAAGATGGAAATCCTCATGGCCGTATGAGATGCCATCAGGCTACCCGAAAGGCCCGCTTCCGTCAAACTGACCATCGCAGGAAATAATGCAAGACATCAAAAAAGCCCCTTCCGATTGGAAGGGGCTTGGAAAAACGTTGGCGATGGCGAGGATCACTTGAGGGTTTCGATGTAATCGATGATGGCCTGGATCTCATCCTCGCTCAGGCGATCGCCGTAATCCTGGGGCATGATGCCAGGATTGAAACCATCCACCACCTCGACGTTGGGATCGACGATGGCGCGGTAGAGATAATCGCGATCGGCGATGGCCTGACTGCCGTCCGTTAATTTCCGGGTGCTTCCGAAGAGGCCCAACCAGGTTGGACCAACAAGGGAGGAGCCATCGACCGTGTGACAACCAAGACACCCTTGCGCCTGGGCGATCTGTTGGCCGGCCTCGGGGCCGCTGGGTTTTTCGGGCGCGGCCTCCTCTGCGGGCTTGGCCGCTTCTGGATTTTCGAGATAGTCGATGATGGATTGTATTTCGATCTCAGAGAGCGAGAAGGAGAGGCTTTCTGGCATGACGGTCTTGTCATGACCGGCCGCGGTGGGATCTACAATGGAATTGTAAACATAATCGCGGCCTTTGTTCTCGACGACGCCCGTCAGATCGGGGCCGATGACCCCGGTCGCGCCATCAAAGGCGTGGCATTCGGCGCAACCGGCCGGACCCTGGAACAAATAGCGGCCAAGCTCTGCGCTGCGCACATCGCTAGGAGGCGGCGAGGGCATGGCTTCGGCCACAGGGGCGGAAATAGGCTCGACCCCGCCGATGGCGACGCGTTCTGTTGCGCCGCCCCATTTCTTACCCGGCTCGCTCGCCCAGTTCATGATGAAGGTGGCGATATTGTCGATCTGCTGTTCGGAATAAGGTCCGCCCGCTTTTTGCCCCCAGGCCGGCATCACTGTGCCCACGCGACCGCTAGAAATCGAGGTCGCCAGAAAGCTATGCAGATCGCCTTTCCAACCGCGAGCAATCACGCGCGGGGGCAAAGATTCACCGGGTTCGGGCACGAGGAGATCGGCCGCATTCAGCGCCGGGCCCACCAGGCCCTCGCCATTGGCGCCATGGCATGTGGCGCAGGCTTCGCTGTAAAGCGCGGCGCCATCTTCGATAGCGCGCCCTCTGAAACCGGCGTCAAAAGCTTCCATACGATCGTTTTCGTTCGCGGCGTAGACGAGCACCACGACGAGGATGCCCACGATGGCCGCTGTTGCTATGATGAGTCGAGAAATTCCTTGCATAACGCTATCCTCCGGCCCTTGCTAGAAGTTGAACTCTTCCCAATAAATGGATTCTTCGTGCCAGTAGAACCGCTTCTGGAAGTGGGCCGGCGCGCCGTCAATATCTGTCCACTTGATGTCGAAAACAATCGACTTCAATTGCGGCTGTGCAGCCTCGACGGTGATGCAACCCACGCCATCAGGCAAGCCGGGTTCGGTCTCGATACGCTTTTTGAAATCCAAGATCACATGCTCGAATTCCGATAGCGGCGCGCTGCCTACGAAGGTGTCGGTGCAATAAATGCCGATCTCCACTTCGGCCCAATCCAACTCGCGAATGGGCCCCACGCCCTCTTCGGGCATAAACTCCTGCACCACTTCCTCGGCCGGAGGCGATTGCACAGCATAGAGGGGCAACCCCATGTAGGAGAGGACAATCAACGCCGAGGCCACCAAAAAGCCCGCCACCAATGCAAGGCGCCGGTCGCGCGCGCGCCGACTGGGGTTGTAGTCAATATAGGGCACGATGGTGATGAGGATCACAAAAAGCGTGGGCACCACAAGCCCCCAGAACACCTTGTCACCGATCTTGAGCAAACCCTGAAGCCAATAGAAATACCAGGGCGCGGTCGTGTGCAGCGGCGTCTTGAGCGGATTGGCCAAATGCTCCAGTTTGGCGTCATAGAAAAAGGCCACCGCCACCACCATGATGAACGTGACAAAGGACAACAACGCGATCTCATCGATGGCGACATCCATCAAGTAATAGCGGCGCTTGGATGCAGGCACGCGATTGGCCGTATCCTGCCCCACTTCCTCTTCATTGGCCGGCAGAGAAATGCCAAAATGCACCACCTTGTAATAATGCATGAAGAAGAAGAAAATCACGATCAGCGGCAGGAAGAAAATGTGCAAGAGGTAGAAACGAAGCAAACCGTTGGCCCCGATGTCAGGCGAGCCGCGTAAAATCATGTTCACAAACTGCCCGAACCAGTCAGCCTGACCAAACAACGCCTCGCCAATAAAGCCCGTGCCCGGAGGCGTTGGCGAAGCCTCGGCCATGCTGGTGCCAATGGTCACCGCCCAAAAAGCGAGCTGATCCCAAGGCAGCAAATAACCCGAAAAGCTCAGGAACAGGGTTGCAGCCAAGAGCACGACGCCGGTGAGCCAGGTGAATTGACGCGGTTTTTTGTATGAACCGGTCAGATAGGTGCGAAACATGTGAAGCACGACGATGATGACCATGGCCTCGGCCGCCAAACGATGGAAGTCTCGAATGAATTGCCCCATGGGCACATTCGAAAGCAGCCGAATCATGTCGAGATAGGCCCGTTCGGGCGTCGGCGCATACCACACCATGAGCAACAGGCCTGTAACCACCTCAATGAAGAAGAGATAGGTGCTCAACAGCCCGAGCCGAAAGGTGTGAGCGAATTTGGTCACCGATTCATGGTAGTAAGTGGGTTTGATATGAAACCAGAACGACTCAGAATGGGGCTTCAAGCGCGGATTTGGGCGTGTGGGAGGGTCACCGCGCAGCATTTTACGAAATTCGCGCCAGGGAATGCCCGCTGTGAGGCGCGTAAACGTCTCATCCGCCTTTTGGCCGATGATTTCACGAAAGCCCCGATGCTTCTTCACACCAGGAGATACGCTCATAAACTAGGCCTCCACGCGTAGATTGGGATCGGACGGTCGCCCGAGAATTTTCTTGCCGGTATCCACTTTATACACCGCGCCATCTTGAACCAACACATATCGATGCTCTTCGGTGGTTTGATCCAGCACATTGCCCGACTGGTCTTCCACCGTCACGACAAACTGATCCAGGTCGCGCGTGGCCGGTCCCTGAATGTTGCGACCATCCTGTCGGAACTTGGATCCATGACATGGGCATTCAAAACGATGCGTTTGGTCTTTCCATTCGTACAAACAGCCAAGGTGCGTGCACACCTTATACAACGCGGCCACGCCATCAGGCGTGTTGGACCACCAAAACTTACCCTTGAGGTTTTCGGTCGGCTTTTCACCCACGGGCGGCACTGAAGTGAGGGTGAACACGCCGCCAAATTCGCCCGCCTTGAAACGCGGATATGCGAACCAAAGGGTGGCGACCCCGCCTTGTAGCAAGGTGAGCGCCATGGCTCCACCCCAGGCGTAGGTGAGAAACTCGCGACGATTGATGGGAAGAGGCTCGGCTTTGGCCGGGGCGGCCTGCGGAAGCTTCTCGACGCCCGCGCGCGGCCCTACGCCCACCGCGCGCTGAAGCAAAGCCGCTTCGCGCTCCTTTCGACTCTGCCGGGTCTTGTGCAATTCTTTTTGCTTCCGAAAACGTTCAGCCGCCTCCTCTGTGGAAACCTCTTCTGTCGTTTTTTCTTCGATCTGACCGGCGGCCTGCGCTCGCTTGGCCTCTGCACGCGCTTTGGCCGCGGCGATCCGCTCCTCCCTGGTCATCTCGGCAGTAGGTTTGCTTACATCGGCCATTGGTGCAACATCCCTCCTGGGACTACAGAAGAATTTTATAGGAGATGACTACTCACCCATGATGAGAGCAGCCCATAATGAAAAGATGGCGGATTATAGCACGCTCAAACCTGCACGTCAAAAACGTGAAGGATGGTGCGAACATGTTGTTCGAGCCGGCGCTTTATGGCCTCCAATATCGCGCTCGCCTTCCTTGAATCGAACAAACGAACCGATCGGCGCAGTGGTGGTTTAGACGCAAAACATGCTACAATGCCCAAAACATACTTCGGATGTCACTCAATCCGTCCTGCAGCTTCGACTTTGGTCGCCGTACAAGGAGCTCGCATATGGAAAAACCAGCGAAAGCCTTTCAAGATTATTACCCCGATCATTTGGCCCAATGTTATGGTTGTGGGCGGCTGAATGAACATGGCTATCAATTGAAAAGTTATTGGGACGGCGACGAAACCGTGGCCTATTTCACACCCAAGCCATATCACATCGCGATTCCCGGCTATGTGTATGGCGGTCTCATCGCCTCGATTGTCGATTGCCATGGCACGGGATCGGCCGCGGCCGCGGCCTATCGCGCCGAAGGCCGCGAGATGAACAGCGATCCACCCCTTCGTTTTCTCACCGCCTCGCTGCATGTCGATTATCTCAAACCGACGCCGCTCGGCCCTACGCTCATGCTGCGCGGCCGCATCGAGGAGGTGAAAGGCCGTAAAGTGGTTGTGGCCGTCGATGTTATGGCAGAGGGCGAGCTCACGGCCCGGGGCAAAGTGGTCGCGGTGCAAGTTCCGGACCGATATGTGCGCGATTTGATGAAGGAGTGAACCACATGCCCGACTTACAAACCCAATTCGAACAAGCGGCGAAAACCGCCCAGCGGTTGTCCAAACGGCCCGACAACAATACGCTGCTCCAACTTTACGCTCTTTACAAACAGGCCACCGCGGGCGATGTGAGCGGCAAACGCCCCGGTTTCACCGACTTCGTAGGACGAGCCAAGTATGACGCCTGGGCCAAAATGAAAGGCGTGAGCAAAGAAACGGCCATGCAACAATACATCGAGCTGGTGAACAAGTTGCAAAACGCCTGACAAAAGCAAAACGCCGACCCCCTCTTTAACATTAGGTCGGCGCTCAACTCAACCAGCCGTTTTCGACATCGTCTTCAAACATGTGGCGCAAACTTTCACCTTGCGCACCCGACCGCCGATCACCATCTTCCGCTTCTGGATGTTGGGATTCCAGCGGCGCTTGACATGACGTTGCGAAAAACTCACATGGTTGCCAAACTGCGGGCCTTTGCCGCAAATCTCGCATTTAGCCATGGTTCGCTTCTCCGGTGCAATTATAAATCAAGATTGAGCGCCGCTGTAAGATCGACGCTCAGGTCATAGCCAAAGAAAAGCCCCCGCGGACGGGAGCGCTCCATACTTTACCACAAACAACCTTGCCCGCGCAAGGCGGCATCACCTCAAAAAGGACGCATGATCAAACCTGAAAAACAGAACGCCGAAACCGCACAATCGCAGACGACCGGCGGAAAAGGAAAAATCGAAATTTCACCCAACGCCATTGCAACCCTCGTCGCCAACACAGTGCTCGAATGCTATGGCGTGGTGGGCATGGCCGGCAAAACAAAATTCGACGATTGGCGCGCGGGTTTGCTAAATCTCGACGACATCCATCGCGGGGTATCGGTGCGGATCACCAAGGATGGAGTGACCGTGAACATTTATGTGATTGTGGAATATGGCACCCGCATCTCAGAGGTGGCGCATGGCGTCATGCGTCGCGTGCATTATACACTGAGCCGGCAAGTCGGCCTGCCGGTCGCCGCCGTCAATGTGCATGTCCAAGGCTTGCGCGTCAGTTGAAGTGTTGCAAAATATAACCCGGTCCCTTTCCATAACTTTTGATTTCATGCCAACAATATGACCTCTCGCTCAGACCCAAACGTCGCTCCCCTGCTCTCGCTCAACGGAACCGATCTGTATCATATGATCGGTTCCGGCTTTTCTCGGCTCAAAGAACACAGTCACATCGTCAACGCGCTCAATGTTTTTCCTGTGCCCGATGGCGACACAGGCGCCAATATGGTGCTGACCATGCAAGCGGCCTGGAACGCGGCCGCCGCCATAGTCTCGGCTCATGCTGGCCAAGTGATGCAGGCCCTGGCTCATGGTGCGGTGCGCGGCGCGCGCGGCAACAGCGGCGTGATTCTATCTCAGATATTCCGGGGCATGGCCGAATGTCTGCGCGACAACGAAACCATCGACGCCTCGCTTTTGGCCAAGGCCATGGAAAAAGGAAAAGATACGGCCTACAAAGGCGTGCTCAAACCGGTGGAAGGCACTATTCTCACGGTCATACGCGAGGCGGCTGAGGCCGGCAGCCACGCCGCGGCCATCAGCCCCGACCTACGCTTCGTGTTTGAAACCATGGTCCACCGCGCCCAACAGGCCCTGGCCGCCACGCCAGATCTGTTACCGGTGCTCAAACAGGCCGGCGTGGTGGATGCCGGCGGCCAGGGCCTGTGCTATTTGCTGGAAGGCATGTTGGATTATTTGCACGGCAAGCCGTATATTGCGCCCGAAAAGGTCTCTATTGTCGAAGAAAAGGCGACCACCCCACATCCCAACCTCGATTTCGCGGAAGAGGAGGAGTGGGGATACGACATCCAGTACCTCATCTACGGTCAAGAACTCGATGAAAAGAGCATCCGGGAACAACTGTTGGCCATGGGCGGCGAAAGCGTGGTGGTGGGACGGGCCGGTAATGTGATCAAAGTGCATGTGCATAGCACAGACCCAGGCCCCTTCCTCTCATATGGCGCCTCATTGGGCCAGCTAGACGACATCGTGCTGGAAAACATGACCTTGCAAACCCTGCGACGTCGTGGAGAATGGCGCGAGTCCGAGGCTGTGACCAGACCCATCCCACCCCACACGCCCCCTCACCAACCACCCACTGAATCCGAACGCGAATGTCATGGCATCGTGGCTGTGGTCTCGGGCGAAGGCATGAAGCAAGTGTTCGAAAGCCTGGGCGCGTGCGCCATTGTCACTGGGGGCCAAACCATGAACCCCTCCGCTGAAGAGCTTTTGCAAGCGGCCGAATCCTTGCCCCACGAAAACGTGATTCTCCTTCCCAACAACAAAAACATCATCATGGCGGCGAAGCAGGCCGCCGCGCTCTCGGAAAAACGCATTTACGTGCTCGAAACGCGCTCCATGCCTCAAGGCGTCGCGGCCATGTTGGGCTTTCATCCTCACGCTAACATTGAAGAGAACCTCGCCTCCATGCAAGCAGCCGCTGAAGAAATTCATACAGCCGAGGTGACGACCGCGGTGCGCGAAGCGCGCTTCGACCATGTGCATGTGAAGCCCGGCGACATCATCGGCTTGATCGACGGTCGTTTGTGTTGCGCGGGGCAAGACCTTTTTTCGGTGTTGAAAGAGGTGTTATCCCGAATCGATCCCGACGAAATGACCGAACTGTTCACCTTGTATTATGGTCAGCCTCTGAGCGAAACCGAAGCGCAAGCGCTGGTGGCTCAACTGGAGCCGCATTTTCCGGAACATGAATTCGAACTGATGTATGGCGGGCAGCCGCATTATCACTTTCTCATTTCGGCCGAATGAGAAAGCGGGCGCAAAGATCTTATGCTATAATGAACGCGCTTGATGACTGAGAAGCTCCTGTTGGTCCAACCCACATCCATTCATCATCCAAACGAGGTTAAGAGATTGAGCATCATTCGCATTGTCACCGACAGCAGCGCACACCTGACGCAAGAGGAGATCGCGCAACTGGGCGTTACGGTGATCCCCTTGCAAATTCGCCTCAATCGACGCATATATAAGGAAGGCGTGGATATAAACATCCAAAAATATATGCGTTTGCTCAAAAACGCCAAAACGCCGCCGCGTTCTTTGCCGCCCGCGATGCAAGATTTTGTGGATGTCTATTATGAATTGAGCAAAGAGGCGGACTACATTCTTTCAATTCATGTGTCGAGCAAATTGAACGAGGCCGCGAACATTGCTCGCGCCGCGGCCGCGACCCTGCGCGGGCACACCCAGATCACCGTGGTGGATTCCGAAACCATCAGTCGCGGCCTGGGCATGATCGTGCGAGAGGCCGCCTTGTTGGCCGAAAGCGGGGCTGAATTTCGTGAGGTGACCCGGCTCGTGCGCGGGCTGATCCCCAGCATTTTCTTCAGTTTTTTCGTAGACGACCTGCATTATCTCAAGCGCGACGACCGAATTCGTCCTTCTCAGGAGATTTTGGGCGAAATGTTGGGCATCAAACCCTTGCTCGAAATCCGCGAGGGCGACCTCATTGTAATGGAAAAGGTGCGCAATGATTTCGATGTAGTGGAAAAACTGTACACCTTCGTTCATGAATTCGCATATCTCGAAGAACTAGCGCTGCTCCAGTATGACAACAACCGCAATGCAACCCAGTTGCTGGAGCGACTGGAAATGAACTATCCTGATCTGCCCATCTTCACAGACGCATATGGCCCCACCTTGGCCACGTTTATTGGCCCTTCGGCCGTAGGCGTTATCGTGCGCGAGGCCATTTGAGCGCGTATCTTCAGAGCCGAACGCAGGCGAGCAAGGTTTCAAGCGCAGATTATTGCAGATTAACTCGAATTATGGCATCACCCAACCCATTGGAGCAATTGAGCCGCGTGTTGGACCTAGAAGCGCAGCGCGGGTGGAAAAATGATGCGGTCATCGGCGGGTTGGAGGAATACGCCGCGCGGTGGCGTCAGCAGATGACGCCCTACGCGCAAGACAAAGATTCCACCCAATTGCTGGCGCAAATTGTGCAAATGTTAACGGATTATCCGCTGCTTCCACTGGATGCGCGCCCTTCCACCATCCGTCATTTACAAGCCAGCGTGGCCGAGCTGCAAAAACGCACGCGAAGCTTGGGCAAGAAAAAGGCCGCAAGAACAGGAAAAAAGCGCGGAACGCCAAAATCAGAACGGGAAGGCCAGACCTCAGGCGTCGGCCATCGACGATCGGCGCGAATGCTTCAACAAGAGTCGGGCCTGCAAGCGCCGCTAACCACACTACCCGGCGTGGGGCCGAGCATGGCCAAAACACTGGCCCGACTCAACCTCCATCAAGTGGGCGATTTGCTCTGGCACCTGCCTTTCCGCTATCAAGATTACAGCAATTTGCGCCCGATTGCGCAGCTACGCGTGGGCGACGAGGTGACAATAAGGGCCACGGTGCGAAAAATGCATTCGCGGCGCACCAAGGGCCGTCGTAAACTGACTACGGCGATCTTGAGCGACTCGACCGGCTCGATTCGAGCGACGTTTTGGAACCCCTACATCGACCGCGCTTTGCACATCGGACAAGACTACTACTTCAGCGGCAAAGTGGGCAGCTACATGAACCAGCGCGTGCTGGAATCGCCCGAGTTCGAACCGGCGAGCACTGACCCCACCCACACCGCGCGCATCGTGCCCATCTATCCGCTGACCGAAGGGCTTGCCGCGCGCACCCTGCGAAAACTGATCCGTCGCGTGGTGGAGGCTTGGGCTGGCCGGTTGCCCGATCCCCTCCCGGCCGAACTGCGCCAACGCCTGAACTTTCCCTCATTGGGCGCATCGTTGCAACAAGTGCACTTTCCGGATGATCGGGATGCGCTAGAGCGAGCGCGCAAGAGATTGGCGTTCGATGAATTGTTGATCATCCAATTAGGCGTGCTGAGACAGCATCGCGCCTGGCAAAGCAAGCCCGCTCAACCGCTGACATTGCGCGATGAGGATTTGCAGGCGTTTCTCGATTCGTTGCCCTTTACGTTGACGCGAGCGCAACAACGGGTGCTGGCCGATATTCGCCGCGACATAGCTCGCGATTATCCCATGACGCGACTCTTGCAAGGCGATGTGGGCAGCGGCAAGACCGTAGTCGCGGCCGCGGCCATGTGGGCGGCCGTATGCAATGGCGCCCAAGCCGCGTTGATGGCCCCCACCGAGATCCTGGCCGAACAGCATTATCGCAAGCTCAAGGCGCAATTCGCCCAGCTGCTGCATCCGCGCACAGGTTGGCCGCTACGGGTGGATTTACTCACCGGCAGCGTAACCGGAAAACGTCGCGAGGCGATCCTGGCCGCGCTCTTATCCGGAGATGTCGATATTCTCATCGGCACACACGCCCTGATTCAAGAATCGGTGCAGTTTCGCGATCTGGCATTGATCGTGGTGGACGAGCAGCATCGTTTTGGCGTGGCGCAACGCGCGGCCTTACGCGAAAAAGGCGCAACCCTCAACGCTCCCGAACGAATGGGGGCGAATAAAACTCCGCACACGTTGGTGATGTCGGCCACCCCCATCCCCCGCACTCTGGCTCTAACCATCTATGGCGACATGGATGTAAGCGCCATCGACGAACTCCCCCCTGGTCGTCGCCCCATCAAAACCTATTGGGTGAAACCAGAGATGCGAAATCGAGTGTATAAATTCATCGCCGAGCAGGTGGCCGAGGGACGCCAGGCGTTCATCATTTACCCGCTTGTAGAGGAAAGTGAGGCGTTGGAAGATGTGGGCGCGGCCGTGGCCGAGCATAAGCGCTTGTCGGAAAAGGTGTTCCCGCAATTGCGGGTGGCGTTGTTGCATGGCCGCTTGACCGGCAAAGAAAAAGATGCGATCATGCGGGCTTTTGCGGCCGGTGAATATGATATACTGGTGAGCACCGCGGTGGTGGAGGTGGGCATCGACGTGCCCAACGCCAGCGTGATGCTCATCGAAAATGCCGAGCGTTTTGGCCTGGCCCAATTGCACCAATTCCGGGGCCGCGTGGGCCGCGGCCCACACCAGTCTTATTGCATTCTGATCAGCGAACCGAAAAGCGATCAGGGCATGATGCGCATGCGAGCCATGGAGAAGAGCCAGGATGGCTTCGAACTGGCCGAGATCGATCTGCGCATGCGCGGCCCTGGCGAATTCTTCGGCACGCGCCAGAGCGGCCTGCCCGACCTGAAATTGGCCCGTCTGAGCGACGCTCGGCTCTTGGAGCTGGCCCGCCGCGAAGCCGAAACCATCCTCGCCGCCGACCCCGAACTCGCCCATCCCGAGCATCAATTACTCGCTCAACAAACCGCCGCCTTTTGGTCTCAGGAGATCGATCTATCATGAAGGACATCATCGCGCTTTATCCTGGAACCTTCGATCCTGTGCACAACGGACATCTGGATATCGCCTTTCGAGCCGCGAAACTATGGTCGCGCGTTATTGTGGCGGTGTACGACACCCCCAGCAAGAGCCTCATGTTCGACACAGCCACGCGCGTGGCGCTCTTTACCCAAGCCGTCAAAGATTGGTCCAACATCGAAGTGCGCGCGTATCGGGGTTTGACGGTGGAGTTCGCTCGCGAAGTGGGCGCGCAGGTGATGGTGCGCGGGTTGCGCGCGATTTCAGATTTCGAGTACGAATATCAGATCGCACTAACCAACAAGCAACTGGCGCCCGAGATCGAATTTTGCGCTTTGATGACAAGTCAAGCTTATTCGTTCCTCTCTTCGAGCATTCTCAAGGAGGTGGCGCTACTTCACGGCGACGTCAACGATATGTGTCCACCGCATGTGGTGGACGCATTGCGCGCGCAGGCGCTTAGTCGCCAGGTGGTCGAAGCGACGGCGAAACGGATATAACCCGTTCGAACAGAGGCGCTCAACCGCGACCGCGCACTCGGGCGGCAATAAAGCCATGACCGAAATACTCATCAGCGAAAATCCCGAAGCAACGCGAGCATGGGCGAAGCGCCTGGCCCAAAAGCTAAAGTCGCCCCAGGTCGTCGCCCTCTACGGCGATTTGGGCGCGGGCAAAACCGTGGTGGCTCAGGGCATTGCGGCCGGGCTGGGCGTGACTGCGCCGATCACCAGTCCCACCTTCACCTTGATCAATGAATATGACCTTCCCGACGGCGGCAAGCTTTTTCATGTAGACTGTTATCGCCTAAACAACGCCGTCGAAGAAGCGAAAATGTTGGGCCTGGAGGAGTTGTTCGACGAAGGCGTTGTGCTCATCGAGTGGGCCGACCGCATCGCGCCCCTTTTGCCCAAACGTCGTCTGGACATCAAACTGGAGGACGCGGGGCCGGGCCACCGCCGAATTCAGTTGCTCACTCGCGAATAGAGCAAGGCTCACGTGAAGACGCTCTCACCTCAACCTTAACCTCACCCTCACCCATGCTTCTCGCCATCGACACCGCCACCGACTTTGCATCCATCGCCCTATATGACGGCGCGCAAGCGCTGAGTGAATATCATTGGCGTTCACATCGGCGTCATACGGTCGAGCTGGCACCGCGCGTGGATCGACTTTTGCGCGAGCAGGGATTGAAGCCCAACGACCTGACCGCATTGGCCGTGGCCATTGGTCCCGGCTCCTACACCGGCGTGCGCGTGGGCCTGAGCCTGGCCAAAGGCGTGGTTTTGGCCCTCAACCTGCCCATCATCGGCGTTCCCACATTGGATGTGGCGGCCTATCCGCACCTGGACGGCGGGTTGCCGGTGTGCGCGCTCGCGGCCGCGGGTCGCCGACGCTATGGTTGGGCCATCTACGCCGCGGGGGAAAGGCCGCCGCAACGGGTGGGGGACTGGAGACTGGGTGATCTAGAGCAAGTTCTGGCGCAAGTGAAGCCGCCATTGCGCTTTACGGGCGAGCTGTCGCCCACAGACCGAGCGCGTTTGCGCGAGATGTGGGGTGACGAGGCCATCATCACGCCGCCGGCCCTTAGCCTGCGTCGAGCCGGCGTCTTGGCCGAGCTGGCCTGGATGCGCTTACAGACGGGGGAGGTCGATGATCCCGTGATGTTGAGTCCGATTTATCTGTGAGATGGACGCCGAACTCCCCTTTACTCTCGATGAAATGCAATTGGCCGACATTCCTCATGTCATGGCCATCGAACGCCGCGTCTTTCCCATGACCTGGTCCAGCGGCATCTATCAGCGCGAGCTCACGAGCAATCCCTGGTCGCATTATCGCGTGTTGCGCTCAACGCAAGAGGGGTTGCCCCCCATCCTGGCTGTGGGCGGCATTTGGCTGGTGGATAAGTCAGCGCATATCGCCACCATCGCCACCCATCCCGACTACATGGGCCGTCAACTAGGGGGTTATTTGTTGCTTCATTTGCTTGTTCTGGCGCATAATCTGGGATGCACCGAGGCTTCGCTCGAAGTGCGCGCATCCAACACCCGCGCACAGGCCCTTTACCGCAAATACGGATTTGTCGAAGTGGGTCGCCGTCGCCGCTACTACAGCGACAACCGCGAGGACGCGTTGATAATGACCCGCCCCAGCCTCGATCTCGATTCGTTGCGCGAGGAGCTGGCGATTGTGGAAAAGGCGCTGCTCGCGCTTTGGCGGCCCGAAGAACAACGGGGCCAGAGATCAGAAGAGCGCAAAAATAAGCGGCGAAAGCGAGCCGACAAACACCCGACCATGCCACCGCCTAAGCCATGAACAAAGAACCCGCGCTTGCGCAACTGGCCGAAGAAATCCGCGCCTGCCGCCGCTGCCCTCTTGGCTCGGTGCGCACCCACGCGGTGCCCGGCGAGGGCGATCCCAACGCCGAGATCATGTTCGTGGGCGAGGGGCCGGGTTATCACGAAGATCGGCAGGGCCGGCCCTTTGTGGGCAATTCCGGCGCTTATCTGGAAAGCCTGCTGGCCGATATTCACCTCACGCGCGAGCAGGTGTATATTTGCAATGTGATCAAATGCCGTCCGCCCCACAATCGCGATCCCCTGCCGCAGGAGATCGCGGCCTGCAAGCCCTATCTGGAGCGCCAGATCGAGATCGTCGATCCCCTGCTCATCGTCACCCTGGGTCGGTTTTCCATGGCTTATTTCCTGCCCAATAGCCCCGGCATCAGTCGCATCCATGGCAAACCGACCGAAGTGGACGGGCGCATTATCTTGCCTCTGTTCCATCCGGCCGCGGCGCTGCGCAATCCCAAATGGGACCGGGCCACCCGCCAAGATTTCGCCCAGATACCCTCGCTTCTGGCCAAAGCCCGCGCGACGCGCGCCCAAAACGCGCCTGCGCCCGATGATTTCGAGCAACTGAGCTTGTTCTGAAAGCAGACGATAGACAAGGAGTCTTCATTGAATTCATCATTCACTTTCCCTTTCGACATCTCTTCATCCGATACTGTGCGCGTCATTCCTCTGGGCGGGCTGGGGGAATTTGGCAAGAATATGATGGCTTTCGAATGCGATGACGCCATCATAGTCATCGACGCCGGGGTCATGTTTCCCGAAGAAGACATGTTGGGCGTTGATCTCGTCATTCCCAATGTCGCTTACCTGCGCGATCGCGCCTATAAAGTCAAGGCCATCATTCTCACTCACGGACACGAAGACCATATCGGCGCGTTGCCCTACATCTTGCCGCAACTCAACGCGCCGGTGTATGGCACGCGACTCACTCTGGGCCTGTTGCAAAACAAGTTGCGCGAGCACCGGCTGTTGGATGAGGCCGATCTTCGTCTTATCGACGCGGACTCCAGGCTGGACCTGGGGCCGTTTCAGGTGGAATTCGTCCACCTTTGCCATTCCATACCCGACGCGGTGGGCGTGGTCATGCGCACGCCGGCGGGCCTCATCCTGCACATGACCGATTACAAATTCGACGCGCATCCGGCCGATGGTCGCCTGACCGACGAGGCGCGGCTCAAAGCGCTGGGCGATGAGGGCGTGCGTTTGTTGTTATCCGACTCCACCAATTCGGAGACGCCCGGCTACACGCCCTCGGAGCAGGAATTGGAGCGCGTGCTCGACAATCTCATCGGTCGCGCGCCGGGCCGGGTGCTGCTGGCCACCTTCGCCTCGAACATCTCCCGCATTCAGCAGGTCATCGATGTGGCCGAGCGACATGGCCGCAAGGTGGGCGTCACAGGGCGCAGCATGATCAACAACACGCGCATGGCCGTGGAGTTGGGCTATCTCCGGGCTCCGTCCGATGGTTTTCTCACCGTCGAGCAGATGAACTACCTACCGCCGGAGCGGGTGGTCATCATTTGCACAGGCAGCCAGGGCGAGCCCACCAGCGCGCTGGTGCGCATGAGCCAGGGTCGGTTTCGCCAGGTGCGCCTGGGCAAGGGCGATACGGTCATCATCAGCGCCGCGCCCATTCCCGGCAACGAGAAGATGATCCATCGCACGCTGGATAATCTCTTTCGCCTGGGCGCCGACATTTATTACGACGAGCTGTTCGATGTCCATGTCAGCGGGCATGGCAGTCAAGAAGACCAGAAACGCATGTTGGAGCTGACGCGACCCCAACATCTGATCCCCATTCACGGCGAATATCGCCAGTTGGTGCTGCACGCGCGCCTGGCGCGCGAAATGGGCATTCCCGAACAAAATATTTCCGTGATCGAAAACGGTCAGGTCATCGAGGTGGGCCCGGATTGGATTATGCCGGCCGAGGTGGTGGAAAACGGTCGGGTCTTCGTGGATGGTTTGGGCGTGGGCGATGTGGGCGCGGTGGTGCTGCGCGATCGCCGTCACCTGGCCAACGACGGCTTTTTGTTGGTGATGATCGGTCTGGATGAGGAGACGGGCGATGTGATTGTAGGACCGGAGATCATCTCGCGCGGGTTTGTGTATATGGCCGAGGCCGAAATGCTCATCGAGGAGGCCAAGGAGGTGGTGTGGGATGTGCTCGACCGTTATGAGAGCGTGGACGAGGTGATCAATCATTTGCATCGTTCGCTGGCCGATTATTGCTTTCGCTCCACTGGCCGACGCCCCATGATTTTGCCTTTCGTGGTGGAACTATAAAATTGGCCCCATCCAATTGTGGTCGTTTGGCCGTAGACAGGGACCAATCTCGGCGCGAGAATGCCTTGAATAGGACGATGGACGACGAGATGATAGGATGATGATACGCTTTCGTCCCATCGTCTTATCCTCTGGCCTATGGGAAGGCTCCCTTGGCTTCAAAGCGATTTCGATTTCAATCATTTGATTCAGGAGCACAGCTTATGGAACGCACAACCGGCACATTCACCGTCAAATCGGGTCTGGCCGACATGCTCAAGGGCGGCGTGATCATGGACGTGACCAACGCGGAGCAAGCTCGCATCGCCGAAGAGGCGGGCGCGTGCGCGGTCATGGCCCTGGAGCGCGTGCCCGCAGACATTCGCTCGCAGGGCGGGGTGGCCCGCATGAGCGATCCGGAGAAGATCCTGGAGATCATGGACGCGGTCACCATTCCGGTCATGGCCAAGGTTCGCATCGGGCACTTCGTGGAGGCGCAAATCCTCGAGGCTTTGGGCGTGGATTTCATCGACGAGAGCGAGGTGCTCACCCCGGCCGACGAGGAGCATCACATCAACAAATGGGATTTCAAGGTCCCGTTCGTGTGCGGATGTCGCAATTTGGGCGAAGCCTTGCGCCGCATCGCCGAGGGCGCGGCCATGATCCGCACCAAGGGCGAGGCCGGCACGGGCGACGTGGTCGAGGCCGTGCGTCACGCCCGTTCGGTGTTGGGCGACATCCGACGCCTGCAAACCATGGCCCCCGAAGAGATGTTCGCGTTCGCCAAGGAAATCGGTGCGCCCTACGAATTGGTGAAGATGACAGCCGAGATGGGGCGCTTGCCCGTGGTGAATTTCGCGGCCGGCGGCGTCGCCACCCCCGCGGACGCGGCCCTGATGATGCAGTTGGGCGTGGACGGCGTATTCGTGGGTTCGGGCATTTTCAAGAGCGGCAACCCCGCGCGACGGGCCGAGGCCATTGTCAAGGCCGTGACGCATTACAAAGACCCCCACATCCTGGCCGAAGTGAGCCGCAATCTGGGCGAACCCATGGTGGGGCGCACGGTCGAATCCATGCCCGAAGCCGAACGCATCGCGGGTCGAGGTTGGTGATCTCAGGATGAAAATCGGCGTGCTCGCCCTGCAAGGGGCCTTTCGCGAACACATCAAGAAATTACGACAACTGGGCGTGGACGCGGTGGAAGTGCGTCTGCCTCAAGACCTGGACGGGCTGGATGGTCTGATCATTCCCGGTGGCGAATCCACCACCATGGGCCATCTGGCCGCGTCTTTCGGCCTGGTGGAGCCGCTGCGCCGTTTTCGCGAGGAGCGGCCGGTTTGGGGAACCTGCGCGGGCTTGATCCTGCTGGCCAACCGCGCCCGCCGACAGAAGGAGGGCGGCCAGCCGTTGTTGGGCGGTCTGGACATTGTGGTGGATCGGAACTATTTTGGCCGCCAGGTGGATAGCTTCGAGATCGACTTGCCCACGCCCGCGCTGGACGCGGTGGCCGCGCCCGGCGATCCGGACGGCCCATTTCATGCCATTTTCATCCGCGCGCCCGCGGTCACCGAGGTGGGGCCGGATGTGGAGGTGTTGGCCGCGTTGCCCGATGGGGCCATCGTCGCGGTGCGCCAGGGGCATATTTTGGGCACGGCGTTCCATCCCGAGCTCAGCGATGATCTCCGCTTTCACCGCTATTTCACCGCGCTGGTGAGCGGCGCGTTGCAAGATTCGCACAACGGCCAGCGCCGGACTGCTCGGCTTCCGACGTAATAGTGCAGTTGGACCAACAAACTCATTTCAGCTCGTTTTCCAGTAAGCTCAGCAGATCTGATCTGTCAGCTTAGCCTCAGCATTGTGAGCCATGTCTCGAAAGATGCTCCATTCCACAAAATCCATGTCATCGCCTAACTCGCCCGAACGAAATCGATCATAGAACTCTTCCGTGCTCATGCCGTATTGGCTCTCATAATATATCAACTTTTCTTTAAACTTTTCCAGATCCTTTTGTAACCGCGCGCGCTCCAGCGCCATGAGTTTTTCCACGGTTTTATCCACCGCGACGCTTTGATAACCGGACTGATAGAGTCGAAGCAAGGCTTGTAATCGGTTAATGGTTTGAGTGTCAGCCGTCATAACAAGTTGGACATCTCCTTAACGAACAAGAGCGTCATAAGACGTTAAACATTCTATCGGAACGGGTGCGCTCTGTCAATGAGCGCGCCAAGGTGAAGAATATGACCTCCTATACGCAAGTGCGTCGCCGCGACCGGGCGGTGAACGACGAGACCTGGATAGAGAATTTGCTCACGCGCGCGGCCGTGGGCGTGCTGGCCACCGCGCTGGACGATCAGCCTTTTCTCAATACGAATCTGTTCGTCTACCATCCCCAACGCCGCGCGATCTATTTTCACACCGCCAAGCGCGGGCGCACCCGCACCAACATCGAGCAGAACCCTCGCGTTTGCTTCACCGTATTCGAGATGGGCCGTCTGTTGCCCGCGGATGTGGCTCTGGATTTTAGCGTCGAATACGCCAGCGTGGTCGCGTTTGGTCGCGTGCGCGTCATCGAAGAGGAGAGCGAGGCCATTGAGGCGCTGCAGATGCTTCTGGATAAATACTTTCCCCATTTGCAGCCCGGCGTCGATTATCGGCCGCCCATACCCGAAGAGCTCGAACGCACGGCCGTCTATCGAATGGACATCGAGGAGTGGAGCGGAAAGCGGAAAGGGGATATGGACTGACGAGGTTGCGCCAATGATGCATATCTGGCACAATGTTTGTAGCCATTGAATGCTCGTCTGAAAACTATTTCCCGTCACCGTCATGGTGACGAGAGCATCTACTGTCATTGCGAGTAACGCCACAGCACCGATTGGCGCTGCTCAAACAGGAAAAACGGTAAGCTTCTTAGTAGGCGATAGCCGAAGCAATCTCTAACTTCCATAAGGAGAACCTCGTTTGCGCCGCCAAAATTGTATGGGATTTGGAGATTGCTTCAGCCCTTGCAGGGCTTCGCAATGACGCATGAGAAATTTATTCTTGTGATAGGAGCGTGCATAATGGAAACGGTGACTCCTCGTCAAATCCAAACAATGATTAAACGTCTTCCCAAAAGCAAGTTGCGTCTTGTATATGACTTCGTGAGCGAGCTAACACAAGAAGATGAGGAAATGCATTCGTCTCAGGTTGAATTTTTGCGTTTGCCTTTGGAGGAACGGCGGCGCCTTATGGCAGAACAGGCTGAGCATATGATTATGCATTACGAGCAAACCGCGAATCAGCGGCAAGACTGGCAGGCGGGGGACTTTTTGGATGAATATTAAGCGCGGTGATGTCTGGGTAGTGAATCTTGATCCCACTATCGGCGCCGAAATCCGAAAAACGCGTCCGGTCGTCGTCATCAGTTCGGATGCCATCGGAGCATTGCCAATTCGGTTGGTTGCGCCTCTGACCGAATGGAAAGATTATTTTGAGCCTAATATTTGGCATGTCCGGGTGGAGCCGGACAATGAGAATGGTCTGTAAAAACATCTGCGATCGATGCCTTACAACTACGCGGAGTAGACACCCGGCGATTCGTTCGTAAGATAGGTCGGGTTTCAGCTATCATTATGGAATCGATAGTTGCTGCAGTAGTTGCTGTGATCGAATACGAGCCTTTCTAAGAAAGCGATTCAGCCTTGCGACGCATGAGCAAGTGAATGCTTCTCCCTTATATTACTTCAGACCTGCCCGGAACCGGCGGCCAGATCAAGGTCGAACCGGAGCATTTCGTGGTGGAGGAGGTCCCTCTCTATGAGCCAGGCGGCGAGGGGGATCATCTTTTCGTGCGCC
>JAADII010000013.1:0-20537 GCA_013151415.1 Chloroflexota bacterium
CACGATTTGCTCACCATCGGCCAGCTCGCCGATCTTGTGAACCGACGCATCAACGGCGGCGAATACGTCTATTTCAACCAAAATCGCCACATCAACCCCACCAATGTGTGCGCGTTTCATTGCAACTTCTGCTCGTTCGCGCGCACCAGCGACGACCAACCCGGCGCTTACACCTGGACGCCCGAGGAAATCGTCGAACGCATCCGACCGGACGTGAACCCGCGCATCACCGAGTTTCACATCGTGGGCGGATTGCACCCGGTTTTGGGCTTCGAATATTATGAAGATGTGCTGGCCGCGCTCAAGCAAGCCTATCCCTGGATTCATCTCAAGGCTTTCACCGCGGTGGAGATCGATTTCTTCGCCCAACTGACGGGCATGGACCACGAGACCATCCTGCGCCGTTTGATGGATGCCGGGCTGGGCTCCATGCCAGGCGGCGGCGCGGAAATCTTTCATCCTGACATTCGCCGCAAGATTTGCCCCGAAAAGGCCGACGCAGACACCTGGCTGGACGTGCATCGCACCGCGCATCGCCTGGGCTTGCGCACCAACGCGACCATGCTCTACGGCCACATCGAGGGCTACGAACATCGCGTCGATCATCTCCTGAGACTGCGCGACTTGCAAGACGAAACCCGCGGCTTTCAGACGTTCATCCCCTTGCGCTACCATCCTGAGAACAACAATCTGGGCCGACGGCTGGACTGGACCACCGCGCACGACACGCTCAAGACCATCGCCATCAGCCGCATCCTGTTGGACAACTTCCCCCATATCAAAGCCTACTGGATTATGCTCACCCCGCCCATCGCGCAATTGGCGCTTCATTTCGGCGCGGATGACATCGATGGCACGGTAGTGGAGGAGAAAATCTACCACGACGCGGGCGCGACCACCGAGGAATTCCTGGATAAATTCGATCTCTTGCGCCTGATCAAGGCCGCGGGTAAGACCGTCGAGCGAGACACGCTGTACAATGTCATCGAGATATACGATCAGCCTATCGAGCGCTACGCGCCCGAAAGCCGCAAAACCCGCCGCGGCCAGGTGAAGATCACGCGTATCGAATTGAATTGACGTCGCTTTTAGACTGAAGCTGTCCGGCAATCAGGGATTCCCTTGGATGGATGCTAGACGATGGGACGATGAGACGATAAGACGATAAGGCCATTGTCCCATCGTCTTGTCGTCCTATCGTCGCTGGTTTGCATACTGCAAACCCATTGCTGCACACGGGAGCTTCGTTTGCAGTCGTAAATCAATTTTTCTATGACCCATCTTCTCACCATCGGCATCATCGACTATCTCAATGTCGAGCCGCTTTATTATCGTTTGCAAGAACGTCTGGCCGATAAGCCGGTCGCGTTTCGCCGCGGGGTTCCCACCGAATTGAATCGCGCTTTGCTGGCCGGGAAGATCGATCTGGCGCCCATCAGCGCGATTGTGGCCGCGCAGATGGCCGACCGCGTCGCCATTCTCCCCGATCTTTCCATCGCCACCATCGGCGCGGTGAAAACCGTGCTGCTTTTCAGTTGGATGGCCGATCCGCGCGAGCTGGACGATGTGCGCATTGCGTTGTCCGATGAGTCGGCCACGTCGGTGGAGCTGGTGAAAATACTGGCCGAGCATTTCTGGCGGGTGAGGCCGCGTTATGTGGTGGCCGCGCAAAATTTGGAGCAGATGTTGCGCCGCTCGGCCGCGGCCCTGCTCATCGGCGACGACGCGCTGGTTGAATCCGCGCATCGCCGCAGCATTCCCGGCCGAGGCCAGCCCTATGCATTCGACCTGGGCGACGAATGGCTGAAGTGGACTGGGCTGCCCTTCGTGTTTGCACTATGGGCTGCGCGACGCGACGCACTCCCCTTCGTCAACGAACTGGGTGTGGTGAGCGCGTTGTACGAGAGTAAGCGGGATGGCCTGGCCCACATTCCCGAAATCGCACGCGCGTACGCGCCCCGTTTGGGCCTGCCCACGGGCGTGCTCACCAAATACCTGCGCGACCTGCGCTACGATCTCAATCCCCGAGACCGCGCGGGACTGCTCACCTATTTTCTTCTGGCCCTACCCGGTTTCCAACCCGGCCAACTGCAATGCTGGCATCCCAACCGCGGCATGTATGGGGTTTTTGAAGGGATCGAACCGGCCCAAGCGGCGCTTTAACAGAAACCAAGACCATTAGCGAGAAGGAACGGCCAATTCCGCTGCTGGATGAGGCTTTTCCGGCTCGAGGCCGCGTTCTCGACATACTTCAAGATAGGTGGCCAGAGATTGTTCGAATGCAGTCTTCAATTCATCTACCGAGCGTCCGTAGAAGGTGATGGGCGAGCTCAAGTTGACGACTCTTCCAAAGAACATGTCGATCTCGGCGTCATATTCGACGGAAGCAATATAGTTTCCGAATTTCATTATTGTAGCCATAACAAATCAAACCTTTCAAGGACGATATCCCATCGCATCCAGCCAATCTCGGATTGCTGCAATTGCACCTTTATCGACCTTTGGCGAAGGATGCGGTCGGTGAAAAACAGCAGGTGGATAGCCGGGAAAAATAACTGCAATACGTGAACCCGCACGTTCTTCGAGTTCGGCTCCGAGTGCAAGAAACAAAGACTCAATATCAGCCCAACGAATGTTTCCGCTGGTCGGACGAGCAAAAATAGCCTCGAGAGTTCTGCGATGCTTGCGTCTCATGCAAATGATGCCATATTATCAAGACAAGTGTCAATCATTAAGACAGGCGTTCAAGAAAACCCGCGATCGCGCTAATGGTGAGTTCCGGCTGCTCGCTCATCACCATGTGACCCGCGTCGGGAATGATCACCAAATCGCTATCGGGGATGTGGTCGGCCAGGTATCGAGCATATTTCACCGGCGTCATGCGGTCTTGATCGCCGACGATGACCAGGGTGGGCGTGTGAACGTCCTCCAACCTGCCCATGATGTCGAATCGATTGCAAGCCGTCCAGTCGCCGTACATGACTTCCGTATCCACCGACATGGCATAACGCACAAATTGCCGGCGTTGGGCGGGCGTGGCGCGGCGACCATGCACCCATTCGGCCAGCAACTCGGCCACTTTGGTCTTGTCCGCGCGGATGCCCTCCAGAATGCGAGGATGCACGCGCAGCCGCGCGCCCGTAGCCACCAGCGCCAACCCGGCCAGGCGTTTGGGATAACGCAACGCGAAGGTCTGGGCAATGGCCCCGCCCATGGAATGCCCGGCCAATACGAAAGGCGACAGATTCAGCGCGTCGGCCCAATCTCGCAAGAATTCGACATAATCCTCAACCTGGTCGCAGCCCGACCCCTCCGAGCGCCCATGTCCGGGAAGATCGACGGCATAGACGGTGTGATTGGGTAAACGACGCAAACCGGGCGGCCAGTGGTAAAGATTGCCGCCCGCGCCATGCACCAACACCAACGCCGGCCATCGCCCGCGCAAATCGTCCCGAAATTCGGAATAATGAATGCGTTTGTCTTGCCAGGTGAGGTAAGGCATAAGTAAGTTTACAGTCCGGCCGCGCGGAGGTGGGAGCGCAACTGGAAGGGCGTGATCAGTTCGGGATCGTAGCGAAAACGCACCTGACCGCTGCGCGGGTCGCTCACCACCTTGCTCACGCCGGGCAGTTTGGCCAATTCCTCGATGCGGGCCATCCAATCGCGGCGGTCGATGCTATCAACGTAAAAGCTGGTCCAATGCAAGTCGGCCATGAGTTCCTCTCTTGTAAATAATGGTGGGAATGATTGCTTTTCAAACGATGAAGCGCTAAAAAGCTGACCACTTGGCTCGATCAAGCGCCTTCTCTGGTCATTTGAGCGCCAGTCGATGCGATTATAGCATTCACGTATTCGACAGAGCAATCTCTGAACTTTGCGCCAGCAGTTCTTCGGCCGACAGACGACCAGCTTCAGTGTCGGTCCCCAGCATGGCCGCCAACTCCTGGACTCGTTTTTCGCCCTTCAACACAGTCAGTCGGGTGACGATGCGCCCTTCTTCATGGATTTTAGAGACAGCCAGATGATAATCGGCATAAGCGGCGATTTGAGGTAAATGGGTGACGCAAAGCACCTGATGACTACGGGCCAGATCGCGCAACTTGCGCCCCACGATCGCGCCCACGCGGCCGCCAATGCCCTGATCGATCTCATCGAAGATCAGGGTGGGGGTGTCGTCGGCGCGTGAAAGCACATTTTTCAAGGCCAACATGAGGCGGGCGGTCTCACCGCCGCTCGCGACCTTGACCAACGGCCGCAACGGCTCACCGGGATTAGTCGAGATGAGAAACTGCACCCGGTCAATGCCGGTCGCGTCGAATGCCAACCGCTCGTCACCCACATAACAGCCGCTTTCGTCCGGCGTTTGCGTCATCTCCACCTGAAAACGCGTGCCGCCCATGCGCAAATCGGCCAGTTCCTGCTCGACGGCTCGGGACAACTGTTCGGCTGCGCTCTGACGAGCCTGGGAAAGTCGCTCCGCAACTTCGCCGATTTCGCGTAAAAGGCGTTCTTCTTCGGCCTCCAGCGCATCAGCCCGCTCCTCGCCCTGCGAAAGCGACTCTAGTTCTCGCCGCGCAGCCTCGCCAAAGGCCAGCACCTCGTCGATGGTGTCGCCATACTTCCGTTTCAAATCGGCAATGAGGGCTAGGCGCTCCTCCACCTCGTTCAGGCGCAGGGGATCATAAGCCACGCCTTCGACATACGCGGCTATCTCGCGTGAAAGATCGTTCAATTGTTCGGCCAGGCTTTCAGCCTGTTCGTATAAGGGCGTCAGATCAGAATCCACTCGCGCCAGCTTGTCCAGACGACCCGCAGCTTCCGAGACCAAATCGAGCGCGGGAGCGGCCCCTTCCGCGCCCTCAGTCAATAGTTGATGGATGAGCGCGCCCTCTCGCGCCAGCATCTCCGCGTTGGCCAGCCGCCGACGTTCGGCCTCCAGCCGCTCATCTTCCCCTTGCTCCAACTCGGCGCCATCGATCTCCTCCACCTGATATTGAAGCAGATCGATGCGCCGCGCCAACTCACGTGCATCGCGACGCCAGCGAGCCAACTCGGCCCGCACCCCGCGCAACCGGGCCACTAATACCGCAAATTCGGCCCGTTGTTCGTCCAGATTGGCATATCGATCCAGGAGCAAGATGTGCTTGCGCGGGTTGAGCAATGTGAGATGCTGCCCCTGACCGTGAATATCGATAAGCTGACCGCCGATCTCGCGCAATAGGCCGCCCGCAACCGCGCGGCCATTGACGCGCGCCACGCTCCGACCCGTCGCCCGCACCTCTCGCGCCAGAATGAGCAGATCGTCCTCGCCCTCCAGGCCCTCGGCTTCCAGGCGCTCGCGAATGCTTTGGCCGATCTCCCCGCGCAACTCGAATAAGCCCTCGACGCCAGCAATCTCGGCCCCTGCGCGCACCATCTCTCGACTCGCGCGCGAACCAAGAAGCAGATCGATGGCGTCGATGATGATGGACTTCCCGGCCCCGGTCTCGCCAGTGAGCACATTGAAGCCAGGATGAAAACGTACGTGCAAGTCGTCGATGATGGCGAAATCGCGTACGCGCAGTTCAAGAAGCATTGTGGGGGAGGAAGGAGAAGGGAATAAAAAATGGAAAGAATTCGTCCTCTCGTCTCATCGTCTTCTACCGCAAGCGCGCATAGATGGCGCTGGCCGCGGTGAAAAGTGCGATGGCCGCGGTGATGGGCAAACGCCCAAAGAGACCCATCGACCCCAAAACCATCAATCCCGCCATCAAGACCACCAATCCTGTGGCGCGAGCGTTGAATCCGCGAGCGCGCTTGCGTCCTGTGGCCCGCCAGATCACTTCCGACAATGCGCCGCCCAGGGCCGAGCCAACGAAAAAGGCGATAAGCCAACCAAAAAAGCCGGCCAGAAACATATTGAGCAATATTGCCAAAAGACCAAGTGCAAATCCACTGAACGCCGCGGCGATATAACCTTTGGTTTGATCGGAAAGTTCGGCCGTATAAAACTTATCTTGCTGTTCGCGCACACATTCGGGACAACGATAGCCAACCGGCGTCTGGATGGCGCACTCCATGCAAATAGGCTTGTTGCATTTGTTGCAGCGCAGCATGGTTTCGCGCTCGGGATGGTTCGCACAATACAGCGCTTCTGGCTCGTCCTCGGCCTCGCTATGGCCGTCGAGCCGAGCCAGTGCGGCCTTGGCTTCTTCGTAAAAAGGGTCAATGGCCAGCGCTCGTTTGATGGCCGAGCGCTTTTCGTCCACATCGGCGAGAAACGCGGCCAGCAAAAGCCATGCTTCCTTATTGTCGGGCCAGATTTCCAGTGAGCGGCGGGTGAGGCGTTCGGCCTCGGTTATATCACCGGCCGCGGCCGCGGCGCGGGCTTCTTTCACCAAATTGGCGGCTGTCAGTTCATCCATATAAAAACCTCAAATCGTCAACCGCAATCGCTCCATGAGCGTGCGGTAGAAATAGCTGCGGGGTTGCAGGCGAATGAATTCGGCCAGATGCGGGCTGGCCGTGGCAATTACTCTATCACCATCATCCAGGTCGATCAAGAATTGGCCATCCACCGTGAGAATAGCGACGTGGTCGGTCTGCACGGTGAGGGTGACGATCGCGCCCCGATCCAGAACCAGGGGCCGGGCCAGGCTCAGGTGGGGGGCGATGGGCAGCAGGAGAATGTTACGAAGTTCCGGGGGCAAGATGGGGCCGCCCGCGGCCAACGCGTAGGCCGTGGAGCCGGTGGGCGTGGATACGATGACGCCATCGGCCACATAGGTGGTGATGCGACCACCGTTCACCTCGGCCGTGATGCGCACCACGCGGGCCAAAGCGCCTCGACTGACCACGACCTCGTTCAACGCCTCCAAGCCATCGGCAATGAGCTCCGCTCCGCGCCAAACCTCGACCTGAAGCATGAGGCGCTTCTCGACCCAATAATCCCCGGCCAGCACACGCGTCATGGCTTCTTCCCATTCCGCCGGCTGCACCTCGGCCACGAAGCCAAGGCGGCCCATATTGACGCCCAAGATGGGCACATGATCGCTGGCCGTGGCCCGTCCCGCGCGCAGCAATGTGCCGTCGCCTCCCAGCGTGACCAAAATATCCAGCCGCTCCAATTGGCGCTGGATCGCGTCCGCGTCCCAACTGGACCCAACCCAGACTTCGTGCCCGCGCGCCGTCAGCCAATCCGCAATCTCACGAGCCAGCGGCTGAGACGCTTCGATTTTCGGATGATGTAGAATGCCTAAGCGCATGGTTCACCCTATCGTAAGCCTTTCTGCGATTTCCACGGGCAAAATGCGCTCGACCTGGCAACCTGCGGCCTTGAGACGGGCCTCGTCCTCGGCCGAAATGGTCAACTCGCTGCCGAGGATGGTCACGCGGCGAGCTTTCATGGCGTCGGTCACCGAAAAGCCCATCTCCGGCCTGGTTTCGGCTGCGTAGCGCAGCGCAGCCAAAAATCCGGCGCGGTCCACGGGCAAGGCGCCGATCAAAAGATAATATTCGATGGTTTTCTCTGGAGGCGCCTCTTGTTCGTCCGCGACTTCGCTTTGGCGAGTGAAAATCACCCACACTACGCGAGCGCCGTCGGCCCGGATTTCGGCCCGCGCGCCCAGTCCTTCCGGCTCGATGATATAATCACCGCTGCCCAAAGGCGCGAACTCACACACGAACTCACCATATTCAGGTTTGTCGCCAATGCGGCGCACCATGCCGCCCCATCCGTGCGTCCAAATCCGCACCGGTAGTCCGGCCTGGCCATCGATGCGCACCCGCACCACCGCAAAACCAGGACCAGAACCGCCATCCTCCACGCGATAGGTCCACTCGTCCGCCTTTTGGGGCGATTCGGGTAAACTCAGCGTCACGTCCGCCGTTTCGCGACCGTCCACCTCCACCTGCTCGCTCACCTCACCATCGTCTGCGCTCACGGTTAGGGTATACTCGCCTGCAGGCAAATTGACGAACGCGAACGTCTCCTTTTCGGAGATGGTCTGGCGCTCCTCCAAACCGCCCGGCCCTTGCAAGATGATCTCCAGCCCTGCGCCGCGTTCCACGCGGCCGCGAATCACGCTTTGAGCGGGCTTGGGCGCGTCCAACTTGAAATTGGCGGTGCGTTGATTGCTTCCATCCATTTTCAAACCGGTGCGGCGCGCGCTGGTACCGGGTATGGAAAGACGATACGTCCCCGGCGCCAGGCCCTCAAAACGATAGGTCTCATCTGGTCCGATGAGAAAAGTGCGCTCGCCGCCCGGCCCGCGTAACACAATGGTGTGACCCTCGCCATTAAGCACGCGGCCGCTAATGACGCTGCCTTCAACGCCGGATCCCTCCGGCGTCTCATCCGCCGCCGGAGTAAAACGCACCCACACCACCTTGTCCACTTCCACATCCACCTCGGCCTCCACGCCAAGCCCCTCCGGACGCACAATATATCGACCCGCGCCTAAAGGCGCAAATTCCAGCGCAAACTCGCCAAATTCGGGCTTGTCACCCGTCCGCCGCGTGACGCCTTCCCAACCAATGGAGGCGAGCCGCACCGGAAGACCGGGTTTTCCCTCTACGCTAACCCGAACCACCCCAAAGCCGGGCGTAGGTTCGCCCTCCTCTACGGTAAATGTCCAGGCGGGCTCCCGCTTCTCCTCGTGCTCCAGAGCTTCGGGCGGTTCGCCGATATCCACGCGCAATTGATTGCGACCGTCCACCTCCAATCCCGCGCGAACGATATCGGTTCCGGGCACGGCCAAACGGTAAACACCCGCGGGCAAATCTTGAAAACGATAGGCGCCTCGTTCATCGGTGAATGTCTGAAGCGCAAATGCAGGCGAGCGCAAAATCAGGCGCGTGTTGGGATGGTCGTAAACAAAACCGGCGATGACGCTGCGTTCAGGCGGCGGGCCAGATGAGCCGCCCGCATCATCGTCGGCCTCCTCCTCGATGATAGGTGTAGGACGGGCAACCTTGGGGAGAGCCGCCAGGGCGTCCACCGCCGGCAACCGCCCGTTAGGCCACTGATTCGAGTGCCAAGCATGATGCTCCCAGCCGGTTCCCCGCAATTCGGCGTTGGCGATAAGCCAAAACGCCGTACAAAAATAGTAAGGCGGCGCGGCCGGAAAACGTTCGCTCACCCCCATCATGATTTTGGCTTGCTCCACCACTTTCTGGGCATGAATCTCGGGCGTTGTGGTCGGATAGCGCGGATCGTCGTCTTCGCCCACGATGGGGCCGTTTTCGGTGGAGAGAATGGGCAAATGTCGCCCCAAATGACGCATGCACAACTCGGCGAAGCGCTCGTAAGCGAGAAAACAGGAGGCGTCGTCAAGAATCGTGTCGCCTGGCTTGGCGCCATCCCTACGTTGTGTATTGACAAACGCTCGCGAGCGCCTTCCCCACCGCTTGCCGTTCCAGGCGGCCTCTCCCAACCGTTCATACTCCTCCCGACCAATGGGATCTCCTCGTTGGTTCACCGCGTCGTAAGGGTAGTCGAGGGGATGATTGATGTCGTAATTATGAACGGCGATCCATACCGGTTCGCTGAAAAGATAGCGCCCGCCGTGCTCGATAATCTTGCCGACCAAATCCCATTTGGTTCCGATGGCGGTCGCCGGCACGGCCGGATAACCGCCCAAAGACAGGATGGTCTCCATATCGCGAATGGCCGCGGCCGCGACATAATCGATCGCGTCCGGCGGCGCCTGGCCGCCCTCCCATTCCGAAGGCAGTTCCGGTTCGTTGTTGAACTCGAAATAGCGCACGCCCGCGGCCACGTAGTCCTTTACGGCCTGGATTTGTTTTGCAGTCAATGTGGCTTTTTCGATATCGCGTGAGTTGGGTTGCGGCCGATAAAGCCGCACCACCGGCATGATGTCCGCCTTCAAAAGCATTTCCGCCAATTCCAACCCGCCATCATGTAAGAACTTCACCCATTTCACACCCATGCGCTGCAATTCGGGCAGCCATCGTTCACGCACTTTGGCGCTTCCCACAGCCAGTGGGTAACCGCCACTCCAATGAATGCCGATGCCGTTATCATTTGGGGGACGGGGATAATCCTGAAGTCGCATGAGAATTCACCTCCGGCGGATATTGGATATTAGATATTCGGTATTAAGATTTCGATGCAGGATATTGTGTATCTCTTTGGAATGACAAGAATATCTCAATATCCACTACCCAATATCCGCTATCTAATATCCAATCTAGCCTGGAGCCAGGAAATGAGCTTGGGTCGGGCGATCAGGGTTTGCTCGCCGCTTTCCATATCGCGCACAGTGACTGCATTTTGCGCGATTTCATCCTCACCCAAAACCAATGCAAAGCGCACTCGGGCGCGATTTGCGCTCTTGAATTGAGATTTGAGGCTGCGCTTGCCAAAAGCCAGCAATGCGGGGACGCCATTTCGCCGCAAATCGCTAACCAATCGCACAGCCTCGACCTTGGCCGCGTCTCCACGATGCAAGACCATGATCAGGGGATGAGGCAATGGCGGCGGTTCGATGCCCTGGCCGCGCATACTGATGACGATGCGATCGATGCCGATGCCCACGCCCACGCCGGGCGTCTTGGGCCCGCCCACCGACTCGACAAGACCATCATACCGACCTCCGCCACAAAGTGCGTTCTGAGCGCCCAACTCAGCGCCCCACACCTCGAACACGGTGCGCACATAATAATCGAACCCGCGCACCAAACGCGGATTGACCACATAGGGCAGCTCCAGCGCTTGCAGATAGCCCGTGAGCGAGCGAAAATGAGCATCGCACTCGTTACACAGATGATCGATGCTGCGCGGCGCGTTTTCGAGCAACGCCAGGGTTTCGGGCTCTTTGGTGTCGAGCACGCGTAAGGGATTTACGCTTAAACGCCGTCGATCCACCTCGGGCAGCCTGTCTAGATGCGCTTCGAAATAAGCGATTAGCTTTTCAATATAAGCTGGTCGACAATTGGGACAGCCGATAGAGTTCAATTGAAAGGTCAACTCCTGAAAACCAAGTTCGTCATATAAGCTATAAGCCAGCTGCATAATTTCCAAATCGGCTGCGGGGTCTTCTTCGCCCAATAGCTCAGCGTTGAACTGCACATGTTGCCTAAATCGGCCCGCCTGAGGCTTTTCGTGGCGAAACAGGGGGCCAATGGCAAAGAGTTTGACCGGCTTGGGCCAGGTGTGCATGCCATGCTCGACATACGCGCGCATGACGCTGGCCGTGAATTCCGGCCGCAAGCTAATCTGCGCGCCGTCTTTATCCTCGAAGCTATAAAGCTCTTTATCTAAAACCACGGCCGAACCTTCTTGCAAGCCGCGTAAGAAAAGTCTGGTCTCCTCGAGAATAGGCGGACTGAGCTGAAGATAGCCAAAACGATCGGCCAAATCAACCGCCATGTTCAGCACATGTCGCCAATAGCGGAAATCATCTGGCAAGATATCGTGAAAGCCTTTAAGTGTTTGAAAGCGCATGAGAGATGATCAAAGATTAGGAATGGAGATCAGGGGGATGAGAGGTTTATTCATGAATAGAAGCGCAAGTTGTCAGGTTGAATTCATGCGCCAAAGTGAACCATCTTTATAATGCAATGGGTTCGCCGCAAGCATGACGAAAACCGCAGCGGACGCAGCGCTTAGGGTCATCGTGGTTGCGGCGCACAAGCGAAGCGGATCGAGCCGACCGGATGGCCTGCATCATATCAAATAACTCCTGCCGCAAGCTATCCGAAAAGGGCAAGCGAATGGTCTTGTTTGCATATTGAATGATGCCATAGGAGGGCCGATGGCCGTAGCTCTCTTCGACCAACAAACAATAAGCGGCAAGCTGCAAAGCGTGAGAGCGATAGGGTTTGTCTCCAGACAAATGGGTGGACTTGACCTCAACCGGAATGATTTCTCCTCCGGTCTCCACCAAATAATCTGGTTTTCCGGTCAACAGATAACGCTGGGAAAAGAGAGGCCGCTCGCTTTGTCGCCAATTGCTTGCATCTGCATAGATGATCTCGCCGGCCGGTAGACCTGTTTCTCGGCGTTGTTGTTGCGCTCGCCAAAAGAGCCAAAGGCTCGCGATCAGCAAGAAAATCGCCAAAGACAATAACAAGCCGCTCATCCCTGATTCGCGTGCAGGCCAGTGTAGGGGAGAATGATGATGGGCTTTCCGGCTGGATTCCATTGAGTGAACCAGGCCGCATCATCTGGAGCCAAACGGATGCAGCCATTGGATGCAGGCGATGCGCCCAAATCATCCATACCTTTGTAATGCTTGACCCCTTGTTTATCCAAGGTGTAGGGCAAGCCATGAATAAGGAAATTACCGCCGGGTCGTTTGAAAAGCCACCAGCCTTCATCGGCCATCACGCCTCCTCGGCCCTTAAACGTGCCCCAATACTCGCCGACCACGCCAAACCAGGCCGGAGTCGTCCATCCGAATTCAGGATTGCCGGTTGTGACATGCAGGCGTTTTGCCAAGCGTCCAGCTTCAATGATGTGCATCTCTTGATTGTTTTGATCGATGACAATGTAATCGCGGTTGGGATCAAGCCCATAACTTTGGGCCAACTGCCGCAACCAAGGCTCGGGCGTGGGCAATGATAAAGGGGAAGGCGTGGGGGTGGAGATATCTGAAAACAATGGCGTGGGAGAGGGAGATGGCAAGGGTGATGGCGTTGGGGTGACGACAACCGCAGTGGGCGGCGCCGATGTTGGAGAGGGGGCGGTGGCCGAGACCAACGAAACGACAGTGGGCGTTTTCGTGGGCGTGGGCGTCACACGCGCCGCGGTTTCGGCGCGTGAACTAAACGCCAGACTACCGCCCCAAGCCACAAGGGCCAGAAGCACAACCAGGGCGATAAGCCAAAAAGGGCGCAGGAAAAAGTGCTTAGAAAAGGGCTGCATGGCAAACGCTGGCCACAACAACGGATCTTTTTCAAAAACAGTCCAACGGCGGGCATGTCCGCTTCGATGCGGATGAAAATCGCTTGCGCCGACCAAAGTAGACCAAAGTAGGCCAAGATAGACGATGGGCCTTTTGGTCTATGTTGGTCCTATAGTCTATGTTGGTCTGAGCGCTCATCAAGGCCTGTGCGACCGACATCGGACATTGGACATTGGACGCTTATTTTCAAAGCAGTGGCGGCCGATGACTAAGAAATGATGAGCAGGCTCGATAGAAGGAGCAATATGCCGAGCGCAAAAAGAACGCAAGCCAATAAACGAAGACGCAAAGCGCGAGTCACTCTCTGGTTATGCCGTGCGTGCTCAGCTTGGCCTGAACGCAGGGCCGCGACGTTTTCGTTTTCAAAACCCTGTCGGGCCAGCCACCACGCACGATGGCAATAAACCCATTGACCGATTTCACTGGCTCGGATAACCGGGTCGCGTTCAGTCATGCGCCTCCATGCGTTGCTCAAACGTGTGCAACGCCCGTTCCAACCGTCTCTGTCGCACGGCCATGGTTAAATCGCCGCGCGTGCGTTCGGTGACGCCGCGCACGATATCGGTCTGCCGACGCAAACCACCAGTGACCGCATCGGGATAGTCAATCGTGACCAACACACTGTAAATATCATCCATATATAGAAACAGATTCTCCGCTTCTTCCAAACGATCCCGTCGCACAAGATCAAGAATAAAACGGCGCAGCTCGCCCGCGGCCTCGGCCAACCCTCCAAGATAAGCCGCATAGGGAACGCCCAAATCAATAGGTTGGGGAATGGGCTCATGATGCACCAACGCGTAGACAATATGAGCTTCGGCCAACTCCTTGAGCGCGTCTTGCGTGTAACCAGCGGTGAACAGATCGGGATAATCGCGCAGATCCACGCGCATAGCTTCGGCCAGCTCTCGCGCCTTACTCAACAGACGAGAAGCATCCTCAAAATCATGCCGATGCGTGGCGCGAATGCTCAAAGAACAATGTCGAATCAACTGACGCGAGCGGGCCAAGGCCTGGTCGCGCGCTGCGTTCTTGGCCTCGAACGCAGCACGAATATGTTCGACAATGAGAGGAAGTTGTTGCAGTGCGCTGGTCATGCGACCATTATACCAGAAGGGACAGGGATGCGCGAACGCGTCTATGTAGTGTACAATATGCCTGATGTCTTGCGAATGCACAACTCATCAACTTATTTGAACACAGAAGCCTTGCTGCAAAGAGCGCCGGCCAGCGCTCATTTTGTTGGCTGCGATTAGCTCGTATTGTTTTGCAATCACCATCCAACTCGGAGGCCGCGCATGAGACAAAAAGCCATTCCCATTGGCCGCATTATGGGCATTCCGGTCGGCCTGGATTATTCTTGGTTTCTCATTTTCGGTTTGATGACCTGGAGTCTGGCCGCGAGCTATTTTCCTGCAACCTATCGGGATTGGTCGACCCTAGAATACTGGCTTGTAGGCGCGGTGACGACTATTTTATTGTTCGTAAGTGTTTTGCTGCATGAGCTAGGGCATTCAGCCGCTGCGCGCCGATTTCACATTCCGGTGCGTCGTATCACGCTGTTTATCTTTGGCGGTGTGGCGGAAATCGGCAAGGAGCCGCCCAACGCCTCGGCTGAGTTTTGGATTGCCTTAGCCGGACCAGTGGTGAGCCTGGCTTTGGCCATTTTGTTCATGGCCATGCGGCCCTTTGCCGCGGTCGCTGAGCCATTGTTGGCATTGACCACCTATTTGGGTTATATCAACGGCAGTCTGGTGTTATTCAACCTCATTCCAGGCTTTCCGCTTGATGGCGGCCGCGTGTTTCGCGCCATTGTTTGGGGAATCACCAAAGATATGCGCCAGGCCACGCTCATTGCGGCCAATGTAGGGCGTTTCATCGCCTTTTTGTTTATCGTGGCCGGCGTGGGCATGGCCGCGACCGGAAACTTCATCAATGGCCTGTGGATTATGTTCATCGGCTGGTTCCTGGAGAGCGCGGCCGTGGCGCAAGTGCAACAGCAAGAATTACGCGATGTGTTGTCGGGCTATCGAGTGTATCAGGCCATGAGCCGCGATTACGTCACCATTCCCGCTTATATTACATTGGAAGAATTGGTCAACGGACATATCTTGCAAACAGGGCGTCGCCATTATGTGGTGGTGGATGGCGGACGAGCCATTGGGTTGCTGACATTGCACCAAATCAAACAGGTCCCTCAATCGAATTGGCGGGCGGTGACCGCAGGCGAGGCCGCATTGCCCTTGAGCGAGATCCGTCGCGTTGGCATTCACGAAGACTTGTGGTCTGCATTGCAAGAGATGGATCGCGATGGCGTGAACCAGCTTTTCGTGATGGAAAACGGTCGGTTGGTGGGCATGCTCAGCCGCGAGGATATCATCAGCTTCTTACGCACGGTGGAAACGCTCCGAATAGCTTGAACACTGAACGACGGCTCGATGTGACGACGCCCAAATCGTCAATCTGATTTTTGTGATTCGAATCTTTCCAGCGCCGAGTTCCATGATGCCACAAGCCAACCACACCCCACATATTCGCCGCCTGGCCGTGCTCACCAGCGGCGGCGATGCTCAGGGCATGAATGCAGCCGTGCGCGCGGTGGTGCGCGCGGGGTTGAATGCGGGCATGGAGGTCTACGCTATTCATCAGGGATATCACGGCCTTGTGAGAGGGGGGGATAACATCCGCCAGATGTCGTGGAACGATGTGGGCGGCGTTCTACAGCAAGGGGGCACAATTATTGGCTCTGCTCGCTCGCAGGAGTTTCTCACGCGCGAGGGGCGACGTCGCGCAGCCCACCACCTGGTGAGTCGAGGCATTCAAGGGTTGGTGGTCATCGGCGGCGATGGTAGTCTGACGGGTGCAAACGTATTCTATCAGGAATGGCCGGGTCTCCTGGCCGAGTTGGTCGCCGCGGGCAAGATCGAGCAGACGGTCGCGGACGCACATCCCCATTTGCCTATTGTCGGCATGGTTGGCTCCATCGATAACGACATGTTTGGCACCGATATGACCATCGGTGCGGATACGGCCTTGCACCGCATCGTGGAGGCCTTGGACGCGATAGCCAGCACCGCGGCCAGCCACCAACGCACTTTTGTTGTGGAATTGATGGGACGTCGCTGCGGTTATCTCACCATGATGGCGGGATTGGCCGCGGGCGCAAGTTGGGTGCTTATTCCCGAATACCCCCCTCCCACCGAACACTGGGAAGATATGATGTGCGAGGTGGTGCAGGCGGGTCGCGATGTAGGACGCCGACATAGCATCGTCCTCGTGGCCGAAGGCGCTCAGGACCGAAACGGCAATCCCATCTCCAGTCAATATGTGCGCGATGTCTTGAGCGAGCGCCTGGGCGTGGAAACGCGACTCACCATTCTGGGGCATGTGCAGCGGGGAGGCTCGCCCAGCGCATTCGACCGCAACATGAGCACGGTGTTGGGTTACGCTGCGGTGCAGGAATTGGCCCGCGTCACCGTAGACGCCCCGCCCAAGCTTCTGGGCGTTCGCGATGACGCCGTAATAGTCTCTTCTCTGGAAGAAATGGTGCTCAAGACGCAGCAGGTGGCCCAGACCATCCGTGAGCAAAAATATCATCAGGCGATGGAAATGCGCGGTCGTGGATTTGTTGAATCTTTTCACACATTTCGCACGTTGTTGCGCGCTCAACCACGACCGCCCAAGCCCGACCAAAAAACGTTGCGTCTGGCCATCTTGCACAGCGGCAGCACCGCACCGGGCATGAACACAGCCGTACGCGTGGCTGTGCGCCTGACCCTGGATAGGGGGCATGTGGCGTTGGGCGTGCGCAATGGCTTTGCCGGTTTGATTCGAGGCGATCTTTGGAATATGGACTGGATGGATGTGCACGGTTGGGTGAATAAGGGCGGAGCGGAGCTGGGTACGAATCGCACCACGCCCGAAGGGCCGGACTGGTACAAAATGGCGCGCCAGATCGAGGAGTGGGGTGTGAATGGCTTGCTGATCATCGGTGGATGGACAGGTTATCAAACCGCCTACGAGATGCTGTTGCGGCGTAAAGAATTCCCCGCTTTCAATATTCCCATTGTTTGCCTGCCGGCCACCATCAACAACGATTTGCCCGGAACCAACCTGACCATCGGCGCGGACACCGCGCTCAACACCATCATCGGCAATGTGGATAAGATCAAGGAGTCGGCCGTGGCCTCGCGACGGGTGTTTGTGGTGGAGGTGATGGGGCGCGACTGCGGGTATTTAGCCTTGATGAGTGGACTGGCCACCGGCGCGGAGCGGGTTTACTTGCCGGAAGAGGGCATCACCCTGGAAGATTTGCGCGAAGATGTGAGCAACCTGGTGAAAGAATTTCAGGAGGGCAAGCGCCTGGGCCTCATGATTCGCAGCGAGCGGGCCGATCCCTTCTACACCACGCGTTTTATCAGCGCCTTGTTCGAGAAGGAGGGCGGAGATTTGTTCGATGTCCGTGAAGCCATTTTGGGCCATGTGCAGCGAGGGGGCAGTCCCTCGCCCTTCGACCGCATTCAGGCCACGCGATTGACGCGCAAAGCCATCGTCTATCTTATCGACGCAGCCGAGCGTGGCGATGATTACCCACCCGTGGTGTGCATTGGTCGCGAAGCCGGCGAGGTGAAATTCACCGATCTCGAGTTCCTGCCCCGGCTTATGGAGTCGGACGCTCAACGCCCGCGCAAACAGTGGTGGCTCGAAATGCGAACCGTGGCCGCAGCTATGGCGAGCAAAGCGAGAGCTGAGACCAAAGACTAAAACCCAAAAACAACAAATAATTACAACGCCAAAAATCGCACAAAACCAACAGATATAACCAGTAATCAGCCAAAAATCAACAAAATCAATGAATAAATTGATATTTTTCAAAAAGGGAGATAATCAACAATGAGCAAAATCAAGCGCGTGCACGCTCGAGAAATCCTCGATTCACGAGGGAATCCCACCGTGGAGGTGGATGTTTACCTGGAAGATGGCTCGTTTGGTCGCGCGGCCGCGCCCTCGGGCGCGTCCACAGGCGTCAACGAGGCGTTGGAGCTGCGCGATGGCGACGAAAACCGCTACCTGGGCAAGGGCGTAGCCAAGGCGGTGGCCAATGTGAATCAGGTCATCGCTCAGGCGTTGGTGGGCATGAATGCATTTGATCAAAAAAGTGTGGACGACCGCATGATAGCCTTGGATGGCTCGCCCAATAAGGCCAATCTGGGTGCGAACGCGATCCTGGGTGTGAGTTTGGCCGTGGCTAAGGCGGCCGCGGCCAGCGCGGGGTTGCCTCTCTATCGTTATCTTGGCGGCGTGGGCGCAGTGACCTTGCCCACGCCCATGATGAATATCATGAACGGCGGCGCACACGGCGGCTGGGTCACCGATTTTCAAGAGTTCATGGTCATGCCTGTGGCCGCGCCCAGTTTTCGCGAGGCTCTGCGTTGGGGTGCGGAAATATATCATCACCTCAAGAGTGTGCTTAAGGAGGCCGGATACAGCACCACGGTGGGCGATGAGGGCGGTTTCTCCCCCTCATTGAAACATGGTAATCGCGAACCCCTTGAACTCATCCTCAAGGCCATCGAGCGGGCGGGTTATCAGGCCGGCGAAGATGTCATGATCGCTCTCGATCCGGCCACATCCGAGATTTACAAAGACGGCAAGTATCATTTGCGCACCGAGAATCGCACCCTGAGCAGCGAGGAGATGGTGAAGTTGTGGGAAAGCTGGATCGAGGAATATCCCATCATCTCACTGGAAGATGGCATGGCCGAGACCGACTGGGAGGGCTGGGTCATGCTGCATCAGGCGTTGGGCGATCGCGTGCAGTTGGTGGGTGACGATCTGTTGGTGACCAATGTGCGCTTTCTGGAAAAGGCCATAGAGCTGAACGCAGCCAACAGCATCCTGGTCAAATTGAATCAGATCGGTTCGCTAAGCGAAACCATCGCCGCGGTGGAGATGGCCAAACGAGCGGGTTGGACGGCCGTGACTTCGCATCGTTCGGGTGAAACCGAAGACGCGACCATTGCAGACCTGGCCGTGGCTTTGAATACGGGCCAGATCAAGACGGGCGCGCCGGCGCGCTCCGACCGCACAGCCAAGTACAATCAGTTATTGCGCATCGAGGAAGACCTGGGCGACGCGGCCTTTTTCCCTGGCCGCGCGGCCTTCTACAACCTGAAGAACTGAATCGAGAGCGTGCGGCCTCGCCCGGTTTTCGCTATCAAGACGGACGAGAAAAGACGATGGGACGATAGTTACAATCGTCCCATCGTCACAATTTTGACACGAAAACCCATGCCGTGATATGCTATTAACCACAATTCAACACATTCAAAGGCTGTGAACCGGAAGAGTACTCGCCAAAGCGGGATTCAGAGAGGCGGCGGTTGCTGCGAAGCCGCTATCAGCGCAGGCGACGAATGGGCCGGGGAGCCGGTCACCGAACGCCGCGAGGCCAGTAGGCTGACCCGGAGACGCCACCGTTACCAGGGCGCTGGGTGTCGTTACGCGACGCGCGCGACCGCACTCGCAGAGTGAGGCTGGCTTCGGGATTGTCCCATCGTGCTCACGGTGGGCTTTTTTATTTCCCCATGCCGGTCTAACGAGGGTGGCACCGCGGATTTCCCCTCCTGAAATTCGTCCCTCACGTCGTTTCGACGTGAGGGATTTTTTTATTATTCACTCCAGGCCAAGGCGCTCAACGACTTCCTCAAGAGAGAGCATTTTGCCATCCCTTTCTTCTCTCCAAGCCTGCTCCAACTCCTCGACGAACTCTTCTCTCAGCTCAAATCCCGCATCGGGATCGTGCATCATCTCAAAAAGCGCTTGATCCACGACAACATGGATTAAATCGGCTAACTCGTCTACGGTCATGTCCATGACCCGTCGCTCCTCTGCTTTCTCAGCCGACGATCTTACTTGATAAGCTACCCGGGCTTCTGCAAATCCCGCGTGTTTGTCGCCGACCAACGCTTCGAGATAACCCCAAAGTTGCGCTAGTTGCTCTGAATTCAAGGATTCGATGATCTCTTGGATACGCGATCGAAGTTCTGCATCTTGCGCCATGGCTCATGCTCCAGATTTGGTTGGTTCTTCGTCGGCTTCGCCTTTTAGAAGCTCTTCATCGACATCCTCGACATAGCTATAGACATGGATGCCCAGTTCTTCGGCCACTTTTTTCGCTTGCGGCTCCACCATTGGTGAAATCACCATCATTCGATCCGGCTCGCGATGGTGGCGTTTCTTGTAGAACTCCACTTTACGAGCGAATGCGTACATGTCGGACTTGCTCATGGAAGATTTTAGCTCGGCGATGATGAGCAGCCCATTTTTGATGATGAGATCGAGTTCGATCTGATCGGGTCGGCCAAAGACCATACCTTCGTCGTCATATTCCAGCACATGGATGACTTTGACATCGAAGAAGTCCTCTAAAATGCCTTTGAGTCCATTGCGAAACGCTTCTTCAGAGTGCAACCCCCATCGAGCGCCAAGCGCGCCGATACCCTGATCGTACTTGCGATTCAAGGCCGTGATCGAGTCCAACATTCGGTTGATCACGCGCTGATTTTCCTCCCATTTGCGTCGGCCCTCTTCCTGCATTTCACGGATGACGCGCTGATTTTCTTCCCA
>JAADII010000013.1:20590-21366 GCA_013151415.1 Chloroflexota bacterium
TCGAAGCGGCTTTCGGTCTCGGCTTTGTTCGCAAATTCTTCAGATAGTGCGCGCGCCGCGGCGGCCTGGACTTCCGGCTCGTTTTCCAGAATGTCCGGCAATTCTTCCACCAGAACATCTCGAATGGTTGCTGGACTCATGAATGCATCCTCCACAAAGAAATCCGTTCGAACGATTCCATTCTAACACAAACCAACCGCGTTGGAAACCGAAATACGCGTGCAAATCGTGCTATCGTCCCGTCGTCCCATCGTCTGCTTCGAGAATAAGCGTCCGATGTCCAATGTCCGATGTCGGTCGCACAGGCCTTGATGAGCGCTCAGACCAACATAGACCATAGGACGAACGTAGACCAAGAAGCTCCATCGTCTATAATGTTGGTCTACGTTGGTCGGCGCAAGCGATTTTCATCCGTACCGGAGCGGGCTCGCCCCCCGTCGGTCTGTATGCAAAAGAGGCCATCTTCGACCTATCCAAACCTTTAGATAACCCGACTTCGCATTACGAGTGATCATGTACACACCCACCCTCGATCAAGTCCGCAAGGTCGCCCACCAGGGCAATCTCATCCCCATTTATCGCCTGCTCCCCGCCGATTTGGAGACCCCGGTTTCGGTCTATCTCAAACTGCGGCGACCGGGCAAATCCTCCTTTCTTCTCGAATCGGTGGAAAAGGGCGAGCAGTTGGGGCGTTACTCCTTCATCGGCGTAGACCCGCCCATCAGCCTGAGCCTGCGCGGAAGCCGGGTGACCGTGGGCGCGGCGGCCGGCGCGGT
>JAADII010000136.1 GCA_013151415.1 Chloroflexota bacterium
ATCTCTATTTCTAACAAAGCCATTTGTGTAGCAAAATTGGATAATGCACGCGGCAACTTCTTGCGCAAGTTGCGCTCGGCTTCATCGAGCACCTGGCGACATGTCACCAATTGCAAAAGCCCAATTTCCGCCAACATCAATACAGCATGACTGGCGCCAGAACGGGAGTCGGCCCCGGCAATAAGCACATTGGCGTCGACGAAAACTCTACGCAGCCGGCTCGTGTTGCTCATGCCATATTTTCTCGCGCTCTTCTTGTAGCCCCTGTAGGAGATCGGCCAGCGAAACGCCTTCTTCATCCATCAGGGCGCTGAATTCCTTTGCCAGTTTTGGGAGCAAGGGCCGCTTGGGACTCAGTAAAACGATGTCATCGATCTGAAGCAAGGTCAGAGCATCGCCTTCGTCTACGGCCAATTGAGAGCGCACCTTGCGAGGAAGCGTCAACTGTCCTCGCTTGCGCAATTGCACCGTATAAGTTTGCATCATCCACACCTCGCGATAGAAATTCTGATTTTTGGATAATCAGATTATAGCATCTGATGTGGAGACGGCCCAATTTTTGTTTTATTGTAAGTAATGCTCGCTCCTTGCCAGATTCGTATCCGCGTGCAGCCGTTCATGGCATGGGCGCGCGTCTTCAGTAAACCGGTGAGAATCACATCACTTCCCGACCATCTTCCTTCCCTTGTGACTCAACAACGGGCCGAGGGATGTTGATTTCGAGCATTTCGGTGGCGGTGCGCTCGCCCACGATGGATCGGATCATGTCTGTGAAATGGATTTGCGCCGCGGTGGCCGGGGCCATGGTGTTGCTCACCATCCAGATGGTGTAGGCGATATACGTGTCGTGAATGGGCACAAGCGCGATTTTGCCCATGGGGAGAAAACGTTCGGCCGCCAGCCGAGGCACAAAACCCACGCCCACGCCCTCCTCCACAGCCATGATGATGGCTTCGGAATTGCCCAACGTCATCACCACCGAAAGTTCTTGCGGGTTGATGTCGTGGGCTTCCAGAGCTTGCGCCAGGGCTTGATACGTGCCCGATCGTCGCTCGCGCAGGATGATGTCGGTCTCCAGCAATTCGTTCGGCTCGATGCAGCCTTGTAGGGCCATGGGGTGGTGGGGCGGCGCGATGAGCACGACCTCATCCTGAACGAATTTAAGATAACTGAGATCAGGGTGCTCGACGCGGGCGCTGCTAAAGGCCAATTGCACATCGCGCGCCAGGAGAAGCTCGATGACTCGCGCCCGCGAGCCCACGCGAATGGTCGCGCGCACCCCAGGGTGTTGTTCGCGAAAACGGGCGATGAGGCGGGGCAAAATGTATTTGCCCGATGTGGTGGAGCAACCGATTTGCAGATGCCCCACCACCTGGCCGCTGAGCGATTGCATGCGCTCGTCCATGCGTTTGCAGCGACGTAGCAGGTCTTCGGCCATGGGCAACAAAAACGCGCCCGCTTCGCTTAGGACCACGCGACGCCCGCGGCGCTCGAACAGGGGAACGCCATAATGTCGCTCCAGATTTTGGATGCGTTGGGTGACCGCGGGTTGGCTGAGGTGAAGCTGCTGGGCCGCGGCCGAGAAGTTTTCGAGGTGCGCGGCCGTGACGAAGATTTCCATTGCATTCCAGTCGATCATGGCTTGTGCATCTCCTGTTGTTGAAAAAAGCGTCCGATGTCCAGAGTTCAAAGTCGGTTGGTCGCTTGGTCTGTTGGTCTATTGGTCGGTTGGTCTCTGGCTTCTGAGGTTCTGGTCTCTGCCGTTCTGACCACTGAGGTTCTGGTTTCTATTGGACGACGCAACCGGTGTTTGTCGCTTATTGGTCGGGTTTAATCAATCCTATAATAACTTCAAATAAATGAAAATGACCTAGATCATGTTTTTATCATAGGTTCACCTTATAAACTTGTGATATATAGTGCGACACGAGTACAAACCATGCGGCAAGCGCCACCCCATTTCGAGGTGCACTTCCCTCCCCAAACATCCCACTACCCACTACCCAATATCTTACTACCCAATACCCCAATATCCACCCTTTGAAGGAGAGAGCAAAAATGAATAAGCGAAATCTGTTATACATTCTGTTTCTGACCTTGTTTGTCCTTTCTGCGGCCGCGTGCGGCGGACAGGCCGAACCGACCGCCACCCCGGTTCCGCCCACGGCCACTCCGGTTCCGCCCACCCCAACGCCGGTTCCACCCACTCCGACTCCGGTTCCGCCCACGCCAACGCCAGTTCCACCCACTCCCACGCCAATTCCGCCCACACCCACGCCGATCCCGCCTACGCTCACGCCCGAGCCGGAAACGAAGCCATCCGAATTAATGCGCGCGGCCGAGGCTTACTTCAGCGAGGGTCCCAAATACATCACGGCCGAGGCCCTGTTCGAAAATCTGAACGATGGCGACCCGGACAACGATCCCTTCATCATCTCAGTGCGCGCGCCCGAGGACTATGCCGCGGGCCATATCCCCGGCGCGGTGCACATCAGCGTCAAGGAATTGTTCGACCCCGATGTGCTGGCCACGCTGCCCAAGGACAAGGAGATTGTGGTCGTATGCTACACCGGACAGACGGCCTCACAGGCCACCGCGGCCCTGAACATGGCCGGATACGACGCCAAAACCCTGCTCTTCGGCATGAGTAGCTGGACCACCGATCCCAATGTGTTCGTCAAGCGCTTCAACCCCGAAAAGCACGCGCACAGCTATATGACCACCACCGAGCCGGTGGAGTGGGAGGAGGCCGATTACGCGTTGGCCGAACCCCTGGCCAATGACCCCGCAGAAGCCGCCTACGCTTATTTCAGCAAGGGCCCCAAGTTCATGCCCGCGGATGCGCTGTTCGAGAACCTGAACGACGGCGACCCGGACAACGATCCCATCATCCTCTCGGTGCGTTCGCAAGAGGATTACATGAACGCCGGCCACATCCCCGGCGCAAAGTGGGTTAGCCCCAAAGCGTTGTTCACGGCCGACGCGCTGAATGACCTGCCCCCCGACAAACCCATCGTGGTTTATTGCTACACCGGCCAAACCGCAGGCCATGTGACCGCGGCCCTGAA
>JAADII010000092.1 GCA_013151415.1 Chloroflexota bacterium
CCGCGTCGAGCGGATGTGCTCATCGTAAACACCTGCGGATTCCTGGCCGCGTCCACCGAGGAATCCATCGAGGCGCTGCGCGAACTGGCTGCGGGCAAGCGCAAAAAACAAATTCTGGTCGCGGCCGGGTGTCTGGCCGAGCGCAACGGCGAAGCCATTTTGGCGGGGGTGAACGGCGTGGATGGTCTGCTGGGCACGCGTCGCTGGATGGAGGTGACGAAGCTGGTCGAGCATCTGCGCGAAGGACGCCGGGGCCGACGTTTCGAGCGCATTCAGTTATTGGGCGATCCCGAATCGGGTGACGACGGCCCCACTCCTCGTTTGGCCGCGCAAAACGCCAGCGCTTATCTCAAGATCAGCGATGGCTGCAACGCGCCTTGCGCGTTCTGCTCCATTCCCACTTTCAAAGGCAAGCTCCGCTCGCATCCTTTCGAGAGCGTGGTGGCCGAGGCCGAGGCTTTGGCCCGGCGCGGCGCCAAAGAGATCATCGTCGTGGCCCAGGACACGACCGACTATGGCCGCGACCGCGGGGAGCCAAACAGCCTGCCTCGACTGCTGCACGCCATCGCCCGCCGCGCCGAGGGGTTGGAATGGCTGCGGCTGATGTACGCATATCCCGGCCATGTTTCGGATGAACTCATCGAGGTCATGGCGACCACGCCCAAAATTTTGCCCTATCTCGATATTCCCTTGCAGCATGGGCATCCCGCCACCCTGAAGCGGATGCGGCGGCCGAGCAACCTGGACATGGTGTACGCGACCATCGAGAAACTGCGCGCGGCCATGCCCGACATCGCTTTGCGCACCACTTTCATTGTGGGCTATCCTGGCGAAACCGAGGAGGAGTTCCAGGGATTGCTCGATTTCGTCCGGGCCATCCGGTTCGACAAGGTGGGCGCGTTCGTTTTTAGCCCCGAGCCGGGAACCCCTGCGGCCGCGCTGCCCGACCCCGTCCCCGAAGAGGTGAAACAGGAGCGTTGGGAGCGTCTTATGGCCGTGCAACAGCCCATCTCGTTGGCGCGCAATCAAGAGCAAGTGGGTCGCGTGTTGCGCGTGTTGGTGGATGGCGTGGGCGATGGTCTCACCCTGGCCCGTTCTTATCGCGACGCGCCCGAGATCGATGGCTTTGTGCTTATCGAGGGCGAGCATGAGCCGGGCGAGATGCTGGACGCGCGCATTACCGGCGCGATGGAATATGATCTGGTGGGCGAACCGCTGAGCGCGGCGTCATCCATCCCGATTGCGCCCGTTGCACTTTCGGCCTCATGAAAGCTCCTCTCTTGCGCCGCCGGGACGCCGACGACGCGGTCGTCCGTCGGCATGGATGAGAAAGGTCAAAGATGCGGCGAATAATCGAAGAATTTTCCTTGTGTTTGGTTACATTTATTCCGTATTTGTGCGTTGGTTCAAAATAATCATTGAAAGACGCGGGAGTGATGTGTAAAATGGTTCAGACTTGGAAAGCAGGGCGAATTGGACCCATCATCCATTTTTTCAGGAGGATCTTCTTATGTCTGAACCCTTATATCCACAAACCATAGGGCAACAATTCGGCCGGCGGTCTTGGGCTGAGCCCTGGAAGATTAAAATGGTGGAGCCTATCCGCCTGATTTCTCGACCTGAGCGCGAGAGAGCGTTGCAAGAGGCCGGTTACAACACCTTCTTGCTTCGATCGGAAGATGTTTATATCGATTTGCTCACCGATAGCGGAACCAGCGCCATGAGCGACCGGCAATGGGCCGGCTTGATGTTGGGGGATGAGGCGTATGCCGGCAGTCGTAATTTCTATCATCTGCAAGATGCTGTGCGCACCTATTATGGTTACAAATATGTGGTGCCCACCCATCAAGGTCGCGGGGCCGAGCATCTCATTAGCAAAGCCCTGATTCGACCGGGCGACATCATCCCCGGCAACATGTATTTCACCACGACGCGATTGCATCAAGAACTGGCCGGCGGGACCTTTGTGGATGTCATTATCGATGAAGCGCACGACCCGAGCAGCGAGCATCCATTCAAAGGCAATGTCGATCTCGACAAGCTGGAGACATTGATCAAGAAAGTCGGCGCTGAGAAAATCCCCTACGTGAGTTTGGCCGGCACGGTCAACATGGCTGGCGGACAACCCGTAAGCATGGCCAATGTGCGCGCGTTGCGAGAGCTTTGCCAGCGCTACGATATTCCCATTTATCTGGATGCAACGCGCATGGCCGAGAACGCGTACTTTATCCAGACTCGCGAACCGGGCTACGCAGACAAATCCATCGCCGCCATTCTAAAGGAGTTTTGCAGCTACACCGATGGAGCCTGGATGAGCGCGAAAAAGGACCATCTCGTCAACATTGGCGGTTGGTTGGCCGTCAATGATGAAAGCGTGCTGGAGACGGCGAGGAATCTGGTCGTGGTGTACGAAGGTTTGCACACCTATGGCGGCATGTCGGGCCGCGATATGGAGGCGTTGGCCATCGGCATCGAAGAGGCCGTGCAAGATGATCACATCCGGGCGCGCGTGGGTCAGGTTCATTATCTCGGCGAGTTGCTAACCGACTGGGGCATTCCCATTGTGCAGCCGGTGGGCGGCCATGCGGTTTTTCTCGACGCCAAGCGGTTTTACCCGCATATTCCTCAAAATGAATTCCCTGCCCAAACCCTCGCCGCCCAACTATATCTAGATTCGGGCATTCGTTCGATGGAGCGGGGCGTCGTCAGCGCGGGTCGCGATCCCGAAACCGGCGATCACCGTTATCCAGCCCTGGAGTTGGTGCGGTTGACCATTCCCCGTCGCGTTTACACTCAGGCCCACATGGATGTGACGGCCGAGGCGGTCAAGGCGGTGTACGACGCTCGCAAGCAAACGCGAGGGTTGCGCATGGTGTATGAACCAAAGTATCTCCGCTTCTTCCAGGCCCGTTTCGAACCGCTGAACAAGCATTGACGAGGATTGTGTGATGACAAAAACATCATCCGCTCTCATCGATGAGATCGACCAGCGCATTCTCCAGATTCTGCAAAAGGATGGTCGGATGCGCAACGCGCAAATCGCCCAACGCATTAGCCTGTCTCCGCCCGCCACTCACGCCCGCATCAAGCGCCTGGAAGAGCAAGGTTTGATTCGCGGGTATGTGGCTCTGGTGGACCGAGAGCGCGCGGGTTTTGATCTGCTTTGTTTTGTGCGAGTAAGTTTAGAAAAACATCAGACAGGCGTGGTTCAGAGCTTTCGCGAGGCCGTGACCCAGATGCCCGAGGTGATGGAATGTCATTTCATCACCGGTGATTTTGATTATCTGCTCAAGGTGGTTGTGCGCAATCGCCAGGATCTGGAGCGGTTTTTGATGCGAAGCCTAACGCCTCTGCCCGGCGTGGCGCGAGTTTACACCAGCGTCGTGCTTTCAGAGGTGAAAGCCACGACCGAACTGCCTTTGGCTTAACGTCCACCGCGCGGTCTAAAGCATGCTGGAGCCTGACGAAAATCATATTGATTCGCGTCTGGAACGAAAAGACGCCAGCGCCCAGAAGCATAGAAAAAGCCCCGACCGAAGCGGCCGGGGCTTGATTTTTGGTGGCCCATACGGGGTTCGAACCCGTGTCTCAGCCTTGAGAGGGCTGCATCCTAGTCCACTAGACGAATGGGCCGGGGGAGCATTAGGTATTAGAATATTGGGTATTAGATATAGGATGTTGGGTATTGGAGGGTTTGGAATCGGATGTGAAGCTTCTCGCATCCAATCCATAACCAGCATCCAGCACCCAGTATCCAATATCCAATATCCAACACCCATAGTATATTCATCCATGACGAGGATGTCAAAACGAACGCATCGGTTTCTGGGGCGGTGAAAGATTGTGCTAGAATAGCCGATAGCTCTTTATTTCATCGACGAGGAACTCTCAGTTTGAAGCGTCTTCTCATGTGGATCGGCGTTGCCATCAGCGCCGTTCTTCTTTGGTACGCCCTTAAGGGCCTGCATTTGCCCGAAGTTTGGGAGCATCTACGCACAGCGCGATATGGTTGGTTGGCGCCGGGTGTTCTGGTGTATTTTTTTGGCGTCTGGGCGCGCACCTGGCGTTGGCACTATATGCTCCGACCTTTTAAGTCGGTTTCGCTGTGGCGTTTGTTTCCCGTGGTTTGCATTGGTTATGCAGGAAACAATATCTACCCGGCTCGCGCCGGCGAGGTTATCCGCTCTTATGTGCTCAAGCAGACCGAGGGCATTGCCATGAGCGGCAGCCTGGCCACGGTGTTGGTGGAGCGCATTTTCGATGGGTTGGTGATGTTGATGTTCGTCTTCATCGCCTTGCCCTTTGCCGAAAACATACCCTCGGTGTATCGCGTTTGGGTGGTGGCGTTTAGCCTGCTCTTTGGCATAGCGCTGGTCTTGTTTGTTTTGGTGGCTGCCTATCCTCAGATTGCCCGACGCGCATACGACGTGTTCGAGCGTTACCTTATTCCCGCGCGTTTCCGTCCTCAATTGGGCGGCATGGTGGATCGTTTCCTGTTTGGTCTCTCTTCCTTAAACAACCGCCGCGACGTTTTCATGATTTTTGTCACCTCCATTATCATCTGGCTGGCCGAGACCATGAAATATTGGTTTGTGATGCACGCCTTTGATTTCGAGGTGTCATTCATGGTGCTCATGCTCATGAACGGCATCGTCAATTTGTTTACCACGCTGCCGGCCGCTCCGGGTTATATTGGCACATTCGATGCACCCGGCATCAAAGTGTTGGAAATTGTGGGCGGGGTGAACGGTGAAGTGGCGGCCGCCTACACCCTGGTTTTGCACGCGGCGCTTTGGCTGCCCATCACCTTACTCGGCGTCTGGTACTTTTATCGTCATCGATTGCATTGGTCCGATTTCCAACGCGCCGAAGAGGCCGCCCTGGAGGAGTAGCAAAAAAGTCATGTGCTTGCAAAACGACATTTCGACAGCTTCCTATAGGAGCATGATCTTATGAAGAACATCTGTGTGCTCGGCGCCGGATATGTTGGATTGGTCACCGGCGCCTGCTTTGCCGACCTGGGCAATCGGGTCATCATTCTCGATATCGATGAAAAGAAGATCGAGATGTTGCAACGCGGTGAGACGCCCATCTTCGAACCGGGCCTATCTGAACTCATCCTGCGCAATGTGGCCGCGGAACGGTTGTGTTTCACCACCAGTTATGCCGAAGGTTTGCAAAATGTTGAGTTTGTGTTCGTAGCGGTGGGCACGCCGTCGGGCGTGGATGGTGAGGCCGATTTACAATATGTGCGTATGGCCGCGGAGAGCATCGCCGAACACATGACTCATCCATTGATCGTCATCAACAAGTCCACGGTTCCTGTGGGCACAGGCGATTGGGTGGCCGACATTATTCGCAAGCACCAAAAGGAGCCCATCCCCTTTTGGGTGGTTTCCAATCCCGAATTTCTGCGCGAGGGTTCGGCCATCCACGATTTTATGAACCCCGACCGCGTGGTGCTTGGCTCGCTGCACCGCGAAGCCGCGGAAAAGGTGGCCGAGCTGCACAAACCCTTGCGCACCACCATTCAGATCACCGATTTGCGCACGGCTGAAATGATCAAATATGCATCCAATGCATTTTTGGCCACGCGTATCAGCTTCATCAACGAGATCGCCACCATATGCGATCGTTTGGGCGCAGACGTGAAAGAGGTGGCCATTGGCATGGGCTATGATAAGCGCATAGGCCCTCATTTTTTGGATGCGGGTTTGGGCTTTGGCGGCTCTTGTTTTCCCAAAGATGTGCGCGCTTTAGAGCACATGGCCCTGCTTCATGGCGCGCATCCTCAGTTGTTGCGGGCCGTGCTTGACATCAATCAGCATCAGCGCCGACAGGTGGTCATGAAACTGCGCGAATTCTTGGGAGGCCTGGATGAAAAGCGCGTCGGATTATTGGGCCTTTCTTTCAAACCCAACACCGACGATATGCGCGAAGCTCCATCGGTTGACATCGCGCGCCAGCTCTTGCGCGAGGGCGCTGTGGTGCAAGCGTATGACCCCGTGGCCATGAGCGTGGCCGCGAATATCTTGCCCAAAGTGCGGCTGGTGGAAAACGCATATGAGGCCGCAGAAGGCGCGGACGCCTTGGTGCTGGTCACAGAATGGAACGAATTTCGCCATCTCGATTTGCCGCGTATCAAATCTTTGATGCGTGGAGACGTGATCATCGATGGACGCAATATTTGGTCGCCCAATCGCATGGCCGAACTTGGCTTCCGTTACTCTGGCATTGGCCGTCGTCCGAATGATCGGCATTAGGCGGGGCTGGTCGCGATGCGGGCGACCAGCCGTGGACGCCGATGAAAAGACGATGGACGGATAAGACGACAGGCGTTTAACATCCCATCCGCCCCAGTCGTCCTATCCGCCATCGCGCCGCCTTACCGGCCTTGGACTTCGGACTTTGGATTATTGACGAAGTATGACTATACAAATAGACGGCCTCCAACGCACCCGCCTCGACAACGGTTTGCTCGTTCTCACTCGCGAAGTGCATATTGCTCCTGTCACCAGTTTTTGGATATGGTATCGGGTGGGGGGGCGCAACGAGCGACCGGGTCTGACCGGGCTTTCTCATTGGGTCGAGCATATGTTGTTCAAGGGCACGCCCACCTTTCCGCAGGGCGAGTATGATCGGTTGGTTCAGAGAGAGGGCGGCTATTTCAACGGCATGACCTGGCTCGATTGGACAACCTATTACGAGACCTTGCCGGCAGACCGCATCGAATTGGCCCTGCGTATTGAATCGGACCGCATGACCCATTCGTTGTTCGAGCCGGAGGAAGTGGAACGCGAGCGCACGGTGATCCTCTCGGAACGCGAAGGCAATGAGAACCGGCCCACGTATCTCCTTTTCGAGCAGGTTCAGGCGATCAGTTTCATGGCCCATCCCTACCGCCACATGGTCATCGGCTTGAAGGAGGACTTGCATCGCATCACCCGGGAGGATCTATACGCGCATTATCGGCGTTATTATGCGCCCAACAACGCGGTCGCGGCTGTGGTGGGCGATTTTGAAACCAAGGACATGCTGGACCAGATCGAACGTTATTTTGGCCGCATCCCGCGCGGGCCCGAGATCGAGGAGCGCATCCCCAAAGAGCCGCCCGCTCGCGCGGAGCGTCGCGTGCGCATGGAGGGCGCGGGCGGGGCCACCTATTTGCGCATGGCCTTCCGCGGCCCCCGCGCGCTGGATGAGGATTTCTTTCCCATGGTGGTGTTGGATGCGCTGCTGAGCGGGCCGAAAGGCATGCCGCCCTTTGGCGGGGGCGGTCTGGGGCGTTCGGCGCGGCTTTATCGGGCGTTGGTGAACGAGGGTTTGGCCATTTCGGTGCATTCTTCCTTCAGCGCCACCATTGACCCTTATCTGTTCACGATTTCGGTCACCGCGCGGCCGGGGCGTTCGCTTTCTGAGGTGGAGGAGCGGGTGCTGGCCGAGCTGACGCGCTTGCAAGAGGAGCCAGCGCCCGAAGAGGAATTGGCGCGCGCCATCAAGGGCGCGCGGGCGCAGTTCGTCTACGGCATGGAGAGCGTGACCAATCAGGCCATGTGGCTGGGCTTCGCGGAGATGGTGGCCTCGAGCCAATGGCTGGGCCGGTTTTTGGATAGCCTGGCGCGGGTGAGCGCGGCCGATGTGCAACGCGTGGCCCGCGTCTATTTTCGACCGCGAAATCGCGTCGTGGGCTGGTATGTGGCCCGGGAGGAGGGGTGATGGCCGCGATGGGACACATGCCCGGGCCGGAGAATATTGTCACCGCTCGCCTGAGCAACGGGTTGCGCGTGTGGGTTTATGAGAATTTTAGCAGCGCGTCGGTGGTGTTCGATGGTTATCTGCCGGGCGGGCTGGCTTGCGAAACGCGCCATGAGGCCGGGCTGGCTTCGCTCACGGCCGGCATGTTGCGCCGCGGTTCCGAGGCGCGTGATTTCGACGCGTTGAACGAATTGGTGGAGGGCGTGGGCGCGTCGTTTGGGTTTGGTTGCGGCAGGCATGTGTTATCGTTCAGTGGGCGTTGTCTGGCCGAAGACGCGGAGATGGTGTTTGGGCTATTGGCCGAGAGTTTGATGAGGCCGGCTTTCGACAAGAGGCAGTTCGAGCAGCTTCACGCGCAGACGCTGACGGGCATTCGCGAGCGGCGTTTCAATCCCCGCACCATGGCTTATCTCACCTTTCGCGAGCGCGTGTTCCCGGCCGATCATCCCTATGCCCGCCCTATCTCCGGCTATGAAGAAACCGTGGCGAGGCTGACGGTGGAGGATGTGCAGCGTTATTATGAACGTTTTATCGGGCCAAGCGCCGGCGTCGTTGTGGTGGTGGGCGCAATTCACGCGGCCGAGGCGCTGAATCTGCTGGAGAAAACCGTGGGCGCGTGGAAGGCCGCGTCTTCCTGCCAGGATCAGGTGAGCCGGCCGGAATCGCAGGTGGAGGGTCAGGTGGAGAAAAGGCTGGTCATCCCCGAAAAGAGCCAAACCAGCGTGGTTGTCGGTTGGCCCGGCATCCATCGCCGGCATCCCGATTTTATGCCGGTGGTGGTTTGCAATCAGATTTTGGGGCGCTTTGGCATGGGTGGCAGGTTGGGCGCGCGCGTGCGCGAGCGAGAGGGTCTGGCCTATTATGTGTATAGTTCGTTTTCCGCCAATCGCCTGGGCGGGACGTGGTACGCGGCCGCGGGCGTCAATCCCCAGGACGCCGCGCGCGCGGTCGCGGGCATGTTGGCCGAGGTGGCGCGCATGGTGACCGACCCGGTGTCGGCCGAGGAGCTGGCCGACGCGCAAGCCAAGTTGACCGGTTCGTTGCCGTTGGGCCTGGAAACCAACGCCGGCATCGCCGATGATCTGCTGGATATGGCCTGGTATGATTTGGGCCTGGATTATTTGCAGACCTATAGCCAACGGGTGAACGCGGTGACGCGTGAGGATGTCTTGCGCGTGGCCCGTTCGTATCTCGATCCCGAACGTTATGTGCTGGTGGAGGCGGGGCCGGGGGGAGGTTGAGGTTGAGGTTGAGATTAAGGTTAAGGTTGAGGGGAGGGGGAGGGAATGGAGGCGTTACGATTCAATGGTGGCGCCGAGGCGGAGGAGGGTTTGGGCGAAGCCGGGAAAGGAGTCGGCGATGCAGTTGGCGTCTTCGACCGCTGTCGCTCCCTCGGCCATAAGCCCGGCGATGGCTAGGGCCATGGCCAGACGATGATCGCCGTGCGAGTGCACGCGCGCGCCTTGCAGGCGGGTGGGGCCATGCACCACGAAACCGTCCGATCTGGCCTCGATGTCGGCGCCCAGTTTGCGCAATTCCTCCACCGTGGTGGCGATGCGGTCGGTTTCTTTTACGCGTAGCTCGGCCGCGTCTTTCACCACGGTTTCGCCCTCGGCCTGAGTGGCGATGACGGCGAGGATGGGCAGTTCGTCGATCATGGTGACGATATCGGTGCCGCCAAAGGTCGCGCCGCGCAGTCGCGAGGGGCGGATATGCAGGTCGCCGGTGGGTTCGCCGGCGCTTTCGCTCCAGTTGTCCAGGGTGATGTCTGCGCCCATTTCGATGAGCGCATCGAGCAGGCCGCGGCGCGTGGGGTTGACGCCCACGTTGATGATGGTGAGATGGCTGCCGGGTATGCATGCGCCTGCGGCCAATAGGAACGCGGCCGAGGAGAAATCGCCGGGTATGGTGATGTCTAGCGGCTGCAAGGGGGCTTTGGGCGGCTCGATGGTGATGGCCGAGCCGATGCGGGTGATGTCTGCGCCCATGGCCGCGAGCATGCGCTCGGTGTGGTCGCGCGCGGGTCCGGGCTCGCGCACCACCGTCAGACCCTGTGCATAAAGTCCGGCCAGTAGAAGGCAAGATTTGACCTGCGCGCTGGCCACGGGCATTTCGTAGTCGATGGCGCTGAGAGGCCGCCCGCGAATGGAGAGGGGCAGATAGCGACCGTCCTCGCGTCCGGCGATGTCCGCGCCCATGCGTCGCAGCGGTTCGACAATGCGTTTCATGGGACGTCGTCGTAATTGCGCGCTGCCGGTGATGACGCTATGAAAGGGTTGTCCGGCCAGCAAACCGGCCGCGAGCCGCGCGGTGGTGCCGCTATTCACGCAGTTCAATACGTCTTCCGGCTCTTGCAGACCGCGCAGCCCGCGACCATGCACGATGAGCTCGCCCGCCGCGGGCTCGTCCACCTGCACGCCCAGTTCGCGCACCACGGCCAGGGTGGCGCGGCAATCGCCCGAATCGAGGTGGTTGCGAATGCGCGAGACGCCCTGAGCGATGGCGCCGAAGAGTAAGGAGCGATGGGTGATGGATTTGTCCGCAGGAACGGGGATGCGGCCCACCAATGGGCCGGGAGAAACGATGAGTGTGGACATGGCGTTTGGATTGTAGGATAATGAAGCGAATGAGAAGGATGATGAGAAATCGTTGGAGATGATACCATAAACGAAACGCGCCTGCATGAGCAAGATGCGGGCGCGTGGTTGCGATCGGGTTTGAAAACCGCCCGACCACCCAATGAAACCCCTGCGGGCTGCTCGCCCGCACCGCGCGCCAGGGCCGCCAGGCCCTTCCACCCAACTAGCCCAGCGCCTTCCAGGCCTGAGCGGTGGCCGGGCCAAGAATGGGGTTGGGAACCAGAATTCGGACCGAGCATGATTCGCTCTATCCTCCACACCTTCCTATTTCCCTATCCCCTCCCCACCCAAAACCTCCATCCTCACCACCCCCTCCCACCTCGGCGACAACAATTCGCTTCATCCCCCAATTCGTTGTCATTTCCTCCGCGGGAAAATCGCCCTATCGACCATCGCCATCGCCCCTAAACGCCAACAACCCCCATTTGTGCATTTACAAATGCGTCACGGTAGAAATACTATACTTCATGGCAAAAATACACAATTATCGACGCGGGATGGGGTATCGGTGTTTCACGATGTTTCGTGCGATTAATTAGCTGTTTGTCGTACTAAAATCGCGCGCGAACGGCAGAAATATCCGTTTATGGGCAAAAATGCGTGAATGACAATTTTTCTTGTCGCTCGACGCCTATCGTCCATCGTCCCATCGTCTTCGGTAAGGAAATGACAGCGAATAGGAGAACGAATCAAATCAAGTGATGGTGAGGGCGGGAGGTGCGACGCACTTCGTAAGTGCATCGCACCTGCTCTCTCCACCCTTTAGCCAACCAATAGCCAACAGTAAACTGTGAACCATCCCCCCTTAGAACGCCGCCACCGGCTCTTCTTTATCCTTCCCGTCGCGCCAACGGTGCTCCAACTTTTGGCCGATTTGAGGCAGGGTCGTATATTCCATGTCGGCTAGGGGCAGGCGATGGGGTTCGAAAGGACCGTGACGACGCAGGTATTCGGCGATGAGGTTGGCCTGATGTCGCGCTTCATCGAAGGAAGGATCATCGAACATATCACGCGGGCCGATGAGGCGACCTTGGGCCAATTGGAAGCCGAGCGCAATCACGCGCGGGGGTCCATCGAAACGACTGGGCGTGGCCTGAGCCACGCTCACCGGCATGAGCGGGCCGTGATGCGAGCCGCGCATCCATCCTTCCACCAGATGCGGCGTCGCGAACGGCTCCAAAATCTCACCCACCGCGGGAAACTGAGATTGCGAACGCACAATGCACACGGGATCGTCCTTGCCAACGTATTTACCCGCGATGAGCGAAAGGCGCTGGGTTGAGCTCGCGGCAGCGATGTCGCCTGTGGCCCGGCTATAAACCTGGCTGATGGTGTAACGTCCGGGGCTGCCAATGTAAGCCAACAAATCGTAGATCTCTTCCGGCGCGTTTAATTCGATGGTGCGATTCTCCTTGACATCGAGCACAACGAAGCAAAAGCCCTGGTGTAATTCGGGTGAGATAACCAGACCAGCCGTGGTGAATGGATCCGCAAACATGCGATACAGCGGCAGATTCCAGGCGCCGGCGCTGGTCTTATCGGCAAAAAAGATGATGATCGGTTCTGCAGGACGCTCTTCGAAGGTCATCTCCGCATACCCAGGCCCCATGCCCTTCATATTTCCTGAGAACGCGTCACTGAGAAGGTCCTGTCCCGCACCATAAAGTTTCAGCTCTTTGGCAATGTCGGTGCATTCGGCAAAGACTTGCCAGGCCAGTTTGTGGATGATCTCATTGTCGTTGCCGAGCGTATGCGTCAGCACCAGGCCCAGGTCATCGCCGCAAGCCGTCACATGGAAATCGATGAGATCCCCTTGACGCCGCGCGAATTCCAACCGCTCTTGGGCCGCCTCCATCAGCGCGGGATGCATGCCCGAATGCCCCACATAACCGCCGATGTCCGCTTTGATCACGCTAAGAGTGATGGGTTCCGCCATGAGTTTTTCCTCCTTTGGTTGTGAGATTCGCCTTTGAATCCATCGCAGGCAGGAACGAATAATGATACAGAGTATGGGTTTGTGTCGTCTCTCCGGTGACGTCATTGTCTGCTCGACGGGAGATGCATTTTATAGGGCCGTATTGTACAGAAATGGAAGGGATATTGCAATTTCTGAGGCATTCATCACCCCCGTTTTTTCCCAGAGCGACCACCGCGCCGTTGCCAAGGTCCATCCCGCTGTTGAACCGCGTCTAAAATCGCTTGACCTATTATCTCGAAGACCGGTTTTTCTGGCGTTTTCTGGGTGCGGTCATCAATCGATGGCGAGAGCAGACATGGCAACTCCCGCCGCGCCATCGAAACCGCCATCGAAGACGAAGGCAGGAAAACGCTCGTTGAAGCGTTGGGCCGGCTCATTCGCGCGGAGCGAGGGGTTGACAACGCCGTCGAAATCCTTCGCGCCGCTTTGTAAATCGTCCAACGTCCTAGGTCTGAAGTCCAAAGCCCGAGGTTGGTCGGACAGGTCATGTCGTCGTCCCTTTCATTTTGCGCGGCCAGGGTTTGGTCGATATAATCAGCCGGTCGGTGACGCCTGTTATCGTCTTATTGTCCCATCGTCTGCCTTTCACAAAGGAGTGCATCATGACCAAACCCATCATCACCGTTGTCGGCAGCTTTGCCGTGGGCATGACGCTGCGCACCTCGCGCATGCCGCACTTTGGCGAGACCCTGGTGGGCTCGGATTTCGACATGGGGCCGGGGGGTAAGGGATCGAACCAGGCCGTGGCCGCGGCGCGATTGGGCGCGCAATCCTATTTCGCGGGCATCATCGGCGATGACAAGTTGGGTGAGATTGCCGTGGATTTATACGCGCGAGAGGGCGTGGATGCGACTTATTTACATAAAACAGCGAAAATGGCGACGGGCGTTGGTTTCATCATCCTCAACGAACGGGGCGAGAACGGCATCATTCTGGACATGGGAGCCAATAAACTGATGGATAGCGGTTTTGTTGATGGGGTGGAGGCGCAGATTTCGCATAGTCATGTGGTTATGTCCGTGCTGGAATTGCCCGTCGAGGCCGCGGCAAGAGCCATGGCGTTGGGTCGCAAACATGGCGTGCGCACCATTCTCAACCCTGCGCCCGCAACCGCGCTTGATGACGCGGTTCTGGCCAACATCGATTATCTCACGCCCAACGAGACCGAAATCCGCATCTTGCTCGGGCTCCCGCCCGATGACCCCACCCCCACCATCGACCTGGCCCATCGGCTCCAGCAGTGCGGGGTGAAGCACCTCATCGTGACCATGGGCGAGGAGGGCGCGCTGGTGATGACGCCCGACGGCGTGGACCGCGCGCCGGCCGTGCAGGTGGATGTGGTGGACACCACCGGCGCGGGCGACGCGTTCAACGCGGGCTTGGCCGTGGCCCTGGCCGAGGGTTGGGAGTTGATGGACGCGGTGCGTTTCGCGACTTGCACGGGCGCGCTGGCCTGCACCAAATTGGGCGTCATTCCCGCACTGGCCACCCGCGAGCAGGCCGAGGCGCTTTATCGTTCTTTAGGCCATGAAACGAAAGAATGACAGGAGGATGGCTTGTTAAGGCGCTCGCGGTTTAGTATAATGTTTTCAAGGAAACACCGAGTCTTTTGTTCGCGAAATGTGCGCCATGTGCGTTCATTTCTGAGCGGCGGAATCCCGCTGAAGAGTTGCAGACGATAAGACGATGGACGATGGGACGATAAGTTGCAGCTAGACCGCCATACGAAATACGCGGTTCTCAAACGAAATGTAGCCTATGAAGGAATTAACGCGTTCCCAACTTCAAAAAGGGGCCGAACATCAACTGTCATTCTTGCAAAAGGAGTTGGATCGATGTTTACGCATCTTGATCGAGCAATATCATCCACAGCAAGTTTGGGTATTTGGCTCTCTAGCGGCCGGAGACATTCGGCCGGATTCGGATATTGACATCATCGTCATCAAAAAGACGGAAAAGCCGTTTTGGGAGCGACTTGTCGAGGTGTTTTATTTGCTCGAGCCTCAGGTTCCCGTAGATGTTCTGGTGTATACGCCATCCGAATGGGAGGAGGTGCGGCAACGCCTCTTTTTCAAGTCCGAAGTGTTGAGCAAGGGGAAGCTACTCTATGAAGCGTCGATATGAAGCCGAGCGTTGGTTGCGTTTTGCCGCCGATGATTTGAGGATGGCTCAACTGGCATTTCAAGAAGAGATTTATACACAATCCTGCTTTCATGCCCAACAATGTGCAGAGAAGTCCATTAAGGCTTTGCTGATAAACCAGGGTCAGTCACCACCGCGGTCGCATCGGTTGGTGTACTTGATAAATCTGTTATCGTCTGATTTGCTCGCAGATATGCAAAAGGATGTTGGTTTGTTGGATTTGTTTTACATTCCTACGCGTTATCCGGATGCATTGCCGGGGACTTTACCTGAAGGAGAGCCTGGACCTGACATTTCCCAAAGCGCCATTGGGATCGCCGAAGACATTTATGGGCGCGTCCGTAGCACGATCATGGGTGAGGCGTGATGAACACAAAACCCACTGCATTGGTCTTGGGCGCGGGGATGGCCGGGTTGTGGACCGCGCGCGTGTTGCTGGATCATTTCGACCAGGTCGTGTTGGTCGAGCAGGATGAGCTGCCCGCGCAGCCTGCGTTTCGTCCCGGCGCTCCCCAGGCTCGCCAGTATCACATCCTGCTTTTGCGCGGACTGCAAATCATGCAGCAGTTGTTCCCAGGTCTCGATGAAACCCTTCTCGAGGCCGGTGCGGTGCGTTTCGACGCGATCGAGGACATGAAGGTGTGGATGGGTGGACGTTGGCTGCCGCAGTTCCGTTCGGGCCAGATGATGCTCAGTTGCAGCCGCGTGCTGGTGGAAACGGTGATGCGCGAGCGTTTGATGGAGCATCCACGGCTGACCCTGCTCGAGGGCGGGAAGGCCGTGGGCTTGGTGACGGGCGCGGAGAACGGAAGCGTGGGCGGGGCCAGAATCCGCTGGCGAGAGCGAGGCGAGGAAGGTCGGGAGACGAAAATCCGCGCAGATCTGGTGGTGGATGCGACGGGTCGCAACTCGCGCGCGGTGGAATGGTTGCAGCAATTGGGCTATCCCCGGCCGCGCGAGGTGGTGGTCAATTCCTTCCTGGGCTATGCGACGCGTCGTTATCGCCGCCCCCACAACGCGCCCGACGATTGGCGCATGTTGTTGGTGAGCGCGCAACCGCCGGACAAACCCCACGGCGGCCTGGTTTTTCCCGAAGAGAACGATATCTGGTGCGTCATGCTGGCCGGGGTGAATCGGGTTTATCCGCCCACGGAGGAGACCGGTTTTCTCGAGTTCGCTCGTCAGGCGCATCCCGAATTGTATGAAGCCATTCGCCTGGCCGAGCCTCTATCGCCCGCATATGGCTACCGTCGCACCGACAACCGCCGCCGTTATTTCGAGGAGATGTCGGTCTGGCCCGATGGTTTTGTGGTGGTGGGCGATGCGGTGGGCGCGTTCAATCCCGTCTATGGTCAGGGCATGACGATTTCGGCCATGACCGCGTTGGCTTTGGATGCGATTTTGGCCCAGAGCAACGGTGATTTGCGCGGCGTGGCGCGGCGTTTTCAGCGCCAGGTGGGGCGGGTGTTGGACCCGGTGTGGCTGCTCGCGACCGGCTCGGACCTCGCCTGGCCCGAAACCGAAGGCGGCGAGGATTTGAACGCGCTTTCGGCCCGTTTCGCGCGCTGGTACATCGGCAAACTGCTCGCGGCCCTGCCCCACGATCAAACCCTGCGCCTGGCGTTTCTGGATGTAAACCAGCTCGTCCAGCCCGTCGATAGCCTCTTCCGGCCCCGCGTCGCAGCCCGCGTGCTGCGGCATTGGGTAAGGGGAGGTTAACGCAGGGGATTTTGACGCAAGCTTTACTGGCGGCGGTCCGCCGATATCAATGAAAGGGACGATGGGACCATAGGACGATGAGACCATGGCCGAACCTAACCCCATCGTCCTATCGTCCATCGTCTATCGTCTATTTTCAAAACAGGCTTCACGGGCGGCAGCCCGCTGACACCCATGAAAGGGACGATGGGACCATAGGACGAAGAGACCATGGCCGAACCTAACCCCATCGTCCTATCGTCTTATGGTCTATCGTCTATTTTCAAAACAGGTTTCTGTTTTTCTTTGCAAATCCCTGCATTTTTGCGTCTTTGCGTTGAACTTATCCATCCAGTTGGATGATATCGATAATGGGATTGAGCCGGGAAAGGCGATGATCGTTGGTGAGAAACGCACCGGCCCCATGAACTAAAGCCGCGGCGATTTGCAAGGCGTCGGCCGGGCGAACGCGATACCGGGCGCGCAGTTGCGCCGCCCGCCTGGCCACTTGCCTGTCAATATCCACCAGGCGCAAGTTGGGAAAATTGACCAGCAGCGTTTCATAGTGATGGGCGACCGCTTCGCGCGCCAATTGCCAGGGACGCATGGTCAGCTCCATTAGGGTGATGGTCGAGGTGACGCCTTGCTGATGGCCCTCTTGAATGCGGGAAAGGGCGGCCATGGTCAAGGGCGAGTAGGCGGGATGAGCCTCGAAATGATAGATAAAGACGACCGTATCCAGCCCAATGATGGCATGAGGCTGCAAGCGTCGCATCAATCGGTCGATGCGTTGGTCGCTTGCCATGCGTCTCGCTCCCTTTGGATATGCTCGTCGGCGTCGATCTGCTCCCAGATTTCGCGATGAAGTCCCATCATGTACTCGACATAATCTCTGGGCTCGGGGATCAATACGAGCACGCCGTCCTGTACATCGACCAACAGTCGGTCTCCAGGTCGGATGTTCAGCTTCTTGCGCGCCTCACTGGGGAGGGCAATCTGGTTGCGACTGCTGACCTTGACGGTTGAATGTTGTGACATGGCGCTCCTCGCCCTTCGTGAATACGGCGGACGGCCGTTGGTCGATGAGACGATGAACGATAAGATAATGGGAGAAGCGGTTGCCATCGTCCTTTGGGCCGCTGTCCAAGTCGCTTGCTTAGCGTTTGTGGTGAATTGCTTTGTATTTTAATGCAAGAATTCGATGTGGTCAACGTGGAGGCGCGTCGAGGTTGAGATTAAATGCATAGGCGCAGAGATTTGCAGAAAAAGAATAAGATCCCTCTGCGTCCCTGCGCCTTCGCGTTAAACCCCTGCTTCGCTCAACCGTCCAGGCTAAGCGGCCAGTTTTGGATCATCAGGAACATCAGCGCCGCACCGAGCAGGGCCATGTTCTTCATGAAGTTTGTCATCTCGATCATCTTCTGCTGTTCGTCGTCGATGGCCCAGAAGTTGTGCATCTTGAAGCTGACGGGAATCAGGAACACCGCCAGCGCGGCCACGCCGACGAGGGTCTGATAACCTACTAGAATGCTAAGACCGCCGATGAGCAACAGCAGCCCCGAGACGAGCACCGCGATTTTGGGTGAGGGAACGCCCTTCGCCTGTGCGTAACCGGACAAGAAATCGAGCTTCATGAAGTGATTTAGCGCCATTAAGAAAAAATAGCCGCCGTACAGAATACGTCCGATGAGAAACAAGACTTCCATGAGTGACCTCCTTGAGTGAAGAATGGAATGACGGTGAATCGATGAAATGGACTCCAGTCCGCTTTGTGCGTGCATGATAACGGACTGGAGTCCGTTTGTCAAGGTGGTCAGCTTACATTGTTTGTGGTAAGATAGCGCGTATGTCGAATAGCCTGAACGATGGTCTGTTACTGACATTGCAGGAGCCCGCGCATCCCGGTGCTGTGGGCGGGCGGCGCGCCGAGCGGCGGGACGCGGTCGCGAACCGCGCCCGCATTCTGGAAGTGGCCCAGAGCCTGTTCGCCGAGCGTGGGGTGGCGCAAGTGTCCATGGCCGAGATCGCCGCGACCGCACAGGTTGGCAAGGGCACGCTCTATCGACATTTCGCGCACAAAGGCGAGCTCTGTCGCGCGCTATTGGATGAGCAATTTCGCGCCCACCAGGACGCCGCCCTGGCCATGCTGCGCGAGATGCACGCCGCGCGCGTTCCCTATCGCGAGCAAATCCGTGTGTTTCTGGAGCACACGGTGGCGTTCATCGATGAACACCTCGCCTATCTGGATGAGGTGCAACGCGCCTATGGCATGGGCGGGCCGGAGGAGGACGCGCCTATCATGACCTGGCTGGCCCTGACCTTACGCGGCCTGCTTTCGGCCGCGGTCGGTTCGGGCGAGGCCGATGCGGACCTGGACATCGAACTGGCCGTGGATTTGCTCCTCGCGCCCCTGACGGCCCTCTACTTTCGCTTCTTGCGCGCGCGCGGTTACAGCCTGGCCCGCATCGCCCGCGGAATCGACGGCCTGGTGGAGGGATGGTTCTGAAAACAGCGTTCGAAGTTTAGGGGCCGAGTGGCAGGTGGCGGATGGCGAAAAATGACTTGCAACCTGAAAATCTGCAACTTATCGTCCCATCGTCTATTGTCTTATCGTCCGCAATTTGCGGGCGAACCCCGTAATACACCATCCAGGCTTCACGGGCGACGGCCCGCTGACACCCATGAAAGGGACGATGGGACCATAGGACGAAGAGACCATGGCCGAACCTAACCCCATCGTCCTATCGTCTTATGGTCT
>JAADII010000029.1 GCA_013151415.1 Chloroflexota bacterium
GACGCCAGCGTTTCTCGCCCCAGGCGCGTTCCCAGGCCCACCAGATTTGCTGAAACACCGCGGCCACCAGCAAATAGATCACCGGAACCAGACCGATGGGCCGCCGCGCGGTGGGCGCTTCGTGCGCAACCGAAAGCACGGCCAGACTGGCCACGCCCGCAAACCAGACCAGATAAAGGAATGGCAGCTCGCGCCAGAACCAGCGGATGGTCCAGGCCACGCCCAACACCAGCAACGCGGCCACGATGAAATGAAGCAGCGGCGCGCCCGGCAAGTTGTTCAACGCGGCCAAATCGCCTTGCCAGTTGAACATATACAGCACTTTGCGCAGGTTCGACCACAGCGGCGCATACGAGCCCGCGGCCTCTACATCGCGGAAGACCGAGATGTGATTGATGCGAGAGATGAAGACGTTCCAATGGCGGATGATATAGACGCCCAAGGGGGCCACGCCCACAAACGCGCCGGCCGCGAAAACCGCCATCCCCTCCAGGTCGCGGCGGATGCGTTGACGATGCGCGATCAGCCAATAAAGGAAATAGACCGCGGTGATGGCCGGAACCACGCGATAGGCCGTGTAGGTGTTCATGCCCAGGGCCAGCATCAACCCGGCCAGGGCCCACCAACGCCTTCGCCCCGTCTTCAGCGCCTTGATCAAGAAAAACACCTGGAGCGAGAGCACCAGGGGCATCATGATCAATTCATAGACGATGCGACTGAACGTGATATGCCAGCGATCCGCGGCCAACAACGCGGCCGAAAGCAGAGCCAGGCGCTGGCCGTGGAGTTCTCGCGCCAGAAAATAAAAGGCGATGACCGTAAGCGCGCCAACCGTGGCCGAGACCATGCGCATGGTAGCCACGCTCTGGCCGAAAAGCTTGATGTAAAGGGCGATGAGGTAGGTGAAAAGGGTGGCCTGACCCTCATTGGTCTCTGCGTAGGGCGTGTAAGGATAGCCGCTGAGCCATTTCAACGCGTCCAGGCCGTTGTTGCACTCGTCCGACTGGCAACCGTTGGGATAAGTGTCCAGCGCGTAAAAGCGCGCGGCCACGGCCACGAGCAGAATAAGCGCGAACAAAACCAGAACGACGCGGCGGTCGAGCGCGAGATCAAGCCAGGTCGAAGCGGCCTCTTGTTCCGCTTCGGGATCGGGGCTGTCCAGGTCGAGCCAGGCGCCGATGAGGAAGAGGGGAATGGCGATGATCCACAACCAGAATCCCCACCCCGCGTAGTTATCTCCCCAAAATTGAACGATGGCCGCGGCGACTATGACCACGGCCAGGGCCGACAGGCCCATCCCCACATAATTCCAGCGACGACGCGGGGGTAGTTTGGGCCAGGTTAGGGGCCGCACCGAGGCCGCGGCGAAAATTGCGCCCGCGACCATGAACAGAATCAGCGAATCGCGCGGGATGCCCTCCCCACCCAGCCATCGCTGGGCCAGGAAGGCGAGAATGAGGGCGATGAGGAAATAGACCAGGCGGATCATGGAAAAATGTTATGCCAACTCCCACTGCAATTGTTTTCCAATCGCCTCGGCCAAGCGAACGAGAGCATCCAGGGTTACGGCTGTATTGTCGGGATCGAGCAAGCGCTCCACTTGAGAACGGCTCGTGTGCATACGTTCCGCCAATGCGGTTTTGGTGACGCCCTGTTCTCGCATTGCATCTTCGATTTGCATCACAAGCAATCGCTTGGACGCCCTGGCCACGACATCTTCATAAATGCCTTCTTCTTTGAGAAAGTCGTCGAAGTTGCTTCCGGAATATGGATTCATCATGTTTTCCATTTACTGAGCCAAAGATTCTTGCGCTGTTGCGCCAGCTTCAAGTCTTGTTTGGGCGTTTTTGGGGTTTTCTTGAAGAATCCGTGGAGCAGAACCATCTCACCTTTATAGACGGAGAAAAAGATTCGAGCTATGCGACTCGATGATAAACGAACGCGGATTTCCCACAAATCAGATTCAAGTTTTCTGACCAGAGGCATGCCGAGAGGCCAGCGATATTGCACAAGTTTTATGTCTTCACCAATGATTTTGCGGTCATTTTTGGGCAACGATTTGAGCCACTCTCGAACCGGTTCGCGTCCTGATTCGGTGCGGAAAAAGACCACGCGCAAAATGGGTTCCTCGGTCATTGCCCCAAAGTGTACCACGCGAGCCAAGACTTGCTCAAGAACGGATGGAAAGACATAAAGGCGCTTGGAGGCAATCCTTGTCTCACACCGTTTGCCAGACGTTTTCTTGTTGAACTATAATGAAACTTGCATTTTCTCGACGAAACACCATCTCGTCTCATCGTCTGTTGATCCACTTTCATTTGCAGAAGCCCTGTTGTCATGGCGACTCCTGTTTAGATCCCATATGCTTCAGCAAAGTGAACAAAATGAAGGCACAGAGCATCAGAACCAGACCATCCGCTTCCAAAGACGTTCGGCTTGTACGCGAAGTGTTAGGAGGTGAGATTTACGAATATATTCCATTGGGAGAATATGTCGTGCTGGCCCCAGGTGTTTGCGGGGGACGGCCTACATTCAAATATACGCGACTGGAAGTCAATACAATTCTCTCTCTTTTGGCCTCGGGAGAAACCATCGACGAAATCGTCCGCGTTTATTCACACAGCCATCTTACAAAAGAAGCTGTGCAAGAAGCCATCCGTCTTGCAGGTCAGGCATTTGTAAAATCGGGAGAAACGCTTCATCCTCTTGCAGCATAGATTGTCATGATCGTCGTTGACGAAAACATCCATGATCGGAGGATCATGGATGCTATCTTAGACTGGTATCCAGGCAAAGTTGTCTCAATAACCTCGCTTCGTCCCGGTACGATTATCAAGGATGACGCAATTCCTGGCCTCCTTCTTAAGACCAGTCAACCCACCTTCGTCACCATTAATGTCGAGGATTTTTGGAAAAAGGTTTCGGCTCATGATGGTTATTGCATCGTAACCATTGCTTTACCCGTGGAGCGGAGTCGAGAAGCGCCTCTATTACTTCGGCGACTTTTTCGGTCTCCTCCCTTTAATAACCGAGCAAAGCGCATGGGAAAGGTTATCCGTCTGGCTGCAACTCGAATCGAGTATTATGGGGCCGACGGCAAGGTTCGAGTGCTTGAATTCGAATGAACTCTACGGGCCGGATGGGCGGAGATAGGCCGGCGCGACGGGTTGGAGGGGCTGACCGGGCGGCGCCCAGAAGAATTCCAGAGCTTTGCCGCCCCCGCGCTGGAAATAATCGATGCGCACCGAATGGGGTCCGGCCTTGAGATCCAAAGCCGCGTCCACCTGGTTCACCGTATCCGGGTTCAGGCTCTCGCCCACCACCTGGCCATCCAGCCAGAAACGGACGCCGTCGTCCGCGTGGAGGCGGAACGCGTAGGGGCCATCGGTTGGGACCTGTAATTCGCCCGCCCAGGTGGCGCTGAAGGGGCCAAAAACGGGTTCGGGATCGGGCCAGGCGAAGAGGATGAAGGGATCGACGCGCTGCATGAAGGCCGGCGGCGTCCAATCACTACCCATGTAATAGGTTCCCAATAGTCCTTTTCCACTGGGCGGAACGCGGAACAAAGCCGAGTCGGGGATGGGGCCGGAGCCGCCCGCGCCCTCCCAGAAGAGGATGGGCGCGTCAGGGGCGAGGTCGGCGGGCGGGGAAGCGATCTCGATGGCGTGAAGACCCTTGCCCAGGAATTGGGGATTCGGGTCCAGTGGGCGACCATCCAGCATGACCTGCGCGCCGCTGGCCGCGATGATGGCATATTCGCCGCTGGCCGGGATGTAGAGACCGCGGATTTCTGAGGCCGCGTCCGCTCGGTTGGCCGCCTGCAAGGCCGTGATTTCGTCGCCGGGGATGGTGACGCTGAGGTAAAGGGGCTGGCCGAAACGGTCGGCGATAATTTGTGATTGCACGCCCGGATAGAAATAGCGAAAGTGTTCGAGCAGGTACTCGTAGTGCAGGTCGAGCAGGAAGCTGGCGTTGTCGCCGCCGAGGTCGGGCAGGGGCAGGTCGAGCACAGGTTCGGCCAGATGGTAGCCGGGCTGATCGAGACCGCCGCCCAGTTCGGGGAAGGGCGAATATTCGATGGGGCCGAGTTTGAAGCCCACGAAGCGAGAGGGCTCGTAAGCCAGGAAGCGAAGAGGAGCGAAATAGTAGAGTCGAGGACTGAGGTAGAGCCGGTGGTCCGCGCGTTTGGCCAACACTTCGCGGGCGATGATGTTTTCCAGGGGTGAGAATGCGACGTAGACCGCGCGATCCTGCGCCTGACGGTTGAAATAAAGGTCGTAATTGAGCCAGCCGGTCGCGACGATGCCGATCACGGCCAGAATCCCCCATCCCCAACGCCAGAGATGGTAAAGCCGGCCGGGGTGCACGATGCCGCGCAGGGCCAGGTCGTAAGCGTCTGCGGCCAGGAGCGCGATGGCGGGTGTGACGGCCAGAGTGCGATAGGCCTGGGGCGCTTCGTTCAACTGCGATAGAACCCCTCCCAGCAGGCCCGTCAATATCCAGATGAACAACAACCCATGTTTATGATCGCGCCACCGCCATAAGGCCCAGACCAATCCCAACAAAAAGAACGCGCCGGTGATGGGATCGAGCATAGGTTCGCCGGGCAGGTTGTGGCGGGCGTTGCGGTCGCCCTGGACGTGGAACATCTTCAAGTGGCGCAGGGCCGATTCTTTGAGAGGCTGTAGATCGCCGCCCGCGGCGCGAATGTCGTTGAGAATGGAAACCTGCTGACTGCGGTTGAGGAAGGTGAAGGGGTTTTTGTAATAGGTGAAGCCCAACGGCGCAAAGGTGAGCAGGTAAATCGTGCTGAAAAGGACGAGTCCTTGCCAGCTTTTGCGCAAGAAACCGCGCTCAACGAGGATGCGATAAAGAAGATAGAGCGCAACGCCCAACGCGACGAGACGAATGGCCAGGTAGGTGTACATGCCCAGTCCCAGCAGCAATCCGGCCAGCGCCCAATCTCCCCAACGCTGACGTCTGGCCCCGCGCAGGATGAAAAGCAAGGCCAGAATTTGAATTAAAGGCGGATAGACCTCGTTCCAGCCCCAACGACTCATATTGATATGCCAGCGGTTTACAGCCAGGAACGCCGTTGCGATAAGCGCGGGCCGCACGCCGAACATCTCGCGCGCCAAGAAGTAGAGCGCCAGCACGGTGAGTATGCCCGGCAGGAGCGATTGCACTTTCAGGGCGAAGAAGGTGGTTCCAAATAGACGAAAGAATAAGGTCTGCAAATAAACGAAACCGTTGGGGGTTTCGAACCAGCCTGTGCCGAAAAGGCTGTCGGGCCGGCCTTCGAGAATGCGCAACGCGTCGAGCGCGGCGTTGGTTTCATCGATGAAGATTCCGGGTGGAACGCTGCGGATGAGATGCACGCGGAAGAAGATGGCGGCGAACATGATCAAGGCCACCAATGCAATCTCTACCCCGCGTGAATAAGTCGGCTCGAAAAAGGTGGCGGCGGTGAGGCCGGCCCCTGAGGCGTCGGCATAGTTGGTTTCATCGGCGCCAATGGCGCGTAATTTATAATCGGCCGGACGAGGTCCAGCCGCCCGAGGTGTATTCGGTTCCAATCCAAGTGAACGTCGCACCCAGCCAGGTTGCCCCACTTGCGGCCCTCCGCCCACATAAGCGCCCCCAACCATAAGCGTCAAACCAAAAAACCAGCGTGCGGCCATGTCCCAGGCAAAGGGCCGTCGCCAAATATCAACCAACGTCCAAAGCGTAAGAGCCAATCCGACCAACAATACAAGCAATCCGACCAATTGGGCGAAACGAGTGCGGTAAGGCGAGGCCTGCTCTTCCGGCTCCTGCCGCGGCCACGTTCGTTCGATGTGGCGGAAACTCACCACCGCAAGGGCCGCGGCCGCAACGAAAAGCGCTGCGCCCCGAAGCCTTGTCTCGGGATCGGGCAACCACCAGGCTCCTAACAGGGCTAAGCCAATGGCAACAAGAGTGGTGATGGCGTAGAACATGGGAAAGAATAAATCCAGATTAAAGCAGAGTCGCTTTGATTTAACCGATTCCTTGATATGGACCCGCCGATGATAAGATGATGGGACGATGGCGTTCTCGTTCCATCGTCCCATTGTCTTGTCATCTGGTATCGACGCCTATTCGCACGTCCTGCGGCAGACTTGAGAACGGCCTTGTGTTCATAGCGATTTAGCTTTACGGATAAATCGACCGTATCCGCTCTTCCAGCAGCGCCATGTTCATCTGGCCGATAACGATCTCACGAATGACGCCGCTTCGGTCGATGAAAAAAGTGGTGGGCAAGGAAGAAGTGCGATATAACTGTGAGACCTGAAGCTGGGAATCGAGCACAATAGGGAAAGTGAGCCCCAACTGGTTGGTGAAATCCCTGGCCACCTCAGCAGATTCGCCCTGATTCACGCCCAACACCACCAAGCCTCCGGCTGCATTCTCTTGATAAGCCTGCTCGAGTTCGGGCATTTCGGCTCGGCAAGGACCGCACCAACTGGCCCAGAAATTAAGCACCACAGCTTTGCCGCGTAGGTCCGCGAGGCTCATGGCTTCGCCTTCCGGCGTGTTCAATGTGAAGTCGGGCGCAGGATGGCCCTTAAGAGGGATGGCCTGAGCCAAAGCCGCGGTTTTGGCGCTGGGCGCTCGATTGAGCCAAACCCAACTCCCACCCAATAACATGACAAGAATTATCAAAATGGAAATAGCGCGAGAGGACATGATTTTGAGAAAGTGCTCTGGGTTCAGGGTTGAGGTTAAGGATGAGCATGAACCGGCTCGAGTAAAGTGCGTTCGTACACATCGATGAGACCGAATAACACTTCGTTGAGAAACAAATCAGCATCCTCGCGAAAATCAAGGTTGCCTGATTCGGCCCATCGAGGGGCTATATCGCTTGCAGTGAGCGCGGTCAGTAGTTTTTGGCGGAAGAATTGAAATGCGCGCACAGCTTCCAATAGCGTGATGTCATATTCCATCAAATTATGGGCGTAAGATGCGCCCAACTCGCGAGCGTCGAGCAGCAATGTGTCGCGTTCGTTGGGATGAGTGATAAAATTCACGGCGTGTTCATAAAGCTGGCGTCCCAAGATGCGTTGACGCTTGCGACCGGCTTCATCAAAGGCGCTGTACCATTCCATTTCGCTCACCGGCAAGCGACGAAGTTCGTTGCGCGCCTGCGCCAAAGCAGTTTTGAGCAAATCCGCCTCAGGCGACGCGGATTCATCTTGCGGCGAGGAAATGCTGGCCCGCATGAGAAAAGCGCGTAGCTCCTCAGCCGTGAAACGTCGATGTCCGCCAGGCGTGCGATAAGAGGGAACCTGACCGGTGTCGGCCCAGTGGCGTAATGTGGCAGGATGCACGCCCAATAACTTGCTCGCCTCCGATAACGTCAGCCAGCGTTTCTTTTCCGTCATGTGCTCCTCGCTCTCGGTGCTGGATGATGGGACGATGGTGTTATCATCCTCTCATCTTTATTATCTCTTGTTCGCAAGCGCGAACGGGCGTTGGAATGCTATCGATGTGGAACATCAGTACAATAATCAGAGTTTAGCACTTTGTCGGTAAGGATGTCAACGAAGACGAGTGCAAAGACCAGATCAATTTGGAGGGAAAGCGTTTTCTGAAAATGACCACGAAATTTTGGGTGAGTTCATGCCAACAAACACGGCTAAATGACGCTGGGCGCAAATCGCGAGAGCAACGCGGAGCGATCGCTCTTCGGCTTTTTCTCGATCACCCGACGCGGCGCATATAATGTCACTATGAACACTCAAACAGAACACCTGATGGAGCCGGAAAACGCGCTCCCAGAAACAAAACTCGAAACCTTGCCCGACGCGCTGCGCCAGGCTTGCGCACGCGCGCAATGGTCGCGCCTGACCCCCGTTCAGTCCAAAGCTATTCCTTATCTTTTGGCCGGACGCGATTTGTTGGTGCAGGCGCGCACAGGCAGTGGCAAGACCGGCGCTTTTCTCTTGCCCATGCTCCAAATCATTGATGTGCATAAGAGCCACACCCAGGCGCTTGTGTTGGTTCCCACTCGCGAGCTGGCCCGACAGGTGGCGAGTGAAGCCGAAATGTTGTTCGGCGATGCCAGCGTTCGGGTCATTGCGGTCTATGGTGGAGCAGCTTACGGGCCGCAAATCAAGGCCTTTCGCCAAGGCGCGCATCTGGTGGTGGGCACGCCCGGTCGCGTGCTCGATCATCTCATGAAACGCAATCTCTCGCTCGACAAGCTACGCATTCTGGTTTTCGATGAAGCGGACCGAATGCTATCCATGGGTTTTTATCCCGACATGCGCGAGGTGCGTCGATATCTACCAAACCGCCGCATCGTTGGCAGCATGTTTTCGGCCACCTTTCCACCGCGCGTCCGTCATCTGGCCGGAGAATTCCTCAAAGAACCCGAATTTTTGAGCCTGAGCCGCGACCATGTGCATGTGGAGGAGACCGAACACATTTATTATGTGACGCCGGGCATGGAAAAGGATCGGAATCTGGTTCGGATAATCGAGCTGGAAAACCCCACCTCAGCCATCATTTTCTGCAACACTCGCGCCCGGGTGCATTATGTCGCGGTGGTGCTCAAACGGTTTGGTTATGACGCCGACGAACTCAGTTCCGATCTTTCTCAAAAAGCGCGCGAAAAGGTGCTGAATCGAGTGAGAAATGGCGCTTTACGCTTTTTAGTGGCCACTGACGTAGCCGCCCGCGGCATTGATATTCCAGAACTGTCCCATGTGATCTTATATGAGACGCCGGAAGATTACGAATCCTATATCCATCGCGCGGGGCGCACAGGACGCGCCGGCGCGGCCGGCGTAGCCATTTCGTTGGTTGATCCGGTGGAGCGAAGTCGGCTGGCGCGCATTGCCGAACGCTATCACATCGCGCTGCAAGAGCGCGCGTTGCCCGCTCAGGCAGAAGTTGAGGCCATTGTAGCCGAACGCGCCACGGTTTTACTGGAAGCGCGACTGCGCCAACGCGACAAATTGCAAAGTGAACGAATGCAACGCTTCATGCCTTTGGCTCGTCGTTTGAGCGAGAACGAACATGGTTTGGCTTTGCTTGCCATGTTGCTGGATGATTTCTACCAGGAAGCCTTGCACGCGCCTTCGCAACCGGCAAGTCCCGCGGAAACATCCTCTTCGACCGAAAAGAAGGGACGCCGTCGTCGAGGCCCAAGAAGGCGCTCGGGACGGCGTCGATGAACCGCACCTCCGCGGCGTGTGTGGCTATTGAAGCGATTGGATGTAGGCGATGATGTTGGCGATGTCCTCATCGCTCAAGTTGTCGCCAATGTCGGGAGGCATGACGTTGGGAAACCCGGCGACGATCTTGGCGGACGGGTTTCTAATGGATTCGCGAATGTAGTCCGCATTCACCACCACGGTTTCACCCCCTTCCAGGGCTTCGGTCTTGCCCCACAGTCCTTTCCACGATGGCCCCACAATGATGGAGCCGTCGATGGAATGACATCCGAGACATCCCGCTTCCTGGGCCACAGCCTGACCCGCCGCGGGATCGCCCATGCTCTCACCTTCATCCTGGCCCATATCCATGCTTTCGCCCGCTTCTTCGCTGCGCAACGTGGGCACGGCCGGCTCTTCACCAAAGCCGTAGCGCAAGAGATAGTCGTGGTTATTCGGCTGACCATGACAAGCGATGCATCCGTCCACTGCGCCTTCCTTGTCAATGGCGCCGCCATCGCCTCTGGCCTTGAGCCAAAACCAATCGTTGGCGTCCGGGTTGAAGCCCTCCACCTTGGTCATGATAGTGAGTGCAGCCAGCTGGCCGGGGTCGTTGGGATCGGCTCCCGTGTAGTTTTCCTTCACAACGACGCTCCCAGGCGGCAGAACGCCGTCAAACCCAGGCGCAGCCGCCGCCTGCAGCGCCACATCGTTCACGAAAATGCGCACCACGCTCCCATGAGGCTCGCCACTGACCAGAAACTGGCTGAAATCATTCCATTTGTCGGTGGGCCATGTTCCCCAGTTAGTGTAGGGCGCTTGTTTTAACACATAATCCAGCACTGCTTGTCCATCCGCTCCGGGAAGTTTCATTTCTGGTTTGGGCGTTGGCGTGGGAGGCGGTTTGGGCGTTGGCGCGGGGGGTGTAGGAGTAGGCGCGGGCGGGAGAGGAGTGGGCGTGGACGGTTCTAAAGTGGCTGTGGGAGTGGCGCCAGCTCCGCACGCGGCGATGAACGCAGTTAACAAAACAAGCGCGAAGAACGAGCGAACCTGCATTCCTTGATGCATCATAACCCTCCTCAAGGTGTGAAATGGAGTTTTGGACATTGTCTAAACCCCCTTGAGCGCCTTGCGCACAGGGTTGCGTTCAGCTTAGCGCCTTTCTCGCATTCCGCCAGTAGGCGTCCCTACTTAACTCAAACTCTCAATGCCCTCGTTGGCTGTAATCCGCGAAAGCGCGATCCGAAACGAAAACAAAAATGATACGATGCGCGAGGGGGTTTATGCTTGAAACAAGCTTGCGTTTCTTGTACGGAAGTGTACAATCAAGTGAGACGACTCCTTCTTTTAGAAAACGGCAATCATGTTATGACAATGTCAACCGGTTTACGAAAATCGGGCTCCGGTCTGCTCCGCCTTCTACCATTTTTCGTCCTGGTCGCGGCCTGGATGGTTGCGGTGGCGTTGTCGCCGGCAGAGCGCATATTGGGCGGCGTCGTGCGTTGGGTTTATGCGCATGCCAGCCTCACCCAAATCGCGCTGCTTTTCTTTCTTGCGGCCGGCATTCTGGCCATCTTTTATCTCTTGGGAGTGAAACGCGTCCACCGTTGGATGGAGGTGACTGGTTGGATGGCGTTAGGTCTTTGGTTGTTTGGTTTTCTGCTTTCCACCATTCCGGCGCGATTAAGTTGGGGCGTTTGGGTTGACTTTGGCGAACCGCGCACACAGATGACCTTACGCATACTGGCTGTAGGCGCGATTTTTCTTTTGCTCACGCGCTGGGTTGAATCGCCCTCCTTCACAGCGATGGCGCAGTTGATTTTTTCTGCAGCGGCGCTTTATTTGAACCGCTCCACAGCGCTTATCCGGCATCCTGGCAATGCCATAGCCACCGCAACCAGCGCCAGCATCCCTCGCGCATACGCGTTTATCTTTCTCTTTGCTTTACTTGCCAGCGTTTATCTCACCTACTATCTGGTTACGCAAACAGAGACAGGGGATAGGTGGAAAGAATCATGAAAATGGTGTCGGTTTCTGAGATGGTCGCCATGGAGCGGGCGACCGACGCGTCCGGTTTCACCTATGATCAGATGATGGCGGCCGCGGGCCGCGCGCTGGCCGACGTGATTTTGAGCTACGCGCCTTTCAATGGCCCCATTCTTTTCCTCATCGGCCCCGGCAACAACGGCGGTGACGGTCTTGTGGCCTGCGCGCGCGTGCAGCAGGCCGGCGCGACCGCGATCCCCTACATTTGGAAACGAAAACAACCCAACGATCCCTTAGTCGCCGCGGTGAACGACGCGATCTGGGCCGAGCAAGACCCCGATTTCGCCACATTGGCCGAGCTCGTTGGTCGATCCGACATCATTGTGGATGCTTTGCTGGGCACGGGGAACACGCGGGCCATCGGCGGCTCGTTGGCCGAGCTGCTGCGAGCGGTGCATTCGGCCATGAACGAATCGCGATCGGCCCAGCCCCCACTCATCGATCCCGCGCATCCTCGCGAACCTAAACAGGTTCGCGTCATCGCCTGCGATTGTCCCAGCGGGCTGTTTTGCGACACAGGCGAGATCGATCCCCTGGCCTTGCATGCGAATCACACCGTCACTTTCGCCTTGCCCAAATACGGCCATTTCTTGCAGCCCGGCGCGGCCGCGTGCGGTCGCCTCACCATCGCCGATATCCACATCGATCGCGGTCTTGCACCCGACGACGCGCCCGATGTATTGACTCCCGACGAAGTGGCCGCGATGCTTCCCAAACGGCCGCCGACCGCACACAAAGGCACATTTGGTCGCGCGCTTATCGTCGCGGGCAGCGCCAACTTTCCGGGCGCGGCCGCCATCGCCTGCAGGGCCGCTTATCGCGTGGGGGCGGGTCTGGCGCATCTGGCCGCGGCTTCGGTGGTGGGCCAACTCGTGGCGGGACAGCTTCCCGAACCGGTTCACACCGTGTTGCCTTCAGACATGGGCGCAATCCAACCGGACGCGGTTCCTATTCTCGAACCCCTGCTGGAGAACCATAAAGCGCTGCTTGTGGGACCAGGGCTGGGAACCGAACGTCGCACAGTCGAATTCGTGGAGGCTTTTCTAACAGGCCGCTTGCACGCCCGTCGCGCCATCGGCTTTCTGGCCCCAACCGAAAACGACACGCGCGAACGACCAACTCTTCCGCCCCTGGTGGTGGATGCAGACGGGCTCAACGCCCTGGCCAAATTGGATTCAGGCCCAGCAGCATTGCCTCCCCACAGCATTCTCACGCCTCATCCCGGCGAGATGAGTCGTCTCACCGGGCTTTCGACAAAAGAGATCAACGCCAATCGTTGGGATGTTGCGCGTCGCTTCGCGGCCGAATGGAATCAAATCGTCGTGCTAAAAGGCGCATTCACGGCCATCGCCCATCCTGACGGCGCTCTGGCCATCAGTCCCTTTGCCAACGCGGCTCTGGCCACGGCCGGCTCGGGAGATGTGCTGGCCGGCGCGCTGGTGGGCTTGCTCTCACAAGGACTCGCGCCATGGGACGCGGCGCGAGCGGGCGTTTACCTCCACGCGCTGGCCGGACAACTGGCTTCAGAAGCCATTGGCCCTGCGCTCCTCGCCTCCGATATTGCTCAATATCTTCCACAAGCCCTGGCGCAATTGCGAAGATAGGCAAAGGCAAACCTGATGCGCCACAGGCGTTATGCACTACGTGAATCGCGTCTCGACCGCGCGGCGCTCACCAACCATATCCCCATAAAAATGAGCGCCATGGCCACAAGCTGCGTCCAGTGCAGGCGTTCGTTCAGCAAAACCGCGCCGAAAATCACGGCAAAAAGGGGAATCACGTAAGTGACCATGGTCGTCGGCGTGGCTCCAATATCTCGAAGCAAGCGGAAAAAGAGTAGATAGGCCAGTCCTGTGCCCAACATGCCCAACCACATGACCGAAAACCAGGCCAAGGGCGTTGGCGACGCTTGCCAGGCTTGTTCGAGAAAGAGGGCGGGAAGAAGCACCCACACGAAAGCGAGGCTTAGTTGCACAGTGGTGAGCACAGTTGCAGAGATGCCAGTAAGGTGTTTGCGGGCGAAAACCGAACCAAATGCATAACCGGCTGACGCGGCCACGACGGCAAGCCCGCCGATGACTCGATTGGCGCCTGTTCCAAACAAAAGATCGGGCGCGAACAACACCAAAACGCCCATGAAACCAATGCTCACGCCTAAAATACGCCGCCAGGTCAGGCGCTCGTCACTCAGCGAGAAATGGGAAAGTATGGCGGTGAAAAGCGGCGTGGTGCTGTTCAATATCGCGGCCATGCCTGAATCAATATACTTTTCACCCCAAGTGATGAGCGAAAAGGGCAACACATTATTCACCAGCGCCAAGAGTGCGATGTGCGGCAGAAAGGGCAAAGCAGCAGCCAGGGGCAAACCCAAACGTTTTGCCAACAAAAACATGACGCCCGCGCCGAAAAAGAGACGCAGCGCGACCAGGGTCAGGGGCTGAAGTCCGCCTTGCAGGCCCAGCTTGATGAACAAAAAAGAAGACCCCCAGATGGCGCTGAGGGCCAGGAATAAAGCCATGTCTTTCCGAGTCATGTCGTAATGATAGACCCCGCGCGCCATATCTCCAAATAACCCAGCATTGGATTCCCTAAAAGATGCAACCGCGAAGGCGAAGAGTCAGTCTCATTCGCGTTCTGCAACGCACACCACATTCCCCGCGCCGTCTTCCAACCAGACGCCATCCTCATCTTCGCTCAGGAGGCGATTTTGCTCGCGACCGCGGCGCGCGATGGTCTCGATGGCGCTTCGGTCGGGAACCATCAAAGTGAAATATTCCATCCCCACCGCGTTGGACGGCGGGGCCGCCGCATGGCGTCCGATCCAGGTGTTCACGCCCACATGATGATGATACCCGCCCGCCGCGAAGAACAACGCGCCCGGATATGTGCGCTGCATCACATCGAGGCCAAGCACATCGCGATAAAAAGCCTCGGCTTCCAGCAAGTCGCGCACATGCAGATGCACGTGACCGATATCTGTATCGGGATGAATGCCGCGCCAGGGTTGCGGGTCGGCCTCGGCTTCGTTCAACAAGGCCTCTACATCCAGCGGATCGGTGCTCATGGCAATTTGCTTGTCTTTCCAAGGCCAGGCCGAACGAGGCTTATCGCGATAAAGCTCCAGGCCATTGCCGTCCGGGTCGGCCAGATAAATGGCCTCGCTCACTTTATGGTCTGAAAAGCCCTGAAATGGCCAGCCCAGGTCCACCAATCGCTTGAAAACCCGCGCCAAAGCCGGCCGGTCGGGCAGACGAATGGCCACATGATAGAGCCCGGTCGAGCGTCGCGGTTTGGGCTGAGCGTTGGGGATGGCCGTGAGGATGATAAGGATAGGCCCATCCGCGCGGGCCGCGAGGTGGGCCGAATCGTTTTCTCGGCGCACGACTTGCAAGCCCAAGTGGTCGCCATAAAAGCGCAATGACCGGTCGAGATCCGCTATCTTGAGGCGCACCCGGCCAATGTGTGTGGTGGCGGGAAGGGTGAATCGAGTCATGGCATTCGGCATTATGCCGGACGCGATGTCGCGCTGTCAAACGCGTGAGCGCAAATTGGCTCTTCTCCTTTCGCTCTTTTTCTTGCTCCCAAATCACCGCCCTGTTAAAATGGCTGCTCAAAGATAAAACCCGCCGCAATCTTTGCGATCCTTTCGTTATCTCTCATGACTCTGCAACTGGAACGAGAACTGAAATACCGCGTGACGGCTCAGGCGGGCGTGATGGCTTTGGCGTCGATGAAGCGTTTGGGGCCATTCGAGGTGGGGCCGTTTGTCACGCATGAGGTGCGGGATGTCTATTTCGACACGCCCGATCGCGCCTTTGCCAGGGCCGGTTTTGCCTTCCGTTTTCGGCAAAAAGGGGAAAAAGGTATGGTCACGCTCAAGGCGCTGACGCAGGTGGACGAAGACAACGTCCATCGTCGTCAGGAATTCGAGAGCAAGACCAACGATCCGCTTCACCCTGATCGCTGGCCCAAGGGTTTGACCCGCGACCTGGCTTTGCGCGTGCTTGGCGAACGGACGTTGCGCGAGCTTTTCATCGTCGAACAGACGCGACGCCAGGCTCCATTACTCGATGACGGTCATCACGTGGGCGAAATCAGCCTGGATCGGGTGCGGTGGCGGGTGGATGGATTCATCGATGAGGATTGGGTGTTGGAAGTGGAGCTGGCCGCGGATGCGGAGGAGGGCGTTTTGCAGAAGGTGGCGGCCGCGCTGAGCGAATTGCCTTATCTGGCGGGCGAGCCGCAATCCAAATATGAGCGGGGCATGGCTTTGCTTGAGAAGGCGGAGCAAGCCGCGGGGAAGGATGCCCCTCCGCCCGTTGCGAAAGAGAGCAAAAAGAAAAAAAGCATTCCCTTTTCGCCTGACGAATCGCCTTTGATCTTGACGCAACGCATCGTCGCGTTTCAAGGCAAGCGGCTGCGCGCGCAATACGAGGGCGTGCTCGCGGGTGAAGACCCCGAGGCCGTGCACGATGCGCGAGTGGCCGCGCGACGAATGCGCAGCGCGCTCTATTTCTTTCGACCCTGGTTGCCCAAAAAACCCCGCAAATTGCTCAACAAACGCCTGCGCAAGTTCGCCCAAGTCTTGGGCGCGGTGCGCGACCTCGATGTGAGCATGGCCTACGCGCACAAATACGCGGGTTTGTTCGCTCCCGAAGCCGAAGCGCCCATCCGCGCCTATCTGCAAGCCGAGCGAGAACAGGCCCGCGCGGCCATGATGGCCTATTTCAACAGCGGCGCTTATGATCGCCTGTTGGAGGCCCTGGACGCGTTCGAGGCGCTGGAGGGGCCGGGAAAGGGGCGGTTGAGCGAGGTTCTTCCGCAGCTTTTGCGTCGCGCGGCCGCGGAGGTGCATCTTTACGACGGCACGTTGGTGCCCGAGTGCCCAGTGGAGCACCTGCACGCGCTGCGCATCAGCATCAAGCGCTATCGCTATTTGCTCGAATTCTCCCGCCATGTCACCCGCCCCGATTGCGAATATCTCATCAAGCTTCTGGTCTCCATGCAAGATCATCTCGGCGATTTGCACGACGCGGACGTGGGAAGCAAGCTGGCGTTCGAGCTATTGCGCCGCCCTGATGAGCGGCTTTCGGAGCGCGAGCGGGCCGGGTTGCTCAGCTATGGGCGCGCGTTGCGTCGGCTGCGCGACGAGATGGCCCATTCCTTCACCGATCCCCATTCGCCCGCTCCCCTCTGGCCCGCCTGGCGCCGCCCCGAAACGAATGC
>JAADII010000018.1 GCA_013151415.1 Chloroflexota bacterium
TTTCTTGTTCCTTATCCTTGATGCGCCGCTCGCCCGCCATCATCAGCCCAAGCTCTTCGATGGTCACTTCGTCGCTGTTCACCACGCCCATGATCTCGCCGCCAAAGAGCACCATAATGCGATCCGAAAGCGCCTTCACTTCGTCCAGGTCTTCGGAAATCAGCAGCGTGGCCAGACCCTCGGCCCGTTGTTCCAGAAGCCGTTCATGAATGTATTCGGTCGCGCCGATGTCCACCCCGCGCGTGGGTTGCGCGGCGATGAGGACCCTCGGGCGACGCGCCAGCTCGCGCGCCAGAATGAGCTTTTGAATATTCCCGCCCGATAGGCTCTTGGTCGGGGTTTCGAGAGAGGGGGTGCGTATGTCGAATTGGGAAACCAACGCTTGCGCATGGGTTCGGATGGCCTTGAAATCGAGGAAAATGCCCCGACTAAAGGGAGGGCGAACATGATCTTGCAAAATGAGATTTTCCGCCACATTGAAATCCTTGATAACGCCATCGTGCATGCGCTCTTCGGGAATATAGGAAAGCCCAATTTCATACATCTCCAACGGCGGCGTGCGGGTTACATCTCGGTCTTCCAAAAAGATGCGCCCTTCGCTCACCTCTTGCAAACCGACAATGGCCTCGGCCAAAGCGCGTTGCCCGTTGCCCGACACCCCAGCCACGCCCAAAATCTCACCGCTTCGCACCTCGAAACTCACGTTCTTGAGACGCGTATGACCGGCCTTGCCCACCGTGCTCACATTTTCCAGACGCAATCGCACCTCGCCCGGTTCGCGTGGGGCGCGCGTGCGTTCAAAAGCCACTTCTCTACCCACCATCATGTTGGCCAACTCGCGTTTGGTCACTTCGTGGGTTGGACGCGTGCCAATCACGCGACCATCGCGCAAAACGGTGACGCGATCGGTTAGGGCGAAAATCTCATCCAATTTGTGCGAGATGAAAATAAGCGCATGGCCCTGTGCAGCCATTTTCTTGAATATCTGAAAAATATCCTCCACCTCTTGCGGCGTCAACACGGCGGTGGGTTCGTCCAGGATAAGCAGGGCCGCGCCCCGGTACAAAGCCTTGATAATCTCCACGCGTTGGCGCTCACCCACCGACAGCTCGGAAATTAGAGCCTCTGGCTCCACCTGCAATCCATACTGAGCCGTCAGATCGCGAATGCGACTCGACACTACATCGAGATCAAGACGCGGCTCGCGGCTTGATCTCAACCCCAAAGCCACATTTTCGGCCACGGTCAGCGTATCCACCAACATGAAGTGTTGATGGATCATGCCAATGCCATGACGGATGGCGTCGGTGGGCGAATGGATTTCAACCGGCCGACCGTCGATGTAGATTTCGCCTTCATCCGGCTGGTACAGCCCATAGAGAATTTTCATCAACGTGCTTTTGCCCGCGCCGTTTTCGCCCAACAAGGCATGAATCTCGCCTGAACAGACGTCAAAATCAACGCGATCATTGGCCAGCACGCCGGGAAAACGCTTGACAATGCCGCGCATCTCCAGCGACTCGATGCGGGGAAGACCGGAGGGAAGCAGGTTGTCTGTCATAGGGATGGCTAGGAGGCGGAGATTGGGGGTGGGATTGGCTCTTTTGAAGAGAAATCGCGAGATTCCGCGAGTTTTGGGGCGGGCTTCCATGCTACCACAGACGATGGACGATGGGGTTGGCCACCTCCATCGTCCATCGTCCGCTCATTGCTTTTAGCGCGGCTCCGGTTCGATGACGATGGAGCCATCGATGATGCCTTGCACAGCGGCTTCCGCGGCCTGGATGACATCTTCGGGCAAGTTTTCGTGATAGATCATCTTCTGCCCGCCGTTGGCCAGGGTGAGCTGCAACACTTCGCCGCCCAATTTGCCAGCCTGATGATCGGTGATCATCTTCAGCAAGGCCGGCCGCCAGTCGTAGAGCGCGGTGGCCATGACCACATCCGGGGCCAGGGGGGTTTGGTCGGCCTGGATGCCCAGCCAGGGCACGCCTTTTTCTTTGGCCACGCCGATCGCGCCCGCCACCTGCTGGGCCGAGCCCGCCAACACGTCGGCGCCAGCCTGGATATGGGTGTTGGCGGCCTCCGCGGCCAGGGCCGTATCGCCAAAGGAGCCGGTGAAAGATACATTCACCTGGATGTCGGGGTCAACCGCGTGGACGCCAGCGACAAAACCATCCACATGCAGTTTGGCGTCGCCTGCATCCACCGGACCCACCAGGCCCACAATGCGGGACTGGGTGAGATGCGCCGCAATCACGCCCAACACATAACCGCCCTGGTCCGCGCGAGGCTCGTAGGCGAAGACGTTGGTCACGCCTTCCTCCGCGCCGGTGTTGGTGGTGGTGCCCCAGGCGAAACTTGTGTCGGGGAAATCGGGCGCGAGCTCGAATAGCGACGTGCCGTATTGGGCGCCATGCGCAATAACCAGATTGTATCCCTCGGCCGCGTAGTCGCGAATGGCTGCGGCCGCGTCGGTCACGTTCCACATGTTTTCGGTGTAGGCGATCTCGATCACATCTTCGCCATAGTGCTCTTGCAACGCTTTGAGCGAATCAAAGATGGACTGGCTCCAGGCGAGATCGCTGATGGTGCTGGGCAAGACGACCGCGATGCGGATGGGCGCGATTTCGGGGTATTCCATTCCGGTTTCGGTCTTCGGGGCCGGGGGCGTCACCTGCTCGCCCCCGATAATGGCCATGACATCCAGTTCACCCGCGACGATTTGCTTCTCCACTTCCTTACCCGCGGCCACGGCCTCTTCGGAGAGACCGTCGCGATAATCCATATATAGGCCGCCGTTGGCCAGGGTGAGTGCATAAGCCGCGCCGCCGTTTTGGCCGGCCTCGCGCTTGGCCAGCATATCGGCAAGCACGCCTTCCCAATCATACAATTGTGAGGCGACGACGATCTCGGGTGCAAGCGGGCTTTGGTCGGATTGCGTCCCCAGCCACAAAACGCCCTTTTCCTTAGCGACGCCAATCGCACCCACCACCTGCTGAGCCGAGCCGGTGAGCACGTCGGCGCCAGCCTGGATATGGGTGTTGGCGGCCTCCGCGGCCAGGGCGGTGTCGCCAAAGGAGCCGGTGTAAGAAATGTTCACCTGAATATCGGGCTTGGCGTACCTGGCTCCCGCTTCGAAACCGTCGATATACAGCTTGGCGTCACCGGCCTCCACCGGCCCCACCACGCCAAGAACATTGCTCTTGCTCATATGCGCGGCCAGCACGCCATTGACAAATCCGCCTTCCTCTGCGCGAGCTTCATACGCGAAGATGTTGGTCAGGCCCTGCTCTTCGCCGGTGTCGGTCGCCGTGCCCCAGGCAAAGCTCGTGTCGGGAAAATCGGGGGCAATTTCAAACAGCGAAGTGCCATACTGCGTGCCATGGGCAATGACCAAATCATAACCTTCGGAAGCGTAGTCGCGAATAGCGGCGGCTGCATCGGTCACGTTCCACATGTTTTCGGTGTAGGCGATCTCCATCGCCTCGGGACCGCCGCGCTTGGCCTGCAAACGCACCAGCGCGTCGTAGATGGCCTGGCTCCAGGCCATATCGGTCACGGTGCTGGGCAACACAATGGCCACGCGAATTTTTTCGGTCGTTGGGGCTTTGGCCTCGGCCTTCGTGGGCTCGGCCGCGGGCGCCTGAGTCGCGGGTTGGGTGGGCTCGGCGGCCTTGGCTTCGGGCGCGCTGGTTGGCTCGGCGCCGCCGCCACACGCGGCCACCAATGCGACCAAAGCGATAAGCAACGCAAGCAATAGCAATCGTTTTTGCATGATTCTTCTCCTCATGGTGATGGGTGGAGCAAAAGTTGACAAGTGAATACGGAGATCAAGTGAGTTGTGGCTTGAAACTTGAGCGGCTTGCGATAGGAGGCGAAAGCATCGGCGTCTCGCTTGGCGCACCACCAGACGAAGATGGACGAAGCCAAACCTGGTCTACTTTGGTCTATCTATCGTGGTCGGCAAAAGATATGGCTCAAGTTTCAAAGGAGAAAGCGCTTAAGAGATAGCGTAGCCGCGGCGACGGTGAAGCCTCACCAACCCATTTTCCTATGCGCATCTTCGTCGTTTAATTTTCGCCGCGCGAAAAGGGTTTTGTCAGCGCGGCCGGTTGCGCCGCGCGACGGAAAGGCAAAGCCAGGGCGATAATGGTGAGCAAATATGGCAACATCACCGCGACGTCCGAAGGAATGTTCAAATCCAAAACCTGAACCCACAATTGAAGCGCGTTGACCGAGCTAAAAAGCAACGCGCCCACCAATACGCCCAGCGGGCTCCAGCTACCGAAATAGACCAACGCCACCGCGATGAAACCCATGCCATTGGTCATGTTTTCTTGAAAAATATTGAGCAACGAGATGGAAAGGGACGCGCCCGCGACCCCGGCCAACATGGAGCCGAAAGTGACCGATGCGTAACGCACCGCGGCCACGCTCACGCCCAGCGAGTCGGCGGCTTCGGGATTTTGCCCCGCGGCGCGAATTTTTAGCCCCCAAGTCGTCTTGTTGAGCACCCAAAGCAGAATAGGAACCAGGGCGAACGCGCCGTAGGTGAGCAGGCTATGGCTAAAGAGCACCTTTCCCACAACGGGAACATCGGCCAGACAAAAGCTATCGGTCAGGCAAAAACGAAGCTCGGAAAACCCTTGCACGCCCTCCACCGTGCCCAACATGGTCTTGAACAAAAGGCTGGAAAGCCCCAACCCAAACATATAGAGACCAATGCCGCTAATGCCTTGTTCGGCTTGAAACGTGATGCTCACCACAGACATCAACAAGCCCATGCCCATGCCCACCACAATGGCCGCCAATAACCCCAACCACGGGTTTTCCGTTTTGAACACCACATAAAAACTGGAAAATGCGCCCATAAGCATGATGCCGTCCACGCCCAAATTCAGCACGCCCGAACGTTGGGCGATGGTCTCGCCCAGGGCCGCGTAGAGATAGGGCGTGGCCAAGCGAATGCCGGAATGAATGATGCCCAAAAGAATGACCGCTGCGGTCAGATTTTCACTCATCAAGCAGCCTCCGAAGTGGTTGCGGGGGTGGCGGGCGCTTCTTGCTCATCCGACGGCGGCGCGGCCACCCGACGGTCTCGGCGTTTGCGCACAAAATAATCGGTGCTGATCACAAAAAGGACGACAAGGCCAAGGATGGCGCCAATCAGAGCCTGGGGCACTTGCATGGCCCGTTGCATTTTGTCGCCGCCCACCAACAAGCCGCCGAACAAGATCGACGAGGGAATGACGCCCAAAGGATGCAGATTGCCGAACAATGCGGCCACAATGCCCGTGAACCCATATCCGGCCGAGACCGAAGTCGGCTCGAACATGCGATGATGAAGGCCCAATATTTCCACCGCGCCGGCCAGCCCCGCAAACATGCCGCTCGATGTCATGGAAAGCACCAACATGCGCTCGACGCTGATGCCGGCGTAGCGGGAGGCGTGCCGGTTTAGCCCCACCGCGCGCACGCGATAGCCAATGGTGGTGCGCCAAAGAAAAATATAGACCAAAATCGCCATGATCACGGCAAAGAAAAAGCCAATGTGCAGACGCGTTGGCTCCACCAAAACGCCATACACCTGCGCCGCGAACCCTTCCAGCTCCAATTGTTTCGCGGTTTCGGTGAAGCCCAGCGCCTTGGCCACATCGGTGAAGCGCGGCAGATCCAACGATTTGACAAGACGAGCGGAGTGGGGAATGTTGGTTCCCGCGGCCAACTCGGCCGGATCGATCATCGGGCCTCGCAGCAAAAAATAACCAATCTGAATGGCGATGACATTCATCATGATGGTGGTGAGGATCTCGTTCACATCGAGATAAGCTTTCAGCAGGCCCGGAATCGCGCCCCAAATCGCGCCCATCAACGCGCCGGCCATCAACCCCAGCACAATCCCCACCACTCCGGGCGCTTTGTCGCCCATTTGAAGCCCAACAAATGTGGTGAACAAAGCGCCCACAATGAGCTGGCCCTCCGCCCCAATATTGATGGCGCCCCCGCGAAAAGCGATAACAATGCCCAAACCGACCAACATCAAAGGAATGGATTTGACCAATGTGTCGGCCAGCCCGTTCTTGTTGCCAAATGCGCCCAAAATCATGGCTCGATAGGCCTCGAGCGGACTAACCCCTTGCAAATATAGAATGACTGCGCCAACAAGAAACGCGGCCAACACCGCAACCAAAGGCAATGCAATGTCGATCAGTTTGTCCAGAATTGAGCGATTGGCTCGTTGTTTGTCCATGCTCCTCCTCGCTCCAAGAGAGAGCGCACTCGTGTTTTGGGCAAGTTAGTCTTTGTTCAAGCAGACCACTCCTCGTCCTCTGGCGTCGGTGTGGACCGCGTATTCCTGGCCCTTGACCTTCACCAATATCTTATAGCCGGGCGTGATAACCTGAGCATACATGTAGCCGGGCTGCGGGCAACCCAACGATGAATCCGACCATTGGACTTCCTCGATCGCCATCACGGTGACCTCATCAGGGGAAACGCCCAGCTCCTCCGAGGCGATGGTCTGGGCCGCTTGCTCAATGGCCTCTATGTCTTTGGGGCCGGATTGTCCGGGAATGAGGTCTTGGGGCTTGAGAGGCGGCATGGTCGGGGTTGGGGTTGGGGTCGCGAGCGGCGCGCATGCGGTTATCAACAGCGCGACCGCCATCACGATGGGAACAAAGAGATGTTTTCGGTTCATGATTTTGCGGTGGTGATGAGTTGACTCGACTTGATCAGGATTCAGAAAGGGGTCTTGCTCATAATCATAGACGTTGAGGACGCCCCCTAAGTTCCCCGATCGCGTCGGGCCAATGAAGGCCCTTTTTCATGAAGGCCGCACAGATTGTATCGCGTCCCCTCGAAAAGGACAAGAGGGACGAATTCCAACAATCACCACCCGCGCCATCCTCGCTGTTTTTCCTTAACATTCAATCAGCCTTTGCTCAAAATAACAGGGAAAGCAAAAATCGTTCCAACAGGCTGAGCAAAATAAGCACAATGATGGGCGAAAAATCCATTCCCCCCATGGGCGGAATGATTTGCCTGGCCGGGGCCAAAATGGGTTCGGTGATCTGATACAAAATCTCCATCAGGCGATAAACAACGGGATTCGAGGTATTGATTCGCACCCAACTCAGCAGAATGCGAATGATGATGGCCCACGTTAAAATGGTGAACAGCAGTTGAATGAATTGAGCGAGGAAAACGGTTGACATGGATCAATCCTCATTGAGCAATTTGGCCTCGGACGCTTCGCCAAGCTCGACCGAACGACGATAAGCTGCGAACACGGCTTTGGAAAGGATAGTGCGAAACCCCCCTTTCTCCAGTTCATAAAGAGCGGCCGCAGACGTGCCTCCGGGCGAGGTGACCATATTTCGCAATGTGGCCGGATGACGACCCAACTCTCGAACGACTTTGAGCGAACCTTCGATGGTTTGCAACACCATTTGTTCGGCCACATGACGCGAGAAGCCCATATGCACGCCCGCATCGATGAGCGCCTCGATAAAAAGGAATACATAGGCCGGGCCGGTGCCGCTGAGCGCAGTGGCCATATCCAGATAGCCCTCTTCCTCCACCCATATCTCTTCGCCCAACGCTCGCAAGATCATTTGCGCCTGCTCGCGTTGTCGGCCGCTCACATGCGGAGACGATGTCCACACGGTCATGCCCGCGCCAAATTGGCCGGGCGTATTGGGCATGGCGCGCACCACAATCGCATGCTTGAGCCCATTGGCGATGGAACCGATGCGCACACCGGCCAAAATGGAAAGCACGAGGGCGTCAGGCCGCACATCGAGATAGATCTCCTTCATAACCTTGGGCAACACCTGAGGCTTGATGCTCAGCACCAGAATGTCGGCCTCGCGAGCGACCTCGTGATTATTCGTGGTGACGCGCACGCCATATTTCTCGTGCAGATAGCTCAGCCGCTCTTCACGCGGGTCAGACGAGAAGATAAATGAGGGCTCGACCAGGCTCTGGCCCAAGATGCCTTTGATCATGGCCTCGCCCATATTGCCAGAGCCGATAAATCCGATGGTGGTGTTTTCAAACATCATGAATGTTCTGAACCGTGGTGAGATCGAAAAAAGCGTTGCCAGGTGAAGAAACGATGAAGAAAGGGGCGCGAATCGATATTCTATCTTTGGCGCGGCCCGAAAATGGCGGAGCCGACGCGAATGATGGTCGCGCCCTCTTCGATGGCCACCTCGAAATCATGGCTCATGCCCATGCTCAGGTGCGACCAATCCGCCTGAGGATACGCCAGAGCGAGTTCATCGCGCAAACTCCGCAACGCCGCGAAAAAGGGGCGAGCCGCCTCGGGGTTGGGATCCAGCGGCGGGATGGTCATCAGACCGTGAATGCGAAGACCGGGCAGCGCCAATATCTCGGGCAGGACCTGACGAAGCTGATCCGCGGCGAACCCGTGCTTGCTGGCCTCGCCGCTAATATTCACTTCGAGCAGCGCGTCCAACGCCCGGCCATTGGCCTGAGCCAGATTGCTCAACTTGCGGGCGATTTTAAGCCGATCGATGCTGTGGATGAGCGCGGGGTGACAGGCATAGGCGATCTTCGCCTTTCGGCTTTGAATAGGGCCGATGAGATGAAGTCGGGGCGAGGGCGAACCGGCCGGCGTTGTTTGTTCGACGAACTTGGCATAGGCTTCTTCGGGTCGATTTTCACCAAAATCGAGATGTCCGGCCGCCAGCGCCGCGTCGATATAAGCGCGTGGGTGAGTCTTGGTTACGGCAACCAGGGTGATATGAGCGGGATCGCGACCCGCGCGACGCGCGGCGGCTTGCATCCGTTCGCGCACGCGTTGCAAGTTTTCGGCGATAGGCGGCAGAGATGGCGTTGTCATGGCGTTTTTTTCCGCAAGAGGGGATACGATCTAGGTGCGATATTCCGCGTTGATGCGCACATATTCATAGCTCAAATCACACGTCCACACGGTGCTCTGGCCAGGGCCGGAGCCGAGTTCGAGGTCGATGAGCAATTCGGGCTGAGCAAAACGCTGGGCCGCGTCCGCTTCTCGATAAGAAGTGGGTTCGCCGTCCGAAACGAGGAGCAGAGGCGGAAGCATGGCGTCGGCCGAGGGGCCGCCGCTAATGCGCAGTTTGGCCGCTTTTGGTTCAAACTCCACACCGCTGTTGCCCGCGGCCACAAGAATGCGCCCCCAATTCGCATCGCCGCCAAAAACGGCTGTTTTCACCAGAGGCGAGATGGCAATCGCGTTCGCGACCCGATGCGCATCCTCATCGGCGCTCAGGCCCGAAACATGAATGGTGACAAATTTGGTCGCGCCTTCGCCATCTCGCACAATGGCTTTGGCCAGGGATGAGGCCACCCGAAGCAGAAGCTCCACAAAGGCCTCGAAATCGGGTCCTGCGGGCGTCTCGATGAACGAATTCCCGGCAAGGCCGTTGGCCAACGCCGCGACCGTGTCGTTGGTGCTGGTGTCGCCATCCACGCTGATGCGGTTGAACGAGAGATTCACCACCTGGTTCAAGGCTTCCTGCAAGGCGTCGGCGGCAATGGCCGCGTCTGTGACCATGAGTGCGAGCATGGTGGCCATGTTGGGATGAATCATGCCTGCGCCTTTGGCGAACCCGGCCACAGTCACTTCGGCATGGCCCACCCGACCTCGAACCGCGGCCATCTTGGGGCGGGTGTCGGTGGTCATGATGGCCCGCGCAGCCAGTTCGAATGTCCTGGCCTCGGCCGCGAGCGCCTGATAGAGGCGCGGCATGGCCTTTTCGATGCGCTCCACCGGCAAAGGAACGCCAATAACGCCTGTGGACATGACCAGCGTGGACCAAGGGGAGAGACCAAACGCGGCCTCAACGGCTTCGGCGCTGCGTCGGGTCGCGGCCATGCCCAATGCGCCCGTGATCGCGTTGGCGTTGCCGCTGTTGATCAGCACAGCTTGCACCTGCTCGCGATTCAACGAGAGCAATCGGCGGTCATATTCCACCGGAGCGGCCGCATAGCGGTTTTGCGTGAAGGTTGCGGCCGCGGCGCAGGGCGTTTCACTGAGAACCAGAGCCAGGTCCAGCGCATCGTCTGGCTTGATGCCGCAATGCACGCCGGCGAAAGAAAAACCAAGCGGGAGCTCCAAATTACGCCTCCAAAAATAATGAAACGCGCATCATTCGATTTCCGGCCATTGGGGCGGAAGCTGAATGCCATGAAACGCGATGAACATGACAGGCCAAGATTGTGATGGCCGCGGTCTGGCCATGATGTTGGACAAAGCGCGCATCGAGAGGGGTTTGTATTATGCTACCACTGCAACGGTTCTGAAGCAAACGAAAAACACGTTTTGTTTGTGAGAATATGATCTAAATCATGGTCAGATTTCCACCTGGCCATTAAGGTTGGGTTAACCTCGGACGCATGTACTCGTCTATCAGATTTGCCGCGGGTGAAAATCAGTGCGCCTGATTTCATTCCATCGCCGCTCCCGATCATGTCAACACGTTCATCCCTTGGCTTGCGCTCGCCTCGCCAAGCTCAACATCGTCGTTTTCGCTGTTTCCCGCCAATCATCTTGTTGAAGAAAGGAGGTGACCACCACGATCCAGTAGCCAAGAATCACAACCCGCTCACGGTATTTGACTCACCTCATGTTTGCATGAGTCTCGAGGAGGAAGTTCTATGAAAAAATATCTCACGATCGGCATGATGTGCATTCTCGTGCTGGTCGCTATCGCATTTTTTGGCCTGCCCAACGCCTGGGCGGCAGGCCCTCCAACCCAATCCAACCCGGCCCCGGCCATGCAGGCGGGTGAACAGGAAGGCTGTCTGGCCTGCCATGAGGGCATTGAAGACATTCGCGACCCCGAAAGCGGCATGATGAAGGAGATCATGCAAAAGGGCCAGTGCACCACCTGTCATGGCGGCAATCCTGATGTGACCGATGACAAAGAGGCCGCGCATACGGGCGCGCCGGCCAGCCTGCCCTTCGATGAATTCTATCCTGATCCGGGCAGCATATGGGTCGCCGATAAGACTTGCGGTCAATGTCACGCGGGCTACACCGAAGCGTTGGAACGCTCGTTGATGAACACCGAAGCCGGCAAGATTCAGGGCAACCTGTGGGCCTGGGGCGTGGCCGAAGACCAGAAGGTGATTTACGGCAATTACGACGTGGAAGGTGCGGACCTGATATTTGGAACCAAGGCATATAAAGATTATATGCAACAACTCATTCAGGCGTACCCCGACCAGTTCCCTCAGTCTTTGAAGCAGTTGCCCAATCCTTCGGTCGAGGAGATCGTTCAAGACCCCAAGCTGGCCGCGTTCACCTATCAACGCCAACAATGCCAGCGCTGTCATGTGGGCGTCAAGGGTCGAGCCAAGCGAGCGGACTGGCGCGGCATGGGCTGCTCGGCTTGTCATATCCCCTATAGCAACGAAGGTTTGTACGAAGGCAACGACCCCACCATCCCCAAGGATGAGCCCGGCCATTTGCTGGTTCACGAGATCCAGGCCACGCGAGAATCGCGCGGAGGCATTCCCGTTGAAACCTGCGTGACATGCCATAATCGCGGCAAGCGCATTGGCGTCAGCTATCAGGGGTTGATGGAGTTCCCCTACGGCTCGCCCTGGTTTGCCGATGGAACCAAGCAGGATGGCGAAATGCGCCTGCATACGAAGCGCTATCTCTTCATTAAGGAGGACCTCCACCACGAACAGCAGAGCCGACCCGAAAACCCTGAAGGCGGGCTCTTGTGCCAAGACTGCCACACCAGCATCGAAATGCACGGCGATGGCAGCATTCCGGGCACCACGCTGGCGCAGGTGGAGATCGAATGCGCCGATTGCCATGGCACGCCCACCGCTTATCCCTGGGAGCTGCCCTTGGGCTATGGCGAGGAGTTCTCTCGCGTAGAGATGCCCACCGAGCCGCGCGGGGTGGCCAGCTTGATGGACCTGCCGCAAAACCTGACCGATGGCGTGGTTCATGATCCTCAGGCCGGCTATCTGCTCACCGCTCGCGGCAACCCCTTTGGCGACGTGGTGCGCACCGCCGACGACAAAGTGATCGTTCACTCGGCCACGGGCAAAGACTTCTATGTGCCTTTGCTCAAGACCATTGCTCAGGAAGGCTCTTGGAAGAGCCAGGACGCCGTGGTGGCCATGGAGAAGGTGAACGCTCACATGGAGAAGATGGAGTGCTACGCCTGTCACGCCGACTGGGCGCCTCAGTGCTATGGCTGCCACGTCAACGTGCAATACACCGTCGATGCCGAGGGCAATGCGCTCACAGACACCGACTGGGTGGCCAGTGGCAACACCAAGAAAACCGACGGCACGCACGATGTGGTGAAATCACCAGGAAAAGTCAAGGAAACGCGCTCCTACCTGCGTTGGGAAGCCCCGGTGTTGGGCGTCAACGGCGAGGGTCGCGTAACGCCACTGATGCCTGGCTGTCAGGTTATCTTCACCGTCATTGGACCGGATGGCCAAACCCTCACTCACAACGAGATCGGCCGCACGCCGCCCAACACCGAAGGCGGCGGCCCTGAGGGTCAGCGCGGCATGGACATGGCGCCTGTGCAGCCGCATACGGCCGGTCGTAAGGCGCGCACCTGCGAAAGCTGCCATTCGGACCCGAAAGCCCTGGGCTACGGCATCGAAGGCGGACGATTCTTGCTGGGTTACGATCAGGACCGCATTATCGATCTGCGAGGACCCGACGGCGAGGTCATCCCCGCCAACGCCAGGGTTCAAATTGCAGCCATTCCCGATCTCCCCATGGACCTGAGCCAGATCATCGATCCAGAAACCGGCGAGCAATTGATGACGGTCGGTTCGCACTGGCCAGATTCGGGCCCCTTGAGCGAAGACCAACGCACGCGCATGGAGCGCACCGGCGTGTGCATGGGCTGCCATCAAAACATGGCCGATCCAACATTCTGGAACGAGCAGGTCATCGCCAAGTTCGGTAAGGCGTTGAGCAACGAAGAGCACATCAAGGCCATGAATCAGGTGATTCAGGCATCTGTGGGCGGCGAGGTGGCCATGGCCCCGCAGCCTGCGCCCGAGACGCAGCCAACCACAGAAGCGCCCGCCGAAGCGCCCGCAGCCGAACAGCCCGCAAACGTGGACATGTCGGCCGTCGAAGGCAAGATCAACGCGGTGGAGGCCAAGGCCGACGAAGCCTTGAACACGGCCCAAGAGGCCAAGTCTCTCGCGACCGAGGCCGGAGCCAAAGCCGAAGCAGCAGAGAAAGCGGCCACCGAAGCCGTGAACGCCCTGCCCGCGACCACGAACATGACGCTGTACGTGATCCTGGCGCTGGTGCTGGGTCTGCTCATCGGCGGCGGCGTCGCCTATTTTGCCGGTCGCAAAGGTGAAGCAAGCTAACCCTCCTCTCATTCCATCCTTTGTGAGCGCTTCGGCGTCGTCGAATGGGACGTCGAAGCGCTCACAACCTTAACCCACACACAAAAGAGCGCCCATGAGCGTTTACGCGCATATGAATCAAACCATGAGACGCATGAAAGGCCGGCCCCTATTTTTGGGCGCGGTCGTAGGCGTCGTCGTCTTTATACTAGTCATCCTGATCGGCGTGGGGATCACCCAATATCAACAACGGCAATGGGCCGAACAACAGCGGCAAGCCGAGCAGGCGCGCATTGAGCAAGAAGCCCTGGTGCTGGAAGCCGCAGCCCTCGACCAACTGGACGCGGGGCATTATGAGAAGGCCATCGAAATGTTAGACCAGGTGATCGCCTTGTTGCCGCGCCGCAGCGAACCTTATTATTATCGAGCGGTCGCGCGCGCGGCTATAGGCGAATATGAGGCTGCGGTGGCCGATTTCGACGTGGCCGTGAACGCAAATCCTCACTGGGCGTTGCCCCTGGCCGGACGGGCCGCCAGCCACGCGGCTTTGGGCGATCTCGACGCGGCCATTGAGGATTACACCAAGGCTATCCGCCTGGAACCGGGCGAAGGAGACCTTTACTCGAATCGAGGCCAGCTTTATCATCAGCAAGGTAAATTGGATCTGGCCCTGGAAGACTTGAACCTGGCCGTGCAATTGGCGCCCGAATCGGTGGCCGCGCGTTTCAATCGAGGCGTGCTCTTCTTTGCCTTGGCCAAAGAAGAGGAGGCATTGGAGGATTTCAGCTACGCCATCATGTTGGACCCATCGCAGGCTCCTTCGTATTTCAATCGCGGTCTGATCCTGGCTTCGCTGGGACGGAAAGAAGAAGCGAGAGAAGACCTTTTGCAATTCATCTCGCTCAGCGACAATCCCGATTGGACCAAACTGGCTCTTGACACACTGGCGACCCTGGATAAAGAGCAATGAGCGAAAAATACCACGTTTACGTGCCCGATTTGGAGTATTATAAAAATCAGATCAAATGCCAGGTGGGCTGTCCTGTGCGCACAGATGCGCGGGGTTATGTCACGGCTATCGCCCGCGGCGCCCTGGAGGAAGCTTACCGCATCGCTCGCACGCCCAATCCACTGGCGTCGATATGCGGCCGAGTGTGCAACGCGCCCTGCGAAACAGCCTGTCGGCGGGGCGATATCGACGAGCCTGTGGCTATTCGACCTCTCAAACGCGTCGTCACCGAACGATTCGGCGTGGAGTCGGGCCTGCCATTGGCCAGCTTGGAAGCCGAGATGGAGGTCGGCGCGGAGATATTGGGCAATCTCACGGTGCGAAGCCGGCGAACCCTGGTGGAGCTGGCCCAAACTCCGGGCCGAAAACGAGGCAAGGTGGCGGTCATCGGTTCGGGCCCCGCGGGCCTGGGCTGCGCTCACGACCTGGCCGTGCTTGGTCATGAAGTGACCATTTTCGACGCCGCGCCCTATCCGGGCGGCATGTTGCGCACAGGCATCCCCCTTTATCGTCTCGACCGCACCCTGCTCGATCGAGAAATTCAAAGCGTCATCGATTTGGGCGTGGAGCTGCGCATGAACACCGCCATCGGACGCGATGTCACCTTTCAGCAGCTACGCGAAGAATACGACGCGGTGTTCATCGCCACCGGGCTGGGCGAAGGACGCTCATTGCGCATTCCAGGAGCGGACCTGGACGGCGTTCTCAAGGCCGTGGACTTTTTGCTGAACGTCAACATGGGCTATAAGGTGGATTTGGGGCAAAAAGTGATTGTCATCGGCGGCGGCAATGTGGCGGCCGACGCGGCTCGCATGGCGCTGCGCCAGCAATTGGCCGGAGATCGCCCCTTGACCGAAGCCGAAGTGTTGGAACTGGAGCGCGAGGCCGCTTCGGTGGAAACGCCCGCGGAAGATGAATCGTTGCACGCGGCCGTAGACGCAGCCCGAACCGCCCGCCGGCTGGGCGTGGCCGAAGTGCACATGATCGCCCTGGAATCATGGGAGGAGCTGCCAGCAAGCGAGATCGAGATCGAAGAATCATTGGAGGAAGGGGTTCAGATCCATCCCGGCTACGGTCCGCACCGCATTTTGGGCAAAAATGGCAAGGTGGTGGGATTGGAAACGCTGGATGTGCTCTCGGTGTTCGATGAAGATGGCCGTTTCAATCCCAAATTCAAGCCCAATAGCGAGAAGGTGTGGGATTGCGACACCGTGATCCTGGCCATTGGGCAAGCGGCGGATCTGCGCTTTCTGGAGGGCGAAGAGGACATTGAAATCAGTCCTCGAGGATTGATCGTGGCGGATCCGCAGACGGGGGCCACCACAGCCAAAGGCGTGTATGCCGGCGGTGATGTGGTCTATGGCCCGCGCATTCTCATCGAGGCTGTGCGCGATGGCCAGCGTTCGGCCCGCGCCATCGACGGGCAAATTCAGCAAAAGCGCGTCGAACGACGCACCCGCGTGGTTTGGACCGAACGGAAAAACCACACCATGCCCGAAGGCTACACCAAACGACCGCGCTCACGCGTGCCCACTTTGCCCGTGGATCGACGCATCGGCATCGCGGAAGTGGAAGTGGGCTACGATTTGGACGAAGCCGTGGCTCAGGCCGAACGCTGCCTGAATTGCGGCGTCAACACCGTGTTCGATGGAACGAAGTGCATCCTCTGCAACGCCTGCGTCGATGTGTGCCCTTGGGACTGTTTGAAAATCGTCTCGTTGACCGATATCGAAGGAGACGAAACCTTGAACGCTGTGGTGAAACGCACCTATGGCTACGATCTGACCGAGCTAGCCGAACAGGGCGTCCCGGCCGCAGCCATGCTCAAAGACGATGATCTATGCACCCGCTGCGGACTTTGCGCAAAACGATGCCCCACCGGCGCCATCACCATGGAAACGTTTTCGTTCACCGAGCAATTGGTTTACGTGTGATTTGATAATGACAAGGCGCGGAGCTTATGCGACAAAGCGCGATGGTTCCGCCATCTTAATCAATAAGCCACCGACGCCCTACGCCGTTTCTTTTGGAAAGCATTCTCCGTTTAGCGCTATGAATTCATGAAAGGAGACAAACCCACCATGACCACTTGGAGCCAACGCATCACGCGATCTCGCGTATGGCGATCCTTTTTCCGGCACGGCTGGCCGGACAACCCGCTCGATCGCTCGCTGGTGATGACAACCAATATCTTCTTCCATTTGCACCCGGTCAAAGTCAGCCGCGCCAGTCTCAAGGCCACCTATTCTTTTGGGTTGGGCATTTTGGCCACGATCTTGTTCGGCATTTTGGCCATCACCGGGACGCTCATCATGTTCTATTATGTCCCTTCCACCGAGCGGGCCTATGAAGACATCATTTTCTTGCAGACCAAAGTGCCTTATGGCCAGCTTATGCGCAACATGCATCGCTGGGCTGCGCACGGCATGGTGTTGGTGGTGGTGTTGCACATGGTGCGGGTGTTTTATACAGGCGCCTACAAACCGCCTCGTGAATTCAACTGGATCGTCGGCGTCATCCTGCTTCTATTGACGCTCGGCGCCAGCTTCACCGGTTATCTATTGCCCTGGGATCAGCTCTCTTATTGGGCCATCACCGTCGGCACCAACATCGCCGGTTATGCGCCGTTCATTGGACCGGACCTGCGAATGATGCTTCTTGGCGGCGTCGAGGTGGGGCAAAACGCGCTCACCCGCTTCTACGCCCTCCATATCATGGTGATTCCGGGCGCGTTGCTCCTGCTGATCTCGTTGCATATCTGGCGCGTGCGTAAAGACGGCGGTCTGGCCGCCCAACGAAAAGCCGAAGACAGCTTGAATATCGTTGGAGAGGAAACCTTATGAGCCAAGAGACGACCCCCAAACAAGACGAGCGCTTCGCTCGCGGCCCACAGAAAACCTATAGCCTCATGGAATTGGTGCGGGGCACATCCCCCATGGTGGATAAAGGCCCCGATGACACGGTTTTCTCCTTTCCTGTTGTGGCGCTCATCGAACTTTTGTTGCTTTTGGGAACCACGGTGTTCCTGCTTTTCTTCTCGCTGTTGCGCGACGCCCCTTTGGAGGAGCTGGCCAATCCCGACATCGTGACCAACCCGGCCAAAGCTCCATGGTATTTCATGGCGTTGCAAGAACTGCTGTTGCACATGCACCCGGTGCTGGCCGGCATCATTGTGCCGGGCGTGGTGGTGGTGTTTCTTATCATTCTCCCCTATATCGATTATGACAACTCGGATGCGGGACGCTGGTTCGCGACCAAACGGGGGCCCAAGTGGGTGTTTTTCACCGCACTTTACACCACGCTCGCCCAAGCGTTTTTGATTGTGTTCGATGAAAAAATGGGCCTGCGAGGCTTGGGCGCGGCTTCACCCCTGATCTTGCAGGTCATTGGCCCCATCCTTTTTGGCGTGGTGCTGTTTGGCATTCCCATGTTCATTGTGTGGTTTAAGAAGCCCACCCGCCGCGAATGGATGTTGGTGATCTTCACCATCATCATCGTCTCCGCGGTCGTGCTCACCATCAGCGGCTTCCTTTTCCGCGGCCCGGGAATGCATCTCTACGCCCCTTGGAACATGCCCGACGGATACAACCCGTGGTCGAGTTTGTAGTGGTTGCATGCTCCAGGTTCATGGCCTTACTGTTCGAAGTTCAAAGAACGATGGATGAAGAAATCGCTTTGTCGTCTCATCGTCTTTTCGTCCCATCGTCCAATGTTTTGAAACGAGGCGTATTATGACAAAGTCGCAAGACAAGCCAGGACAAGTCACCCGTCGTGAATTTTTCGGCGCCATTTTTGGTCTCTCGCTGGTGGCGATGATGGCCCAATTTGGCTCTGTGTTGGCTCGCTTTCTAGAGCCGGTGATCGAGGAGGGAGCGTTTGGCACGGTGGTGCGCGCCGGCCGCGTGGAGGAGTTCGAGGTCGGCTCTGTCAATTATTTCCGTCAAGCGCGCTTTTACCTTGTGCGACTAGAGGACGGATTCCTGGCCGAATATCGCAAGTGCACCCATTTAGGCTGTGTGGTTCCCTGGATCGAAGAGGAGGGCATCTTCAATTGCCCTTGCCATAGCTCCCTTTTCACAAAAGAAGGGGAGGTGATAAGCGGTCCTGCGCCACGCCCTCTGGATTTATTCCCCATTGAGATCCGGGATGGCGTCATCTACGTAGACACCGGAACCATCATTGAGCGAGAGGCTTTTCACCCCGACCAACTGACGCCGGCATAAGGGAGTTGCACGATGAAATCACGAGAAGATTATCGTTTTCAAATGTGGTTGACGGCCGTATTCGCCGTAACCACCATGTTGCTCGTCGGGCTTTACACCCTACGCGAGCCCGCCCGCATGTTGGCGACCGAACGCGCGTTGGAGCAAGAGGCCATTGAACGCGCGGAGGTTGTCTGGGAGCAAGACTGCGCCACGTGCCACGGCAAACATGGCGAAGGCGTGCGCAACAGCGGACCGGCCCTCAACACGCAAGAATTTTTGAAAGAGGCGACCGACGAGATCATATTCAACACCATCAACGACGGCCGGCCCGGCACATCGATGCCGGCGTGGGGTCAACCGCGCGGAGGCCCATACAACGCTCAGGTGATCGATGATCTTGTCAAGCTGATCCGCTCATGGGAGCCCACCGCGCCCTCGGTGGCCGAGATGAAGCCCGAGGGCGACCCCACCCAAGGCGCGGTGCTTTTCGCGACGACTTGTTTCGCGTGTCATGGCGTGGCTGGCGAGGGCACAAGCGTGGGCCTGCGCCTGAATGATCCGGCGCGACTGGCGCGCTTCAGTGATGACTATTATCGAGACGTGATCCAGTTTGGGCGGCCCGACCGAGGCATGCCCACCTGGGGATCAGTGCTCTCGCCGCAACAGATCGAAGACCTGGTGGCCTACATTCGTAGTTGGGAAACCGAACCGCCCGTGGCCATGGCCCAATTGGGTGGAGACGCGATGAACGGCAGAGACATCTTCCAGGCCACTTGTGCGACGTGTCATGGTCGCAACGGACAGGGCACGGACATCGCGCCGCCTTTGGCCGAAGCGCCCATCCTCGCAGACGCCGATGCATTGTATGAAACCATTAGCCACGGCCGAATCGAAGCGGGCATGCCCAATTGGGGTCAGGTTCTCTCGCCGGCCGAGATCAACGACGTCATCGCCTATTTGGGCACGCTCAAAGCCGGTGAAGCGCCGGCGGAGGAAACACAACCCGACGCGGGCGAACAAGACCAGGCGCTAGGCCGGGCGCAATTCCTTTATGTGCAACATTGCGCCACGTGTCACGGTCTCCAGGGCGAAGGCACCGAAGACCGACCGCCATTGGCCAACAGCGAATATATTCAGACCAATACAGACGAAGCGATTATCAGCGTCATCGCCAATGGAAGACCCAATACGCCCATGGAAGGCTTCAGCAATGTATTGAGCCAGGAAGAGATATTAGGCATCCTGGAGTTGTTGCGAAGCTGGCAATAAGACCATTCGACAAAGAATAACACCTGCAAGCTCTTGTGCAGAGGAGGAGTGGAGGGCGGCCCGGCTCAGCAAGTCGGACCGCCCTCTCGCGCGTCTATTCTTCTCGACCCCCTTATCTTGAAAAACCCACCCTGGTTGAGATAGAGTTGACGCCATTGGTCGGCCGACATATAATGAAACAGGCTTCACGGGCGGCGGCCCGCTGACACCCATGAAAGGGACGATGGGACCGGCCGAACCTAACCCCATCGTCCTATCGTCTTATGGTCTTATCGTCTATTTTCAAAGCAGGCTCGACACATCATGATGACCGCCATCCATAGCATTGAACGACCTCTTTCACCGAATAGGAGCACGCCATGATCCAACACATCCTTTTCGCCACCGACGGTTCGGCGCCGGCCGAGCGCGCGGCCGATTTCGCCGCCTCCCTGGCTCGACGTTATAACGCGAAGTTAACGGTTTTGCATGCATTTCATCCCGTGCCCACCATTTTGGGCGAACCAGAATACAGCCGCAAACTTTATAAGACATTGAACGAAGCGGAAGATTTGGTGGAGGATGTAGCCGCGCGTTTGCGCGAGCAGGGTGTGGAGCATGTGGAGACGACCACAGTGGAAGGCCGCGCGGTGCCTGCCATCCTCGATGTGGCCAACACGCGTAAGCCGGATTTGATCGTGCTCGGCGCACGCGGTCGCAGCCCCTGGCAAGGCATGATTTTGGGTAGCGTGAGCATGGCCGTAACCCAACGGGCCGAATGCCCGGTGCTTGTCGTGAAATAAGCGCGTAAACAAGACGATTATGCCTTCACAAAAGCAATCACAAATCACGATCATCGGTCTGGGATTGGTGGGCGCATCCCTGGGCCTGGCCATCAAGAAGAACAACCCCGATTTTCTGATTGTAGGTCACGACAAACAGCGAGAAGCCTCCAAACGCGCGCGCGAAGCGGGCGCGGTGGACAAAGATCACTGGAACCTCATCGCCGCTTGCGAAAACGCCGACATGGTGGTGCTGGCCATCCCGGCCGGCGAGATCCCCCCCACCCTCGAAGCTCTGAAGCAAGACCTGAAGCCCGGTTGCCTGACGCTGGACACCGCGTCCATCAAGCGGCCTGTGCTGGAAGCCGCTCGCATCTTGCCCGAGACAGTGCATTTCGTGGGCACAAACCCCATCCTCTTGGCTGGTGGAGCCGATGCAAGCGACGCTTCGGCCGATCTGTTCAAAGGCTGCCCCTGGGCTATCTGCGCCACATCCACAACCAGCGCAGACGCGATCCAGGTCACCGCCGATATGGTGAAAATGGTGGGCGCGCAGCCATTCTTTCTGGACGCCGATGAACACGACGGCCTGATGGCGGCCGTGGATGGCATGCCTCTCGTTGTGGCCGCGGCCATGATGAATCTCACCGCACAAAGCCCGGCCTGGCGCGAGCTATGGCGCGTAGCGGGCAGCCGCTATGAAATCGCCACCCATCTGCCCGATCTCAGCGCAGGCGAGCTGGCCGCGGTCTCTCTGAGCAACGCCGACAACATTGTGCATTGGATCGACGCCTTGACGACGGAACTACGCGGCTGGCGCGACGCGCTCACCGAAAAAGATGAAGACGCGCTCGTCGAGCGCTTCGATACGGCTCTCACCGGTTTGGGTCAATGGTTCAAGATGCGCCAAAGTGGCGATTGGGACGCTTTAGAACGCCCCTCGCTCATGGAAGAGACGGGCATATTAAGACGCATCTTCTTGGGCGCGTCCTTTCGAAGCCGAACATAGCGCGAAGAGACCCGCTCTCGGGCTTTGGGCCCACAACCTGCAACCGAGTCGCTGCGCGCCCCATTAAGGCACAACGACGAAAAGGGCGTAAAGCGAAAGCAAAGGCATAAGCGCCAATGTGGCCAGCGCGGCCGGACGGGGTGAGAAAGGCCAAAATCGGCTATATGCTGCAAAAAAGAGCGCGCTGGCCACAGCCACAAACAAGGCCAAGCCATTGATATCGGCCGCAATTCGAACCGCGGCCAGCAGATAGGCCGCCGCGATCAGCGCCGCTCCAGCCGCCCAACGCGCCCCTTCGCGCGACCACATGCCTTCCAACCCCAAAGCAAAGCCCAAGGCAATGGCTGCAAGCGCGGGGAAGAAATATCGTCCCTGATGCTGCACAAAGGAAAGGTTATACCAGCCATACGCCGCGAGCACCAGCAAAAATTGAGCGAAGAGCAAACGCAGCCCGCGACGCTGATAGGCCGAAAGGCGCTCGGGCCCGCGGCTCCAGCGCCAGATGCGCCAGGCCAACCCCACGACCACGAACAACGATAAAAAGGCCAAAAGCAAATAGACGCGACCATCCATGAACGCGCCCAACCAGCCGAACACGCCCCAAAAAGATTGAAAGCTGAAATCCACAAGGCGATCGAGGTACGCGTTCCATCCTGTCTGCGCGATCCAATCGAGCGTGCGCGGTTGACCGGTGACCACCGCGTCGTGTCGTTTCAAGCCCAGAGGATCGGTGAAACCATAAACCTGCATATTACGCAGCCACCAGGGCAGGGGTAAGAGAAAAGCCGGCAACATCCAGGCTGCGCCCGCGCGCAACCAGGCGAAGCGCCATGTTTTTTTGCCCTGTTCGCGCCAGCCTTGCCATAGCCAAACGCCCAAGACCAGAGGGGCGAGCATGTAGGTCTGAAATTTGGTGAGCAAGGCGAGCCCTAACAACGCCCCAGTGAGGGGCCAACCGCGGGTCGCGTTGCTGTCGGATTTCAAATGCCCCAACAGACGAAAGATCACCGCGGCAATGAGCAACTCGCTAAGACCATCGTTGTTGGCCGAAGCCATCATGGCAATGTGCATGGGAAGAAAAGCCGCAAACGCGGCCGCCCATGCCGCGCGCCAGATATGCTGTGGAAACAAACGCCGCGCGATGGCCCAAATCAAAAGCACCACGCCCGCACCCAGCGCGACCCCCAACAATCGCAACCAAAACAACCGAATTCTCACATCCGTTCCTTGCGTAGCCATGAGAATAGGCGACGCAAGCGCATAATACAAAGGCGGTTGGTGGCCCTCGTAGCGAATGTTGTCAATGGACATATGGGCCGGAAAGCCAGCGGCCTTGATTGTCTCTAGATATGCTTGATCGTAATCGCCCGGCCTGAGCAACGGCAAGCGCGCCTTCTCGGCCAGCTCGCGAGCATAGTTGAAATGCGCCGGCTCATCCGGCGTTTGCCATGCCGGCGTAAGCGCAGCGTAAAGCCCGCCCAGAAGCAAATAGATGAAAAGGATGAAGAGCAGCGCGCGATGCATGACGATTGGCCTATTGCAAAGAGAAAATCGGGCAATTCAAGCGCGGATCAGACATGCACCGGTCGATCCGTGCGCACGATGGACGCGCCCAAGGCCTGAAGTTTTTCCTCCAAGCGCTCGTAGCCGCGGTCGATCTGCCCCACATTGGCGATGACGCTCTCGCCCTGGGCGGCCAGTGCAGCCATAACCAACGCCATTCCCGCGCGGATGTCGGGGCTGCTTAGGGTTTGGCCATAAAGTTGAGAAGGGCCCACCACCACCGCGCGATGGGGATCGCACAAAATGATGCGCGCGCCCATGCTGATAAGCTTGTCCACGAAAAAGAGCCGACTCTCGAACATCTTTTCATGGATGAGCACGGTGCCGCGCGCCTGAGTGGCCACCACCAGGGCGATGGAAAGCAAATCGGCGGGGAAATGAGGCCAGGGGCCATCATCGATTTTGGGCACTGCGCCGCCTACATCCATGGCGATCTCCAGATCTTGCTTTGCGCCCACCACGAGATCATCCCCATCCAGCCAGCAGTTCACGCCTAAGCGTTCGCGAAACACATACAACACCATGCGCAAATCGTCGGCCTGCACCTGCTTGATGCGAATTTCGCCCGGCGTGACCGCGCCCAGGCCCAGAAAGGAGCCGATTTCCAGGATATCCGGGCCGATATCGAACACGCCGCCCTTCAACCGCTCTCTTCCTTCGACGACAAGCGTATTGCTACCCACGCCATCGATGCGCGCGCCCATGCCTTGCAACATATGGCACAGGTTTTGCACATGGGGCTCTGATGCTGCATTGCGGATGACCGTGCGCGAGGGGGTGAGGGCCGCGGCCATGAGCGCATTCTCAGTGGCCGTCACACTGGCCTCATCCAACAACATATCCGCGCCCTGCAACCCATCCGCACGGATGGCGATGGTGTGCGTCTGCGGGTCCACCTCGACCGACGCGCCCAGGGCCTCCAACGCCAATAGGTGGGTGTCGATGCGGCGTCTGCCAATGACATCACCGCCGGGCGGGGGCAATTCCACCTGACCCAGACGCCCCACCATAGGTCCGGCCAAAAGGATGGAAGCCCGAATCTGTCGGCAAAGCTCGGGCGACAGCTTACGCGTTTCGATATGTCGCGCCTGCAAAGTAATGGCGTCCCCGCCGTTGGCCAGCACCTCGGCGCCAAGATATTGCAATAACGCCAACATCGCGTCCACATCGCCGATGCGCGGGACATTGCGCAGTGTGACAGGCTCATCGGTGAGCAATGTGGCCGCCAACATGGGCAAGGCCGCATTTTTATTGCCCGAGACGCGCACCTCGCCTTCCAATGGCCGACCACCCTGAATAATGAAATATTCGTTCATAGCGAATGTATGGGCGATAAGATTTGGCGTTTCGCCTTCTGTTCGATGTGACCGCGCCCCTCACGTTTGTTCGCGACGGGCGCAAATGGGCTCGCCCACGCCAGCAGCCAAACGCCGAGCCGCGCTGCCCTCGCGCACCGCGATTTCGAGTAAACCGCCGCTGCTGCTCAAGGCCAGCAATTCGCCGGGGGTCGCGTCGCTGTAAGTGGCGTGAAAACCGCGAACGAGCTGGCCAGCCACTTCGAACACCCAAGCTTCATTATCCGTCAGCCATTCTGCCGGGATATTGCTGATAAGATTGCCAAATCGATCCACGAAAATGATCTGGCCCTCGAGTCGGCCATCGGCCAAGCGTCGCGGTTCAGGGAGGTGAATGCGGACGGGATCGGTCACCACAGGGCCCAAGCTATGACAGGGCGCGCCTGAAGCGATATAAGCCGCAAATGGCGCGAAAATATCGCGTCCGTGAAACGTATGGCTCACCTTGGGCAACCGATAGAACGGATTTTGCAAGAGGCGAATCTCTTTCACATGCTCGCGCGCATATACGGCGCTAAACACGCCATTGTCTGGGCCTACGTAACATGCGCGCTCGGTGTACACTGCAATAGGACGACGTTCGCCGCCCACGCCCGGATCGACCACCACAAGATGGACGGTGCTGCGCGGGAAATAATCGGCGATCGCGCTGAGAACGTATGCGGCCTGCTGAATGTTCTGCGGCTCGATCTCATGCGTCACATCGATGATCTTGGCCCAGGGCAAAATGTCGAGAATCACGCCTTTGAGCGCGGCCACATAGGGCGAGCCTGCGCCAAAATCGGTGGTGATGGCAATGGGCGAGGGGGCGTTTTCAGGAAGCTGAATGGGTGGATGAGTCATGATGCTTTTTGAGATGGGAGAAAAGATATTTCGCTCTTCGCGCTACACGTTTCGTATTTGCCAGTCGCCCGGTCGGATTGTCGCGAGGTTGCATCGCTCTCCACTCTCGACCTTTGTTCGCGGCGTTTGCTGCGCGCTCTCATTGTAATCGCGGCCAATGCTTGTGGCAAAAATGCCAAATGCATCGCGACGCGCGCCTCGTCTTCGCCATCCTTTGGATCGCGTGTTATACTTCACACGACGCGACGCGTCATTTTTCTTAACCTCAACCTTAACCTCAAGGAGGCGTTCTCATGGCTTACCTGTTTCCCTCTCCCGAATGGGTCGAAGCATTCAAAGACGCGCTCAATGCCAGCGAACCATACAAGAAATCCGCGGCCAAATGGGAGGGCGATTTTTACTTCATCGTCTCCCCGGGCAAAGGCCTGGAACAGCCGGTCAAGTTTTATCTCGATCTATGGCATGGCGAGTGTCGCGAGGCGTATGTGGTCGAGGGCGATGACGACAAAAACCCCGAATTTGTCATCGAAGGAACCATTGACGTTTATCGTCAGATATTCGACCATAAGCTTGACCCCATTCGCGCATTGGTGAGTCGCAAACTCAAGCTCAAGGGCAACCTGGGCAAGATCATGCGTTCGGTCAAAGCGACGCTGGATCTGGTGAACGCGGCCGCGAGTGTGGATACGGTCTGGCCCGATGAGGTGTAAACCATGTGGTTCTTCGACTGTCCGGAGATCATCTACGGTGATGATGCGTTGAGCCATCTGGAAGAAATTCGGGGCGAGCGCGCGTTCATCGTCACCGATCCTGTGCTACATGAGCTGGGCTTCACACAGCGCATCGTCGAGCGTTTGCAATCCACGGGCATGGCCATCGAATGGTTCTCTGAGGTCGAGCCTGAGCCCTCTTTCCAAACTGTGCAAAAAGGCGCAGCGCAAATGCGAGCTTTCGAGCCGGACTGGATCATCGGCCTGGGCGGCGGCTCCTCCATCGACGCGGCCAAGGCCATGTGGGTGCTTTACGAGCGGCCCGACCTGCAACCAGATGAAATCAGCCCCATGATGGAGCTGAACATCGGCAAGAAAGCCAGGCTCATCGCCATTCCCACCACGGCTGGCACCGGGTCCGAGGCCACATGGGCCACAGTGTTGACCGATCAAAGCGATGGTCGCAAGCTGGCCTTAGGTTCGCGCGAGACCATGCCCACCAAGGCCATTGTTGATCCCGCGCTCACCTACGAACTGCCCCCGCGCATCACAGCGGACACCGGCCTGGACGCGCTGACGCATGCGGTGGAGGGTTATCTCTCCAGCTTTCACAACGACTTCACCGATGGCATTTGCATCAAAGCCATTCAACTGATATTCGAATATCTGCCGCGCGCTTACGCAGAGCCTCAGGACGTGGAAGCTCGCGAGCATATGGCCAACGCGGCCACATTGGGCGGATTGGGGTTCATCAACTCATGGGCCTCATTGGCCCATGCCATGGGCCATGCGTTCGGCGGCTTTTTCAAGATTCCGCATGGGCGCAGCGTCAGCCTCTTTTTGCCTTACACATTGGAATATATCGCCCGCGAACCCGAACTGACCCGCTTTCGCGACATCGCTCACGCCCTTCGACTGCCCGAAGGCGAGGCCGAAGAGCCCGAAGCCGCGGCCGCGGTCATCAAGGCCATACGCGAGCTGCATGGCCGCGTCGATCAGCCGCTCAGCGTCGAAGCCCTGGGCGTTTCGCGGCCGGATTACGAAGCCCGCATCGAGGAACTGTGTGAGTTCGCGGAGGGAGACGGGACGTTCATCAGCGCAGTTCGCATCCCCGAACGAGATGACCTGGCGCGGCTGTTTCTCTACGCGTTCGATGGCCGGAAAATCGATTTCTAAAAAGTCCGACGGCAGGCTTGCCCGCTCCGATACGGATGAAAATCGCTTGCGCCGACCAACGTAGACCAAAGTAGACCAAGATAGAAAATGGGCCTTTTGGTCTATGTTGGTCCTATGGTCTATTTTGGTCAACGTCGGCCAAAGATGCGGCTCAAGTTTCAAATGAGTAATCACTTAACAGGAAGACGATGGGACGATTCTTCACCCCTGCTCCGCCCGCCATCTTGCCCGGCTACATGGGCAAAATCTTGCGCGTGGACCTGACCACAGGCCGTCTGTGGGATGAACCGCTCAACGAAGCCTATGCTCGCGATTTCATCGGCGGTAGCGGCCTGGCCGCGCGCTATCTGGCCGACCTGGCCGGATCGGACACCGACCCACTTGGCCCCGAGAATCCGCTTATCTTCATGACCGGCCCTTTGGTGGGAACCACGACGCCGGCCGCAGGACGGTTTTCAGTGGTCGCGCGTTCGCCCGCGACCGGGCTCACGGGCGAGGCCAATTCGGGCGGCTATTGGGGTCCCGAGCTACGTCGCGCGGGATATGACGGCATCATCATCACCGGCCAGGCCAAGCGCCCCGCGTGGTTGGAAATCCGAGAGGGCATGGCCCCCCGTCTGCACCAGGCCGACCATCTTTGGGGCCTGGACATGTATGAGACGCAGGCCGCGATTCGCGAGGAGATGGGCGACAACCGCGCTCGCGTGGCCTGCATTGGCCCTGCAGGGGAAAATCTTGTGCTCTATGCCGGGGTGATGAACGACCACGGTCGAGCCGCGGCGCGCACGGGCATGGGCGCGGTTATGGGAAGCAAGCGGCTCAAGGCCATCGCGGTGCGCGGCCGCGCCAAAGTTCCTCTGCACAATCCAGAAGCCAACAAAACCGCCAATCGTCATGTCACCCAACATGTCATCGACGACATCACCGCGCAGATGATGCGATTGGGCGGGACCATGCTCTCCATGGATTTTGGCCCCATCACCGGCGATGTGCCCGCGCGCTATTACACCACCAACGAGTTGGACGGCATCGAAGACCGCATCAACGCCGGACAACTGAGCGACAATTATCTCAAGCGTCACGTGCCTTGTTTCCGCTGCCCCATCGCCTGCGGTCGCGAGGTCGAGTTGCCCGGCGTGGAGGGCGTGGTGGACGGCCCGGAATATGAGACCGCGGTCTCCTTTGGCCCCATCATTGGTTCGGACGATCTGGAGGCCGCGGCGCTGGCCGGGCACTTGTGCAACCGCTATGGCCTGGACGCCATCTCTTGCGGCTCGACCATTGCTTTCGCCTATTATCTCTTCGAAAACGGGATCATCGACGAGCGCGTGACCGATGGCCTGACGTTGCGTTGGGGCGACCCCCAGCCCGCCCTTGTCTTGATCGAAAAAATCGCCCATCGCCAAGGGTTCGGTGATCTGCTGGCCGAGGGCGCGGCGCGCGTGGGCGAGGCGTTGGGCGTTCCCGACCTGGCCGTGCATGTGAATAAGCTGGAAGTCCCCTATCACGACGTGCACGCGCATTCGGGCCAGGGCGTGGTTTACGCGACCTCGACGCGCGGGGCCTGTCATATGGCCGGAGACATCTACCATTGGGAGCAAGGTCGCGAGATGCCCGAGTTGGGCATTGTGTACGGCGATCCGCACGAAGAATCGTTGGAAAAGATGCAGATGGTGGCGCGGGTCATGGATTTCCGCGCCTTCACAAACAGCGCCATCCTCTGCCATTTCGAAGACATCCCCATCCCCACCTTTTTGGAGCTGTGGGAGACCATCACCGGCGAGACCTGGGATGCGGACGACCTAGCGCGGGCCGGCGAACGCATCTTCAACCTGAAACGCGCGCTCAACCATCGCTTTGGCCTTACGCGGGCCAACGACACCCTGCCCAAACCCCTTCGTCGCGCGTTCGACAGCGGTCCCACGGCCGGCTACGCGCCCGACATTGAAACCATGGTGCAATACTACTACCAGGCCCGCGGCTGGGACGCAACCACCGGCAAACCCACGCCTGAGACGCTGGAAAGGCTGGGGTTGGAGGATTTTGTGAGCGAATGATGGGATTGAGCATCTCTTAATATTTGACCCTGGTCGCATCTCTCCGTATAATCCTCCCTGGCCGCGTTCCATTTTTCCGCGCATTTTGTTAGGTTCGCGGCGAGTCGTGGTGATAAATAAACCATCCAGAGCGTGGATTGGCGCTCTCAGGAGCCTTTGAATATGCGCACACTTGCTATAACAGGCTTGTTTAGCCCTCTGGGCCGACGTATGGCGCGACTTGCGTCCGAATTCGGCATGCGCGTCCTGGGCATCGATATCAAGCCCATGACCAAACCCTTTCCGGGCGTCGAATTCGTTGAAGCGGATATTCGCAACCCCTTGCTGGCGAAGCTGTTCGAAAGCGAAAACGTTGAGGTGGTCCTCCACTGTGCATTTCGCTGGCGACAGCGTCATACCGAAGAAGTGTTCGATAGCAATGTTTTGGGGACCATGCGTCTTCTGGGCGCGGCCGCGCTGGCGCGTGTGCGCAAAGTCATCATCCCCTCCAGCACCGTCGTCTACGGCGCGCATCCAAGCAATCCGGCGTTCATCGACGAGAGCAGCGAATTCGTAGGGCGGCCAGAATACGCCTATATTCGCGAACTGCGCGACATCGAGACCTTTGTCAGCGGATTTCGTCATCAATACCCAGACATGATCGTAACGGTGTTGCGCTTCGCCAATATTTTGGGCGGCGGCATGTCCTCGCCCATGGCCTCTTATCTCAGCATGCCCGCGCCTCCGACGCTGTTGGGCTTTGATCCGCGGCTGCAATTCATTCATCATGATGATGTGCTGCGCGCGGTGGGGCATTGCATCATGGAGGATCATAACGGAACGTATAACGTGGCTGCACTCGACCCGCAACCGTTGCTCAAGGTTTTGGCCCTGGTTGGGGCGCCGCCTGTGTTCATATTCCATCCGCTGGCTTATTGGAGTCAGCGTTGGGGTCGAATGATCCGCCCCGAGGTGGATCGATGTGCGCCTTTGCCGTGGGATTATCTGCGCTATTCATGGGTGGCCGCGACCGAACGCATGGAGCAAGAATTGGGTTTCACTCCGGCCAAAGATGCGGAAACGACTATCCGCGAATTTGGTCAACAGCTTCGCGAGCAGCGCCGCAAAACCAGCTTAACCTATCGCGCGGCCGAGGATGGTCTGCGCACGGTCAAAACCGTGGGCAAACAAACCCAACGCGTGGCTCAGGAAGCGGCCAGGCGCACAACCGCGGCGGCCAGTGATTTGATCGCGGGCCCCGAAGCCACCTGAAAGTGACCTGCGCTCAACCGCGAACAACCAATCATGAAACCGTGAAGCCAAAAATCATGTCAGATAACGATCAAAAACACCGTTGCGAGGCCATCACCAAAGCAGGAACCCGGTGCAAACGCCCCGCTCAGGCCGGCGGGCGCTATTGCTACGCCCATCGCGCTTGGGAGGCCGAAGAGATGGATTCGCGCACCAATGAGACTGTGGTCGAAGTGAGCGAACAAGAGAGCGTCGCCGAGGCGGAGCCGGGAATCATGGCCAGCAGCAACGGCCAGGCCGCGACGAGCGAATTGCCGATAGGCGAGCAAGTGAGGGTCGAATTGGAACGCGCGGCCGAAGCGCAGCAAGCCGAGCCCGAAGAAAAGCGCGCTTTGCAGCCGGCCTCCTCAAGCCAGTTGATAGAGGCCGTAGAGCACCTGTTGGAAAACGCCAGCCCCGCAGTGCGCGAAAAAGTGCTGGCGCGGGTGCAAGAGCTGGTGGACAGCGGCTGGTTGGACCGCCAAACCTGGGAAGGCATCGCCATGGTGGCCCAGGTGGCCCTTGAAATGCAGATCGATTTTCTCAAACGCCGCTTTACGGGCGACTATTATGTGGACAAATGGGGCTATGACGCCGAAGTGGCCGAGTATATGGCCCTGGCGCTGGGTCTCATCTTCAAATATTACTGGCGTGTGGATATCGAAGGGGTTGAGAACATCCCCAATTTTGGCCGAGCGCTTTTGGTCTCCAATCATTCCGGCGTTTTGCCCCTGGATGGGGCCATGATCGCATATGGCGTGCGCGAGTTTCATCCTGCGCACCGTCTGGTGCGGGCGCTGGTGGCCAACTGGTTCCCCACATTGCCCTTCTTTTCCATGATCCTGAACAAAACAGGTCAGGTTTTGGCTCATCCCGACAACGGTCGTCGGCTGCTGGCCGAAGATGAGCTGGTTTTGGTGTTTCCTGAAGGCTACAAAGGCGTGAGCAAGTTGTTTAAAGATCGATATCGCCTGGCGCGCTTTGGTCGCGGCGGCTTCGTCAAGCTGGCCCTGGAGGCGCGAGCGCCCATCATACCCATCTCGGTGGTGGGAGCGGAAGAGACCTATCCCATGTTAGCCGACGCCAAACCCATCGCCCGCATGTTGGGCTTTCCATTCTTTCCCATCACGCCCACCTGGCCCTGGCTCGGCCCCCTCGGCTTGATCCCGCTTCCCACAAAATGGTTCATCGACATCGGCGAGCCCATCGAAACCTCGGCTTATGACGACGAGATGATCACCAACCCTGCGTTCGTATCCGAGCTTTCCGATCTGGTTCGCCAACGCATTCAGGAGCAGATCGACCGCCGTTTGGCCCAGCGCGAATCCGTATTTCTTGGCTGAGCTTCAGTGTCGGGTTCCAGGTGTCATGTTCCAGGTGTCATGTATCAGGTTTCTGACCCTTGACACTCCAATACCCAATACCCAATATCTCAATATTCCCATATCCCACTCCCCACCCTCATGCCCTTTTACCCCGATTCTGAGACCCTCTACGACGTAGTCAAAGAACTTTTCCATCGATTGGAAGAAACGCCCGGCGCGACGACCGAATTCGCCCGTAGTCGCATGGTCATCGACGTGCATCTCACGGAGCCGGAGGCCTACATCAACCTCAATGCGCGCACCAATCCGGTTAGCTTTCGCTTCGAGCCGGATGGAACCCCGCCCGATTTGACTCTGACCATGTCGGCCGACACCCTGCACAACGTGTGGATGGGGAAAACGCGACTACGCGATGCGTTTTTCCGAGGTCGCATCCGAACCAAAGGCTCTATTTCGCGCGCCATGCAATTAGCCCCGCTTTTTCGGCAAGCCGAAGCCCTTTATCCACAAGTCTTAAAAGATAAGGGGTTGATTATCGATTGATCTCGGCAACCACCCGTTCGAGCTGCGCCAACGTCAGCTTGAGTCCCGTGATGGGGTCGCTCACTCTGCCTTCGGCAAATGAGCGCTTCCGTCGTTCGCTCCTTTCCAACATTTTTCTTATCACCTCGATGTCATATCCGCTGGCGCGAATGGCCTCGAGCTCCTCGATGACGAATCGCCGCGTGATTTCAAACCCATGACGGGATAACGTGGCTTTGAGTTGGGGATATTGATCGGCCAAATCGATGGTGACCGACTCGAACCCATGCCGGGCGATAGTCACCCGCGCGGAATAACGCATGATGTTGTAAAAGAACATTCTTGCGTCATCGCGCCGCGGTTGAATGAGGATGATATCGACATCTGGATGGCGACGACGCAGTTGCTTGATGTGATACTCCAGGCCGCTTTGCATAATGATGCGCAACACCTGAGCGCCCACAGCCTGGAACCCTTTCTCGCTGATGAAGCGAGCCTCCGGTCCTAACGCGGGCTGGTCTTTATCTGAATTGTCTAGCGGAACCAAAGGATTAATGCAAACAATCAATTTGGCGCCCGCTTCGATGGCGAGGTCCAAACTGGCCGTTCCTCTCAATCCGCCGTCCACAAATTCGCGATCGCGAAAGCGCACTGGCCGATAAAGCAACGGCACGGCGCTCGACGCGGCCACGGCTTTGCTCAAGGGCGCGTCGGCCAACTCATCGCGTCCAAACACCACCCTTTCGCCGGTGTCCAAATCGGTGGCAATGATATAAAGCTCATTGCCCACGGTTTGAAAATCGTCATCCAACCCCAGGGCGCGTAATTCACGTTGCAAGTACTCCTCGAGAGTGCGATTATCATATAAGCCCGAAGGCATGATCTCCACCAGCGACCAAAGGAGATCAAACAAATTGATATCGCTTTGATGGCGCAGATAGTGTAGAATAGCCCGCTTTGCCGTGGCGGGCAGGCGCAAACTTCGACGCAAGAATTCGCGCGAATTGAGCGAAAAAATGTGCTCCGGCTGAATGCCGATCTGGCGAGGATGCGTGCCATCCACCATTTGCATCAATTCGCCGGGCGTCAGGCCCTTCGCCAGCAACGATCCCACCAAAGCGCCGGCGCTTGTGCCGACAATGACGTCGAAATCGTTCACGCTGCGATTGACCAACAATTCATCGATAGCCCGCAACGCGCCAATTTCATACACGGCTCCGGTCAACCCGCCACCCGCCAACACCAAAGCCGTTTTCGAAAACTCGCCTGTTCCACTCAATTGAATATACGTCGATCCGTGAGTCATGCGCTTACGCGGATGCCGAATCCTGATCAGAGGGCGACGAAATTTCATCCGAACGTTGTGGCGCGCTGGCGTCGGTCGCCTGTGTGTGCTGCAACAACAGCTCCACTTGCTCGGTCAATTGCTCAACTTGCTTTTGCAGCGCCTCCACATCCTTACCCGTGGGCAAATTGAGCCGTTCCAGAGCAGACTCAATCCGCAAATCGGGCATGATGTCGCGGGCAATGGCCGATGCATTCTCATGTAGCTCCTTGCGCAAGCGTTCGGCCTCCTCTTGCGCCAGCTCGCCTTTGGCCACCAAAGAATCGATGCGGCTGTCGATCTCCTCCTCCAACATGCGCAAGGCTTTGACCGAGGTTTGCAAGGAGCGACGCAGATAATCCATCGTGCCGCCACCGGTGCGCACCAACGAAGTCAGGATGGATTGCGGCAGGAAACCCGAACGCTTCTTCTCCCGCTCGAAAATAATCTGCGCCAAAGTAATGCTGGTCAGGTCTGCGCCGCTTTCATGATCCACCACTTGCACATCCAGCCCCTCCTGGATCATGGTCGCGATCTCGTCCAGCGTCACATATCGTTTGCGCTCGGTGTCGTATAACTTCCGGTTTGGATAACGTTTGATTGTTCTCATGACAATTGCCTTGCCGGCAAGGAGAAAGGATGAAATGAACTGAACAACAGCATTTCTCATTATAGAAACTTATGCCGCGCTGTGTCAAACCCCCATGACCAGCCAAGTCCGCGAGTTTGCATTTTCATCGAATTGGCCATAACCTATCTTCATCGCCTCACGTCTTTACTAGCAGTAATGATTCCCCCACTTCTTCCCCCACCCCAAGGCCAATTTCCACTCATGTTTTCTCAACACACTCCACGAGGGCCTACATGCAATACGACATGCACCTATCCAGACGCGAGAGGAAGAAGCGAGACAAGCGGCAGCGCTTGCTCACCGAATCACTACGTCTTTTTCGGGAAAAGGGGTTCGAGCAGACAACTGTGGCCGAGATAACTCGCGCCGCGGGCGTCGCGAAGGGCACCTTCTTCAATTACTTCCCCACAAAAGAAGATGTTTTACTCGCACTGGGGGAACAGGCGCTGGGCAAATTACAGCCCGAAGAAATCGGCGTCTGGGCGACATTCACAACATCGCGCGAAAAGATCAAATATCTCTTTCACGCCCTGGCGCGGGGGTTGGATCGCGATCGTAGTCTGGTGAAAGAGATGGTCTTTCGCGGCATTCGGCTTCATGATCTGGTGGCGCATAAACACTCGCGCTTCGACTTTCGAGCCACCATTGGCCTGTTGCTCTCTCATGGGCAGCGCCGAGGTGAGATTCGCGAAGACGTCGATGTGAACTTTGTGGCCGACATTCTCTACACTCTTTATTTCCAACAGGTGGCGGCTTGGGCCATCACCGACTTTAGCAGCTCGCTGAACGAACAATTGGATCAGGTCGTCGATCTCATCCTGGACGGCATCATTGTGCGGGAATCTGAACGGGAGCCTGAGTTGACGCACTGAATGGCGTTGACGCACTCCCGGTTCAACTGAAATTTTGGCGCTTTTGGCTGGCCGCGGTTATCCTTGGTGTTTGTGGTTTTCAACCACATCCGATAACCCAATCACTCAGGAGATTTCCATTGCACCTTCCGGCCTCCTTAACGCCATTGAGTCAGAGCGTTCTTTTACCTTCATTGCAAGAGGCCCATCGGCGTCAGCAGCGCGCCCTGGGTCTCTCCTCTTTTACACCGCCCTCTCGCCAAAACGATTCGACATTATGGGATGACCGGGCGTTGGCGTCCCTCATCTCAACCACCTGGGAGCAAACGCCCCAACGCATCGCACATTTGCTGGGGCTCGATGATGATATCGAAACCCACGGCCGCGGCAAGGCGACCAAAGCAAGCAAGGCGGCCCAACGGTTGCTTCAAGAGATCGAAGCAAGCCAGGGGCGGCTACGCGCGTGGGCCGAGAACGTCTTCGAGATGAGCTGGAGTCAGGCTCAGCTTCTTCAGGTGATGGAACAAATCGAACCCTATGTCGCGGACGCGCTCTACGACGAACAGCGCCTGGCTGCGGCCGCGATCGGCGCATATGCCCATTTAGGTGAATCGTTAGAACAACGCCTGGACGAAGAAAGCTACCAGCGCGTGCTCCTCTTGGTGGGCGGGGTGGACGCGCCGGAAATGGACATGGTGGAAGCCTTGGCTTCGGGGGTTGAAACAGACGCGTTTCGACGCCGATTTGGTCATCGCGGAGACCATGAATGGGAACTGGCCGAACCCCGCTGGAGCGAACGCCATCCTCCCCAGGCCATGAAGCCCAGGCCCAGCGCGGCGTGGGACCCCGCGACGGCCAAACGGCGAGCGCAAGACGCGCTGGAGGAAACCGCCGCTCAAGTGGGATGGCTGCAACGCAATGCATTTCGACGCCATGTTGAGCTGACGCGACGCCTGCTCAGCGCTCACGCGTACGCCGTCGACGCTTTGGCCTATGTATTGGCTGCGGTGCGTCGTTGGAGCCTGGCCGCGGCCGAAGAGGCCAGACGCGACGGCCAACGCTTGGACGAACCCAACCAGATATTCTGGCTGGAACTGGAGGAAGTGAAACAGGTGATGACCGGCGAATGGCACAGTCGAGATCAGGTGCAGCCTCTTGTGAAAGAACGCATGGCTGAGCCGCGCGGCAAGCCGCTCTCGCGACAAGAGCAAAGCGCTCGGTTAGGCGTGGCCGGGCATTTCGTAGAAGCTCCCGCACAGTTTCTGAACCATCCCGAAGCGATCGCGACCATGCGCGCAGACGCCATCGCCCTGGTGATTGAAACCACGCCCATTTGGCCGGGGCTGTTTCTGCAAGCCAGAGGCGTCGCGGCCGCATCGGGGCACCTATTGTGCCATACGGCCGCGAGCGCCCGAGCGGGAGGGGTCCCCGCGGTGGTTGGCGCGGCAATCCCGGCCGAAAAGGCGCTTTTCCGGCTCGATCCGGCCCGACACCAGGCCATGCCGGCGCAATGACGACATATAACCCGATAGTATTAGTTGAAAAAAGGCGTTTTCCAAGGTTCTCAAGACAAATTAATCCGCATTGGCTATTGAAACCCCGCGTGGGTCGTGCTAAGCTAAGGGCGACATGAAACGATTTTTCGCGTCGCGCGTTTTCTAAAATGCATCCAAATCCTTTCATTTTTACAGGAGAGACAACCATGAAGAGACGACGAATCACCTTTCTCCTTGGGCTGGCGTTGGTGTTAGCCTTGTTGGCGGCTCTGCCAGTGGCCGCGCAAAGCTTCCCCAATCCAGGCAGCGGCTCGACCACCACCGAGCTGGTCAACAAGACGAGCAACTCCGCCCAGGTGAACCTGTTCTATTATGATCAGAGCGGCAACATGATTTCCGGCCCCTCGCCCACCATCCCCGGCAACGGTTCGGTGGCCATTGATCCGGCCAGCAGCCAGCTTCCGCAAGGTTTCAATGGCGCGGGCGTCGCCTCCTCGAACCAGCCTCTGGCCGCGGTGGTCGAGACGAGCTGGACAGGTGGACCGGGCGACGGTTATCAGATGGGCACCTACACCGGCGTGAGCGCCGGCTCGTCCAAGATCTGTTTCCCTTCGCTGTGGAAATATAGCGTGGGCGCCAACGGCATCATCAGCTCCTTCACGGTACAAAACACGGGCACCTCGGCCGCCAGCGTCGAGATCGAATACATCGGCCGCGACGGCGTAAGCCAGGGCAAACGCACCGACACCATTCCCGTGGGCGCGCAACACACCTATGATCTGGCCACCAGCAGCACAACCGTGCCCAACATTCCCAGCGATTGGGCTGGCTCGGCCACCGTCACGGTCACCAATGGCGGCACAGTGCACGGCGTGGCTGTCGTCAACTGGGGCAGCACCACCAACGCCGCGGTGGGCCGCTCGGCCACCTACAATGCGGCCGACTGCTCCGGAACCACGGCTCAGTCCGGTTCGGCCACCACGGTCCTCATCGCACCCACCGTCTTCCGCGTGAAACCTTCGGGCAACTGGACCATCTGGTCGGCCATCAATGTTCAGAACCTGAGCAACACCACCGCCAATGTCACCATTGAGCTGATCCCTCGCGATCCCAACGACCCCAGCGTCACCATCAGCAACAAGCAGATTCCGCCCAACTCCACCTTTGGCATCAACACTCGCAACGGCGGCAATGTCCCGGCCTCCACGTTTGATGTGCTGGATTCGCAAGAGCTTTGGGCCGGCTCGGCCAAGATCACGGTCGATCAAGCTGCTGTGGCCACGGTCATCACGCAGTGGAATCGCGGCGGTCTGATCGAGGGCGGCGTGTATGCGGCCATCCCCTCCAACGGCGGCGGCAACAAATTCTTCGCCCCCAACGTCAAGCGCATCGTTCCTGGCGGCACATGGCAGAAGTACACGGCCATCATCGTGCAAAACCTGGGTGCGTCGAACGCCGATGTGACGGTCACCTTCTATGATCGCAACGGCAATAAGAAACTCGAATTCGCCAACGACATCATCCCGGCCGGCGCCAGCTTTGGTTATAACACCCGCAACGGCGGCAACAAGCCCGCAGGCGACTTCAACGTGCTGGGCGACGCCTTCGAAGGCCATGTAGTGGTGACCAGCAATAACGGTCAGCCCATTTCTGTGGTCATCAACAACATCACCCGCAGTCCTGGCTCGGGCTCCGGCACCACGAACGGCGTTCCCGAATAATCCAACGCTTTTGCCCCTAGGGCGCAAAGCAAGGTATGATGAGGTGGTCAAGGCTTCGACTTTGACCACCTCATTGTTTTTTTCAGGAGCCGCAGCATGCCCATTGACAGCCTGGTGCAGGGTCGTCTGACCCAACAAGCCCAAAACGCGGTGATAGGTTATTTTGATGTCGAATCGATTCGCTTCGATGTTTCGCTGGACCGCTACGAACATGCCATCCGTTTGAGCGGCCGCTTCTTGACCTCAACCGAAGAAGCATACGACGCCATCGCGCGACGAGCAAGCCGCGATGGGTTTATCACCTTCTTTCGCAGTGAGGGCAAAGAGCAGGTGATCTATCTGGTGCAAGGGGAAATGCCCGCTCATCGCCCGCGCTGGCGATTGGCCGTTGCGCTGTTTGTTTTCACCGCCATTTCGGTTTTTGTCACCGGCGGGTTGATGCAGAGCAATGCAGAGGGGTTTTCCATCGATTGGAAGGCGGGATTCAGTTACGCCGGCCCTTTGTTGCTGATCCTGCTCGCCCATGAGTTGGGGCATTTCTTTGTGGGGCGGCGCTATCGCATGGCTGTCAGCCCACCCTACTTTATTCCGTTGCCTCTAAGCATCCTTGGCACCCTCGGCGCGGTGATTGTGATGCGCGCGCCCCCAAAAAACCGCAAACATTTGCTGCAACTGGGCGCGGCCGGGCCGTTGGCCGGCCTTGTGTTCGCCATCCCGTTGCTCATCTACGGTTTACTCACGTCAGAGGTGGCGCCACTGCCCACAGACCAGACTTATCTCATGGAGGGCAACTCGATCTTCTATCTGGCCGTGAAATACCTGATATTCGGACAAATGCTGCCCTCGGCTGATGGCATGGACGTCTTTCTAAACAACATTGCGTTCGCGGCCTGGGCGGGCTTGCTGGTGACCGCGCTCAATCTCATCCCTGTTGGCCAACTCGATGGCGGTCATGCGGCGTATACGCTCTTTGGCCAGCGCATCCGCCCCCTCACTTATGTGATCATCGCCGCGCTGGTGGTGTTGGCCTGGCGCACCCAGTTTTGGGGGTGGCTATTGTGGGCCGGGTTGCTCTTTTTCTTTGGCCAGGTTCACGCAACCCCCTTCGATGATCTCACGCCCCTCGATGGCAAACACAAACTGCTGGCTCTGTTCATGCTCGCTCTTTTCATACTGCTCTTTGCGCCCAACCCGCTACGCATTGTTCAACCCTAACCCCAAGACGAGCCGCGCGGTCTGAGACAAAAGTCATTGTCAGAGGGCGTCCAATCCTGATAAGCTAACCTCAGGCGAATGTATTGCATCCAAAAGCCAGGAGGCTTATTATGATCCCACAGACAAAGACGATGGAATATCAACTCGAACTCAGCGGTCTTCGACCCGACCCCATTCACACCTGGCGTCGCTTGCGCGAGTTTTTGCAATTGGATGAGCATGCGGTGGTGCAAATGCGCCATACGTCTGAGGTGCTCTTGGAAAATGCAGCGCCCTTTGTGGTGGCCGCTTACGATTACCTGGCTCAATTCGACGAAACCGCGGCCGTGTTGGGTTGGGAGCAAGAGATGGATGAAGAGCATCTGCGCGAACGGCGACAGTTCTTCTCCACCTGGATGGCGCGCACCATTGGCGTGGACTTCAGCGATGAGTTTGCAGAATATTTGTTTCATGCCGGGCGACTCCATGCAGGACATGGACCTCGCCAAATCCATACGCCCGATTTATGGGTCATGGGTGCAATGGGCCTGGTGCAAGCCTATTTCGCCGAACGCATCATCCAGGCCGGCTTCGATCCCGAATTGACCGCCGGCGCGATCGGCGCCTGGAACAAATATTTGATGCTGCAAACGCGACAGATGAACGAAGGGTATAAAGTGGCGTTGGCTTTGGATGAAGGGCCGCAGACGGTCGAGGTTAAGTTATATGGACGCCTGCGCACACTTATAGGGCGCGAACAGCAAACCGTGCATGTGCACGCAGACTCGACCGTGGCCGATGCGCTGCGCAAATTTTTCGATTATTATCCCACGCTGCGCAAAGAGTTGTTCCAGGTGCGCTGGCGCACGCCTCAGAATGGACACGACGCAACCTGGGCCACCGACTTCGAAACGGTGTATGTGCCTCGTAGCGGCCCCTACTGGCGCATTTTGCTCAATGGCCGCGATCTGAGTTACGACGGCGGCTTCGACGCCATGCTCCAACCAGGCGACGTCATCGCGCTTTTCCCGCCAGGCCGCTGAAAGCGCGAGAAAAGGCCGAAAGCAAGACGCCGGGCCAATGCGCTTAGCGTTTCTCCGCCAATTCAAATAGGCAACGCTTCACCCAAAAGGTGGGTGGGGGTGTGATGAATGGGCCGATAGCCCTGTGCAGCCAGTTCGGGCGAAGGCGCGCAGGCTTCATCGGGCTTATCGGAAAGCGCGGTGATGACCGCGCCGCGCGACAGCAACCATTGACACGCGTCCCACACCTCTCGCGTCAGACAAATCTCCTCCTGAGCGCGCCGCGCGGCGTCGGCCTCGTCGGGCAAATTGCCCATAAGCGCGACAGCCGCCAAATATTCGTTACGCCGAAAATCCTTGAATGGCGTGGGATCATGGGCCAGATGCGCCTGGTGCACAGCTTGATGAAATTCGGCCAAGGGGATGGGGAGCGCCTTGCGACGGGCGTGAATCTGCATCAAGAAGGGCTCGAACGCATTCAAACGACCGGCTTCGTGTTCGCGGCGCAGTTCTGACAGCGAGATCACGCCCGCGCCCACCATAACGCTGATATAGGCCAAATAATCCTGATTGTCTCCTGTGAGATCATGATATGTCGATGTGTTCAACTCGCGATAGACGCGCTCGAACGCATCGAGGTCTGCATCTGGGCCCAGCGCAGCCAACACCGTCTTCTTCAAGGCTAGAAGACGGCTCTGATCAATAGGCCGATGATTGCGCCCGCGCGCGCCCAGGGCGGTCTTGTCAATGTCCACCACCACAACGGTGCGCTCGTCCAGAGCCAAACCTCGCGCGGGCAACTGCGCTAACCAATCGGCCAGGCTTTGCCAGCGATTGGCCACATAAATATCGCCCTGCCAGAAAGCATGGGGCGATTCATCGAGCGCGTCTTTGCCAATAAAGGCCGCCCCCTTCCAACCGCTGGTTTGGCTTAGCCGGATGAATGCGCCGCCATCGTTACCCAGGGTGTCGCCAATGAAAAGCAATTCCGAGGCGTCGGCAGCAGACGCATGCAGCGCGTGAAATCGGCGCAAAAACCAGGTCGCGACCAACGCATACGCAGGTTCGCGTTTGCGCACCAGTTGAGGGCCGGGCAAGCCCATTTCGCGCCAGGCTTCCTGCAAGCCTGGCACGCGGGGATCGTAGGGCTGCAAATTACGATAGATGACAAAATCGGCGGTGAGTTGGGAGAGTGTGTTCATTGAGGATGAGGAGCGCTGGGGTCTATGTTCGTCCTGTGGTTGATGTTGGTCTGGCCGCTCATCATGATCTGTCTCGACCGACCTCGAGCTTTGGACTTCGGACGCTATTTTCAGGATAGCCGTCCCTGATAGAGCATGAGTTCGGCGTTGAGGATCGAGCCGCCCGCGGCGCCGCGAATGGTGTTATGGCCTAAAAGCGCATAGCGCCAGTCGAGCACATTGCAAGGGCGCACCCGGCCCACAACCGTGGCCATGCCCCCGCCTGTCATCCGGTCCAGGCGGGGTTGGGGCCGGTCCATGGCCTCGCGCACGACAATGGCCGGATCAGGCGCGCTGGGCAAACCCAGCTCTTGTGGCAGACGGCGATATTCGCGAAAGACTTCGACGATCTGCTCGCGAGTGGCGGCGCGCGAAAAAGCGATGGACACGGCCTCGAAGTGGCCGTCGAGCACGGGCACGCGATGACAATGCGCGCTGATGTGAAAATCCGCGAAACGCACGCGACCGTTTTCCAACGCGCCCAGGATTTTCAGCGGCTCAGTGTGCATCTTTTTTTCCTCGCCGTAAGTGTGTGGCACGAGATTATCGATGAGGTCCATGGAGGGCACGCCGGGATAGCCCGCGCCCGATGCGGCCTGCATGCTAACGACCATCACTTGCTCGATGCCGAAAGCCAATTGCAAGGGATGCAAAGTGCAGATGAGGTGGGTGGCCGTGCAGTTGGCGTTGCACACCAGGAACCCCTCCCAGCCGCGATTGGCCTGCTGGATCTCGATCAGGTTCAGATGTTCGGGATTGACCTCGGCGATGACCAAAGGCACGTCATCGGCCATGCGATAGGCCGAGGCGTTGGAGAAGAGGAAGTGGCCTTTGGCCGCGAATGCAGGCTCCAACTCGCGCGCCTGCGCAGCCGGCAATGCGGAAAAGAGCACGCGCGCGTCGGCCTGGCCGGGTTGGGCCAGCCTGACGGGCAGCTCGGCAACCGAAGCCGGAAGGGGCGCGTCCAGCACCCATTTCACCACGTCGCCGTAGCGTTTGCCGGCCGAACGCTCGGACGCCAGCAGATCGGTGATCTGAAACCAGGGATGCTCGGCAAGCAGACTGATAAAGCGTTGACCCACGGCGCCGGTCGCGCCGAGGATGCCTACAGGTATTCGAGACATGGGTTTGACTCTGATATGAGAGATTGATAAAATGCGAAGGCCTAACAGAGGTTAGCCTTATTTCAAGCGTAGCCGCGAACGGCACAGAATAACCCAGGAAGGTGTAATGTTATGACAGTTGCAACTATTGAAATTCCTCAAAAGACGCGTGACGCGCTACAAGCAATTGCTCAAGAAGAGGGGGTATCCATGCAACAGGTGGTCGAAGAGGCCCTGGAAGTTTATCGACGTCAGCGGATATTGGAGGCCACGAACAAGGCTTATGCCGAGCTTAGGGCCGACAAAGAGGCGTGGACAGATCTGCAAGAGGAGCGCCGCATTTGGGATGTGACCTTGGCGGACGGATTGGAAGGTGTAAAATGAGCTCAGCGCCAAATCGAGGGGAGATATGGCTCGCCGATCTGAATCCAACGAGAGGACATAAGCAGCTTGAATTTTGATTAAACGCAGCCGTGGCGCAGAGCGACATCGGCCTAGAGGGACAGTCGCACAACGTCGGCCAGCACGCCGGCCGCGGTGCCATGCACGCCCGCGCCGCGACCCTGTAACACCAGGGGGTTGGGGTCGTAGATGGCGGTGTGAAAGGCGATGAGATTGTCGGTTCCTTGAAGTTGCCCCAGGGGGCTTTCCAGGGGAACGGATTGCAAACCCACGCGAGCCGCGCCATCTTCCAGCGCGGCCACATAGCGCAAGGTGTGTTGACGACTGAGAGCCGCAACCACGCGCTCGCGATACGCGTCATCCAGCCCGGACAATGCATCTAGAAATGCATCCACTGAACCCGAAGCGAGCTCCGCGGGATAGAGCGACTCGACCTCAATCTGCTCCAAGTCTAGTGACCATCCCAAGGTGCGCGCCAAAATCAGCGCCTTACGCGCCACGTCCATGCCGCCCAAATCGTCGCGTGGGTCCGGCTCGGTGTAGCCCTTCTCATAAGCTTCGCGCACCAAAGCCGAAAACGCCCCGCCAGCTTGCAAACCCGTGGTCAAAAATCCCAACGTGCCGCTAAAACAACCGGCGATGCGTTGAATCGCATCGTTGGCCGCGAGCAGAGTCTCGCTCAAGGTGGCGATGACAGGAACGCCCGCGCCCACGGTGGACTCGTAGCGCAAGCGCCCGCTCGCAGTCAGCTCGCGGAAATCGTCCATGGAACCGGTGAGAGGCTTTTTATTGGCCAACACGGCCGCGTGCCCACGCGCCAGCGCCAATTTCAATGCCGCGGTGGTTTCATCAGTAGCCGTCACGTCGATGACCACGGTCTCATCAACGCCCGCCTGTTCGATGATCTCCGTCAGGTTTTCGCGAGCGCGACCACCGCGAGCGCTAATCAGGCTACGCCCCTCGCGTTTGTGGTCCAATAGGTGAAGAAGATGATCTTCCGACAATCCCTGAGGCTCCACCACCGCGCCGCGGCTATCGCACAAGGCCACATAGCGCAGACGCAAACCATACCGCCGCTTGAACGGAGCCGCTGCGGTTAATATGCGCGAGGCAACCGCGCGGCCCACGCCGCCAAAACCGAATTGAATGAGAGAAACAGTCCTTAGCATACGAAGAAAACACCGATAAGCAATCAATGAGCGATACAGCAAATTGACCTGTAGACCGGCAAAAACAATCAATAATTCGCCAAAAGCGACATAAACACAATGCTTTTTGGTTATATCACGATTCTCATGATTATCGCTCAATCTTTGAAAAAGGCGCGATGGATGCGACGAACGGCTTCATCTGCGTCTTGCTCGTCCACCACCATGGAAATATTGACTTCGCTGGATCCTTGAGCCAGGGCCACGACATTGATGCCGGCCTCGCCCAAGGCTGTAAACACTTTGCCAGCAATGCCTGGGGTGCCGCGCATGCCAGCGCCCACGACAGCGATAATGACAATGTTGTGATAGGCGCGCACCCGGTCGATAAAGTGGCGCTCCAATTCGGTGGCCAATTCCTTTTCTAGCGCGGCGATGACGGCGGCCGTGTCGCCCTCGGGCACGGCAAAACAAATGCTTTGTTCAGAGGAGGACTGGCTGATCATAAGCACATTCGCCCCCGCGCCCGCGACCGCGTTGAATGTGCGCGCGGCAATGCCAGGCACGCCGATCATGCCGCGGCCTTCGACATTGACCAGCGTGAGATGGCGAATGGCCGTGATGGCCTTAACCGACCCCGCGTTTTTGACCTCGGGAACCACCAAGGTGGAAGGGCCTTCGGGATTGAACGTATTGGCCACGCGAATAGGAATGGACGCCTCGATCGCGGGCAGGATGGTCTTGGGATGCAGCACCTTGGCGCCAAAATAAGCAAGCTCTGCCGCCTCCACATAGCTGAGTTCGGGCAGGGTTTTGGCTTCGGGCACGATACGCGGGTCGGTGGTCAGGACGCCGTCTACATCCGTCCAAATTTGCACCTCGTCCGCGGCCAAACACGCGCCCAGGATCGCGGCCGAATAATCGGACCCGCCGCGACCCAACGTTGTGGCGATGCCATCGGCCGTCGCGCCCACAAAACCAGTCACCACAGGCACCTTGCCTTGCTCCAACATGGGGCGCAAACGAGCATTGGCTCGCGCGCAAGTGGGCTCCATGAGGGGCGTGGCATTGCCAAATGCGTCATCCGTGACAATAATTTCGGCCGCATCCACCCAATCGGCCTGAAGACCATGAGCGCGCAACACGGCCGCGAGCAAAGGCGCGGACATGCGCTCTCCCAAACCTGAGACCACGTCCATGCCTCGCGCGGTCAACTCGCCTAAAATATAAATGGATTGACAAAGACGCTCGAACGAGCGCAGCCGCTCATCCACCAGGCGCCCATAGGCCGCTCGTTCCACGCCGTCTTCAATCAGTTGTCCGGCCACCAATTGGTGTTTGAGCAAAAGATCGCTGCGGGCTTCTCGGTAAGGCTGTTCGTGACCTTCAGCCGCTGCGCGCGCGGCGTGAATCAGGGTGTCGGTCACGCCCTTCATGGCCGACGTAACCACCACCACGTTGGGATCTTGTGCGCGAGCGCGAGCCACGATTTCGGCCACCTGGGCGATGGCCTTGGTGTCGCCCACCGAAGTGCCGCCAAATTTAAGAACAAGCATGGGGATAATCTCCAAAAAATCGATTGATTTTGAGGTTATTTTGAAAATTATAAGATTTCAGGGATGTGGCGTCGGTCTTGCGTCGGTTAGGGGCCGCAACCGCGCGAGCAACAATGGCGATTTTACAAACCGCCGAGTGACGCAAGTTAAGAAAAACGCCCTCCCGATGGTTCGAGAGGGCAAGCGACATTGCCTGCAAAGCCTGGTTTGAAAAGGATTCGGCGTCCGAGATCGGAAGCGGAAGCCATCATGAGCGGCCAGCCCACCAAATGGGTTCTGGCGCGCGTGTCGTCGGATAGATAGCTTGATGCAGGCGCGAAGTTTAGCACGGAGCGGCCCGCGCGTCAACTGAACGCGCGGGCCGTATGCTATGGTGGCGACAATGTTTCGTCGGCCCGAGGATCACTGCGCTCGTTTAAGCACAGGCAAGCCGGTTCGGCTTTCAACCACCTCATATCCTTCGGGAACGGCGTCCAGCGAGCCTTCCTTCTCCGTCTTGGCGAAGTAGTAAAGGGTTTGTTGTTTACCGCTTTTGAGTGAGCGGGTGGTGGCATGCAACACATAGGTGTCGCCGCGAGAGTTGGTGTAAGTAAAAGCCATGTTGTCTCTCCTTATAGAACCTTGGCTGATTTTTTCAGACGATTAGTCTGAGAGCATACGATGCGATCATACCATCGATGCCAATTTCCAACAACATGAGACAATATGAGTTTAACCAACGTAGAGCGGCGGCAAAGCGGGAGACGAGATGCGTTCAGGGAGGGTGTCGTTGTTTTCGCCATCGATGAATTCCTCAACCAGGCGTCGGGCGACGTCGTCGGTGAATTGAACCGGCGGCGATTTTTTGAAATAAGCGCTTGGCGCCACCAACGCCCCGCTCAACCCCCGATCCAGGCCGATCTTAGCGCAGCGCAGCGCGTCGATGATCACGCCGGCGCTGTTGGGGCTATCCCACACTTCCAACTTTAATTCCATGTTTAGAGGCGCGTCGCCAAACGTGGTGCCCTCCATGCGAATATAGCACCATTTTCGATCATCAAGCCAGGGCACATAGTCGCTTGGCCCCACATGCACATTGCGCTCGTCCAGCTCGCGATCGGTTATCTGGCTTGTCACGGCGGTGGTCTTGGATATTTTCTTGCTCTCCAGCCGCGAGCGTTGCAGCATGTTCATGAAATCGGTGTTGCCGCCAAAATTGAGCTGATAGGTGCGATCCAACCGCACCCCGCGGTCCTCGAACAGACGCGTGAGCACGCGATGGCTGATGGTCGCGCCCACCTGACTTTTGATATCGTCACCAATCACCGGAACGCCGGCCTGACGAAAACGCAATTGCCAGTAAGGATCGCTGGCAATGAAGACGGGAATGGCGTTCACCAGCGCGCAACCGGCATCCAACACCTGCTCCACATACCAACGCGTGGCCTCTTCGCCACCCACCGGCAAATAATTGATGACAACGTCGGTCTCTGTTTCGCGCAGGATATCGGCCACAGGAGCAGGCTCGCCGGGCGCTTCTTCGATGACCTGCCGCAAATAACGCCCCAGACCGTCCAGGGTGCGCCCGCGTTGCACTGTCACCCCCAGCCGCGGCGGCGAAGCAAAACGATAAGTGTTGTTTTGTCCGGCGAAGATGGCCTCGGACAGGTCTTTGCCCACTTTGGCCGCGTCCACATCGAATGCAGCCGTAAATTCAATATCACGAATGTGGTAATCGCCCAATTGCACATGCATAAGGCCGGGCACGCGGTCATTGGGATCGGCGTTTCGATAGTAATGAACGCCCTGAACGAGGGACGAGGCGCAGTTGCCCACGCCGATGATCGCGACGCGCACTTTGTTGGACATGATTGGCTCCTTGTGAGGGGGTGAGGGTGGATATTGGATATTGGATATTGGGTATTGGGGTATTGGGGTATTGGGGTATTGGGGTATTGGATACTGGGTATTGGGCGCTGGATATGGCGAGCTTTGTGCGGTGTGGCCGACTTTCATCAAGCCTTGCCCGCGCTTTCGCGCACAATGAGCTCGCCGCGAAGATGGATGCTGGCCACGGGCTCGCCGCGCAGAGCCGCGAGCAGGGTCTCGACAGCCAGACCGCCCATTTCTCTTTTCCGCTGATCAACGGTGGTGAGCGGAGGATGCGCAATGGCCGCGAAGGGGATGTTGTCGAAACCAACCACCGAAAGGTCGCCGGGGATGGTAAGGCCGCGCGCTTGGGCCTCGGCCATCAGCCCTAAAGCGCTGAGGTCGTTATAGCAGAACACCGCGGTCGGGCGCGTTTTGGCCGGCCCCGCCAATAACCGCTCAACCGCAAGACGGCCGGCTTCGATAGAGCCATCGGCCGGCCACAAAAGATCCGGATCAAAGGAAACGCCCGCTTCGGCCAGCGCTCGCCGCCAACCTGCGGCCCGCGCCCGATGCGAACGCCCTTTTTCCGGCCCGCCCAAATAAGCAATGCGCCGTCGCCCTAGATCCAACAAGTGACGCGTGGCCAACCAGCCGCCGTATTCATTATCGGTGGCGATGGAAAACACCCGCTCGCCTTCGTGCCAGCTATTGATGAAAACCACGGGCGCGTCGAGCCGGGGCAAAATGGAGCCGTAAGCGGCCCCGGCCCTCGAACTGAGCACGATCAAACCATCGGGTTGTTGGGCCAACAGGAGCCTTACGGCCTCGATCTCTCTCGCCGGCTCGCCGCCGGTGGAGGCGATGAGCAAACGATAGCCGGCGGATATGCAGGCCGACTCCACGCCTTGCATCACGGCCGCGACGTAAGGATCGGAGGTGGGCGTGATGACGCCGAAGGTTTGACTGCGCCCCGTAACCAGGCTGCGCGCGGCGACGCTGGGCGCGTAGCCCAATTCGGCGGCAATGGCTTGCACGCGTTCACGCGTCTCGCGACTGACGCGAGTCGAACCGGCCAATGCGCGGCTGACGGTGGAGGGCGAAACGCCGGCCTTACGGGCGATGTCTTTAATGGAAGGGCGATTATGCATACGTTTTAGCAGAAGAATTTTGCATAAATGACAGGATTTGGCTGTGTTTCTCTGATAAAACCTCAAACTATGCGCAAACGTTTGCACAACGTCGCTATTTATACACGAGCCGACCCGGCCCTGTCAAATTCCCGCGCAGCCATTGACCGCCCCACCCTCACATCTCACTCGCTCCAATCGCCCGCGCCAAACGCCCGGCAGGCTCTAATCGCCATCGACAACCCCGCCCAATGGTCGCGACGATAACATGCTTTGGGTTCCCGCTCCCCACTCTTTTGGCTACGATAAACGCCGCGCCGCGGCCTTATGCCCGACGATTGGGAATGACCAGATAATCAACCCAGTTGCGCAACTCCTGTTGACGAATGCCGTCGTCCAAAATGTCATCGCCGATGCCCAATTCGCGACGCAATTCCTGATCGGAAGGATTCGCGGCCAGGGCTTTGAGTTTGGTCACATAGGCGCGCACGTCCTCTTCCCGCTCGAAGAATCCCTCATTCACCAGGGGTCTGGCCCGCGCGGCGATGAGTTGGGCCATGTCGATGAGCGTGTATTCGGGATGGTATTGGGTGGCCCAAAAGGTTCCCTTGCCATATTTCACGGCCAGGGCCTGCACCCGCGTGTGATCGCCCTCCACCAGCAACTGCGCTCCCGACGGGATGCGCGTCACCTCGTCCAGATGCATGATGAACCCCTTGAATTGCTCCGGTTTGCCCTTGAGAAGCAACGAATGGCGTCCGGCCTCTGTCTGGCGCAACACGCCCGTGACGCCCCACTCGCGGCCGCGCGGATT